>CAJUEY010000020.1 GCA_910585825.1 uncultured Lachnospiraceae bacterium | reverse complement strand
AAAAATGAAGCTGACGCCTCACGAATTTTCATTCGTTAAAGCGACAGCCCCTTTTTCTGTCATTTATTTCTTCTTATATACTGCCTTTTTGCCTGCGCTCTTCATTTTCTTCTTTAATTTCTTAATCTCTGCCTTGTTCATGGCCTTTGGATAGAAAATCTTACACGCCGGTTTGATTCCCTTAAATGCATTTTTTCCGACCTTTTTCGGAGCTGCCGTACCCATGAAACGGATAGTCTTAAGCTTGCTGCATTTATAAAAGCTGTTTGCTCCAATCTCTGTCACATTCGCTCCAATCACAATGGATTTCAATTTCTTTTTAGAGCCTTTAAATACATTTTTATTGATTGCCGTAACCTTAAAGACATAACTGTCTTTCTCCACCGTTGCGGGAATTGTGATGGCGCTTTTCTTTTTGCCTGCAGCCGTTACGCCGGATACGGTCACTGTACCGTTTCGGGCATCTGATTTGGTCACTGTGTATTGGAGATTTGCATCTTCTATAAGCGAATTCTGTGTGGGAACCTTCCTATTTTCCTCTTTTTTCGGATCAATAGCAAGTTTTTTTTCTGCATCTGCGAGATTTTTCATGGCATTTTCCACTGACGCTGCAGACACATCGCCATTTAGAAGTTTCTTTGCCTCTTCTAATGCCTTTGAAAATATGTTTACGGATTCTTCTGTATAAATGCTCAGATTCTTTTTCTCCGCATCTATAATCTGCTGTCTGAGCTCTTCTATTTTTTCCGGCTGCGCTTTTTTTGCCAGATTTTCTACGGCCTCATTCAGCTCTCTGTACGCTTTATCAATTTCGGGCTGTGACGCATTCTCCGTATCCAATACTCTTTGCGCCCATTCCAATGCCTCCTGGTATTTCTGCACGCTGGAATTCGTATAAACACTGAAGTCTTTCTCCTCAGCCGTCAATTTCTCCACGATTTGCGCCAGCTCTGTCTTGTCTCCTTCCTGTATCTGTTCCAAAACAAAAACGTCACAGAATGCCGTCACGCCATTAGAAGTCGTAACCACAATCCTTGTTTCTCCATGTTTCAATGCGCTTACTCTGCCGTTTTCCACCGTTGCAATCGTTTCATCCTCCGAACTCCAGATCAAAGTCTGATCCGGCGCATTCTCGGGTTCTATACTGGCAGTAAGCGTTTCTTCCTGTCCCGGCTGCAGCGTAATGCTTTCTTTATTTAAATGAATACGCTCCGCCTCTCCGGCTTTGGCAACTGTAACAATGCACTCAGCCGTCAGTCCGTTAGAAGTTTGCGCCGTGATTTTTGCCGTGCCTTCTGCAGCTGCCCTTACGATGCCGTTATCCACGGTTACAATGTCTTCATGGTCTGAACTCCATGCTATGGTTTTGTCTGTCGCCGCCTCCGGTTCGATGACAGCCGTAAGAACGGTTTCCTCTCCCGGCTTTAACGTGATATGATTTTTATCCAGACGGATACTCTCTGGCTCTATGGGCGGAGTGACCGTAACACGGCAGACAGCCGTCGCTCCTCCAAATGCCGTTATTGTAATGTCGGCAGCGCCTGTTTTAGAAACGCCCGCCGTCACGGTACCATCTTTTGAAACACTTGCAATCAGAGGATTCGAACTGGTATAAGTCAATTCCTGGTAGGTTGCGTTTGCAGGCGCCGCCGCTGCGTTTAATTTTTTGTTTTCTCCAAAGTTTAAATTGATCGCCGCATCCGCCTGAATCCCTGTGGGAACGACGATGCCGTCCTTATATGTGTACACGTTGAATTCCGCTGCGTGGATATATTGATTTCGGCCCAGTTCTCCGTTTGTTTCCGTAGCGCGGATCTGAATCCTTCGCATCGGAATGGCCCTGCCAAATTCCGCAGATTTCTTTTCGCCGTTATACGCCCAGGTTCCTCCATTGCCGATTTCCGTAAAGCCGCCGTTCGCCGACTCGCTGTAATACAGCCGGTATCCGGTAATAAATCCGTTTCCCTCTCCGTCGCTGCGGGGAACATATTCAAGTGAAACAATATTTACCGTTTTGCCGAAATCAATGGTAAATTCGTTTCGTTCTCCGGGATCTCCAACCACAGCTGCTTTGGAGGAATCCGAATAATTACTATGCCACCAGGTCGCTTCATTATTATCAATTGCATCGGCCGCACGTCCATCATCATTCCCATCATCTTCGTCTTCACTTCCAGCCACAGCAATCCAGCCGTTTGTCGGCAATTTCTGGTATGCGTCTATTTCCCATACCGCCGTTAGCGCCGTATCTGTCCTCGGCACGGTATAACTGCCGCCTGCAGAATAGGTTTTTCTCCCATCGCTCCAGCCGGCAAACCGAAAACCTGTCACGGACGCCGTGCAATTCGGAAGTGTATAAACGTCGCCGCTTTGTTTTGACTCCTGCGCCGGAAGTGCGCCGTTTATTTCCTTTTCTGAACGGAAGGTAATGGTGACCGGAATTTTGATGCTGGTCGTATTGGCGGTAACAATTGCAGAAAGCATTCCTTCTTTTTGCGCTTTGACTGCCGCAACACGGTACTTTGCATTTTCTTCCGAAAGGAGTCCCTCCGGATCTGTATAGGTTGTTCCTGTGATGGGATTTTTATTTATTTTTACAAAATCGGTATTTACTCTGCGGTAAATATTATAGGAATCCGCGCCGGATACCGCATTCCAGGATATGGCTGCCCCGTTTGCACTAACAGAGGCCCGCACATTCGACGGAGCCGCCAGTCTTTTTTCTTCTGCGATTCCCTCGCCAAAACCGGTGATCTGATATGTCCTGCCTTTTTCTGTCTCAAATGAAATCCGGTCTTTTGTCCCGTCTGCATCGGGAATAACAATGATTTCCCGTTGCTCGGAATCCGTTACTTTTACATTTCCGCCTTTGATTCCTTTGCATAATACGCTGCAGGTTCCGCCGTTGTTTGAGAGAATTTGAACAGCGGTTGCTTTCCCGTCCGCCCAATCGATCTTCAGCTCAAAATTGCCCCTTGCCACAATGCCGTCTACGGAACCGTCTGCCCATGTATCCGGAATTGCCGGAAGTATATTGATATATCCCATATTACTCTGCATCATCATTTCGTTTATGCCGGAAGTATAGCCAAAGTTTCCGTCAATCTGGAACGGCGGATGCGCGTCCCAGAGATTGGGATAGATGCCGTCCCGGAAGAGATTTTTAATTAGTACATATGTTTTGTTCCCGTCCCCGGTTCTTGCCCAGGCATTGATCCGCTGTCCCATACCCCAGCCGGTGGTGCTGTCTCCGCGTCCGGATAAAGACACGACTGCAGCGTCCATATATTCCTGGTTATCCACGGAAACCAGATCGCCCGGGAAGAGCCCCAGCATGTGAGACATATGCCTGTGCACCGATTCCCATTTTGGGACTTTAGATTCTGTTGAACCGTTTGTAATATAACCGACTCTCGTCTCATTATACCATTCTTTGATCTGGCCTTCGTCACCGATTTCAATCGGAGCCAGCCTGCTTTGATTTTCTTTCCACTTCGCGGCTAATGCCGTGTCTACTTTTAAAATTCTTGCGGCTTCCGCGGCATCTTCATACAGCTGCCAGATTAATCCCTGCTCATAAACATTTCCGAGAGAATACGGTCCCCATTCCGGCGAATAGGAGGGAGCGGATACCAGCCTTGTGCTTTCTTTCCCGTTCGGAAGTGTGATTTTAACACCCGTATCCACTAAAATCTGATCGTATAACAAGGCCTCTTCCTTTAACATCGGATAGATGTGCTCTCTCATATATTCCACATCACCCGTGTATTCGTAATATTCCCAACAATTCTGTAAGATCCAGGGCACTGCCGCAGGCGACCAGCCCCAGCTAAACTTCCATCCCGGACATGTCCAGCCAAAGGGCGTATTCTGGGTATGTGCCGTAAATCCGTTTTCTTCCCCTTCTTCACTTTTTATGCCAAAATATTTTTCCGCCGTCACACGTCCCGGCTTTCTTAAAGAATCCACATAATCAATCAACGGAGTGGCGCACTCTGCAAGATTCGCCGAATAGGTCGGCCAATAGTTCATCTGCAGGTTTACATTCATGTGATAGTCGCATCCCCATGCGACGCGATTATAGTCACCGACACGGTTCTGCCAGACTCCCTGTAAATTGGAAGGCAGATCTCCTTCTCTGGAGGACGCAATCGTTAAGTATCTGCCGTATTGATATAAGATTACTTCCAACAGGCGTTTTTCCGCATTTGTCGCCGCTCCGCCTCCCGTCGCATTATATGCAGTCAAAAGATCGTCCGTTGTCTTATTTGACACCGTCTGCCCCAAATCCAGTTTTACCCGGTCAAACAATTCCCGATAATCCTCCAGATGGCGTTTTTTTACTTCGTCATATCCCTTTCCCACTGCATCCGCAACTGTTTTTGCGACGCTTGCCGCAAGCGTCTCTTTTGTCTCTCCCGTTCGGTAAGTCGGATATTCATTCTTATAATCCGTATCTGCAGATATGAATATAACCGCCTCGTTTGCATTTGCGACATGCAGGGACTGATTGTCTCCGTTTTTTGTTACGGTTCCTGACGTCACAATTTTTACCATAGAGTTCATCTTCATCTGATTATCCTGCATCTGTCCCGACATAACAATGCTTTTGTCGGCTGCGTTTACCGTATAGGTCACATTTTCTTTTCCAAGCCTGTTGTTTAAATTGGATGTAACCTCATTGCTCTCGCCGTTATCCACTAAAAATTTCACATCCATATTTAATTGATTGCTGCCCCTTGCCGTCAATTTCATGGCAAGGACATTATCCAGATAACTGACAAAATACTCCCTGTGATAGTCTGTTCCGTTTGCCGTAAAATCTACGTTTGCCACCGCCGTGGAAAGGTCAAGGCCTCGATTGTAATTTGTTTTTGCCGTAGATGCAGTCAATCCGCCAAACGTAAGATAAATATCGCCCCAGGACTGATAGGCGCCGTATCCGCTCTGTTCCCCGACCAGAGATTCGCACAGATCAGACGCTGTCGAATCCTCGCCTGCCAAAAACAAATCTACAATCCTTTTGTAAATGCTGAACATATTATCCTTATTTCCGCCGTTATAATTGGGCCTGCTGTCGCTCGGCCCGCCGTTCCAGAGCGTTTTGTGGTTGAATGTCAGATGTTCTTCCGCCACTTCTCCGTAAACATTCGCCCCCATCCTGCTGTTTCCAATCGGAAGTGTCAGCTGCTGCCAGACGTTGTCTGCATTTTGCGTTCCCTGACCTCCCATCATATTGGGCCGGACCGTTCCCTGGCTCACCGGCTCATCATACCATAATTTCAGCAGATTCTCCTGTCCCATTCCAGCGGCTCCCGCCGCCTCTATGGAGGGATTTGACGCTGCCGGAATATCCGCCGGAATGGAAGTCATCAACACCGCCGCCAATAAAACAACGGATATTTTTTTGAATAATGTTTTTGCGCGCATGTCTTTCCTCCTTTTCCTTTTGTCTGCATATCTATAAATGACAAAAGCCGCCGCAAGCGCGGCAGCTTCTGTTTTATTATTTATTTCTTTTTATAAACCACTTTCTTACCTGCGCTCTTCATTATCTTCTTTAATTTCTTAAGTTCCGATTTGCTCATGCTCTTCGGATAGAAAATCTTACAGGTCGATTTAATTCCTTTAAATGCATTCTTTCCGGCTTTCTTCGGCGCAACTGTGCCCATAAAGCGAATGCTCTTAAGTTTGCTGCATTTATTAAAGCAGGTTGCTCCGATCTCCGTTACATTTGCTCCGATGATAACGGATTTCAATTTCTTCTTGCAGCCTTTGAATACATTTTTATTGATTACCGTAACTTTAAATGTATAACCGTCTTTCTCTACCGTTGCGGGGATTGTGATCGTGCCTTTCTTTTTGCCCGCAGCTGTTACGGCGGTTACTGCTGCTGTGCCGTTTACGGCATCGGACTTCGTCACTCTGTATTGGAGATTTGCATCTTCAATGAGGGTGTTTAATCCAGGTACAGACGGTTCCGTTCCTTTTCCTGAAAGAGGAACCAGTTTTTGCAATGCAGATTCCAAATCCTTAAGCGCCTGATCTATATCTGCATTTGATGCATCTGTATTCAAAAGTTTCTTTGCCTCTGATAAAGCATTGGTAACTGCCGCTGCACTTTCTGCTGTATAGCTGCTTAAGTCTTTTTTCTCCGCTTCTTCAATCTTCTTTTTCAGCGCGTCAAGCTTTTCAGTCGAAGCTTTTTCTTTTAAACCGTCTACTGCATTCTTCAGTCTTTCCAATGCAGCATTAATTTCTGGCTGCGACGGATTTTTAGAGCCGAGGACTTTTTGTGCTTTTTCCAGAGCATCGAAATATTCTTTCATACTCTCTTCTGTGTAACCGCTTACATCTTTTCCGTCCAGTTCTTCTAATTTTGCGCTTAATTCGGTTTTGTCACCGGATTCTTCTGATCTTTTCACAACCCAGATTTCACAAGCTGCCGTCAAACCATTGGATGCCGTAGCGGTAATTGCAGCATTTCCATACCCAACTGCCGTTACCATACCGTTGTCGACGGTTGCAACCTCTTCGTTATCTGACTGCCATGTTACTGTTCTGTCTACACCGTAATATGGCTGAATATTGACTATGAGAGCAACCTCTCCGCCAGGCTGCAGTGTAACGCTTTCTTTTTCCAGGCTAATACTTTCTACTTCTATATTAGAAATAACTGTAACTGTACATACTGCCGTTATGTTGCCAAACGCTGTCATCGTAATCTCTGCTGTTCCTGTTTTTGATCCTGCTGTTACTGTACCGTCTGCAGAAACGCTGGCAATCTGTGAATTAGAACTTTTATAAGTGATTTCTTTATAAGTTGCATTTGCGGGAATAACTGATGCTGCAATCTTTTTACTCTCTCCAATGTTCAATGTCATTTCTGTGTCTGCATTAATTGCTGTTGGAGAAATAATGCCGTCTTTTAAAGTGTATAAATTAAATTCCGCTGCAGTAATATGTTTATTTAAACCTTCTGAACCATTCGTCTCTGTTGCACGGATTTGAATCCTGCGCATAGAAATTGCCTCACCAAATAGAACCGATTTCTTCATAGAATTATATGCCCATGTTCCGCCGTCGCCGATTTCTATAAAATCATCACCGTCTGCCGTTGTACTATAATACAAACGATAACCCGTAATAAATCCATTTCCTTCTGTACGCGGTACATATTCAAATTTATCTGCACTGATCGTTTTCCCAAAGTCAATCGTAAATTCGTTCCGCTCGCCAGGATCTGCAATCACAGGTTTTTTGCTATTAACTGAATAATTGCTGTGCCACCAGTTTGTTTCATTGTCATCAATTGCATTACTTGCAGGCCCATCGTTCCCTGAATTTTGTTCACTTCCCGCGGTTGCGCTCCACCCTGTTTTATCCAGTTTGTCATAAGCATCTGCTTCCCACACTGCCGTTAATGTCATATCTTTTCTGGGCACCGTATAACTGCTGTTTGCAGTATAAGTTCTTTTTCCATCATTCCAGCCCGCAAACTGATAACCTGTTACCGTTGCATTGCATTCCGGAAGTGTACAGCTGTCTCCACTCATCTTCTGTACTGCAGCCGGAAGTGTGCCGCCGTCAATCGTTTCTTCTGAACGAAATGTAATTGTCACCTGTTTCTGTATGTTGGTTATATTTGCTATAACAATTGCGGAATGCAGGCCTTCTTCTCCGTCTTTTACCGCTGCGATACGGTATCTTGCATCTTCATCCAATTCCAGAGCGTCTGCATCTGTATATGTGGTTCCCGATACATTCGATGTATTGATTTTCACAAAATCTGTGTTCACTTTACGATATACATTATAGTAATCCGCGCCGTTAACTGCATTCCATGTAAGCGTCACACCGTTTGCGCTTACATTTGCCGCTGCGTTTGTCGGAGCCGCCAGCTTCTCCTTTTCCTCTATACCTTCACCAAAACCGGTAATTGTATAAGTTTCACCTTTTGTAGTCTCAAAAGAAATACGGTCTTTTTCCGCATCTGCATCCGGCGTAACTGTAATTACGTTATTGCCGGAATCTTTTACCGTTACGTTACTGCCTTTAATTCCTTTACACTGAACAACACATTCACCGCCGTTTTTCGACTCAATTTCAACAGATGTTGCTTTTCCTTCCTGCCATTCAATGCCAATCTCAAAGTTTCCTCTTGCTAAAATACCGTCTACAGAACCTTCTGACCAAATCGCCGGAATTGCCGGAAGAATATTAATATATCCCACGTTGCTCTGCATCAGCATTTCATTTACACCAGAGGTGTAACCAAAATTACCGTCAATTTGGAACGGAGCATGTGAATCCCAGAGATTCGGATAGATGCCTCCGCTAAAAAGATTCCGAATTAAAAGATGCGCTTTTTCTCCGTCGCCGGTTCTTGCCCATGCGTTAATACGCTGTCCCATAGCCCAACCGGTAGAATTATATCCGCGGTTTTCCAGAGACACAATTGCGGCATCCATATATTCCTTATTCTCTACTGAAACCAGATCCCCCGGAAAAACGCCAAGCAGATGCGACATATGACGATGCCCTGCTTCATAACCTGTAACTGGACCTGTTGTAGTCTGTCCTAATGTTGTCTCATTGTACCATTCCTTGATCTGTCCGCTGTCTCCGATTTCAATAGGGGCAAGCCGATCCTGATTCTTTTTCCATTGTGCAGCAAGATCACTGTCTACACCCAACGTTTTTGCAGCTGTTATAGCATCTTCATATAACTGCCAGATCAGCACCTGCTCATATGCATTGCCTAATGTGCGGATTCCCATCTCCGGCGAATACGTCGGCGCCGATACCAGGCGTGTGCTCTCTGTTCCGTCAGCAAGCGTAATCTTCACGCCGCTGTCTACAAGTATCTGATCATAAAGAATCGCTTCTTCTTTTAACATGGGATAAATGTGCTCTTTCATATACTGCACATCACCCGTATATTCATAATGCTCCCAGCAGTTTTGTATAATCCATGGCACTGCTGCAGGCGACCATCCCCAGGAAAATGCCCATCCGGGACAAGTCCATCCAAACGGCGTGTTCTGTGTATGTGCGGTAAACCCATTTGCTTCGCCTGTTTCACTCTTAATGCCATAATAGCTTTCTGCGGTAACGCGCCCCGGTTCCCTCAAAGAATCCACATAATCAATCAAAGGCGTTGCGCACTCTGCAAGATTTGCCGAATAGGTCGGCCAGTAATTCATCTGCAGGTTTACGTTCATATGATAATCGCAGCCCCATGCGACACGGGTATGATCGCCTACACGGTTCTGCCATACTCCCTGTAAATTAGACGGCAGATCGCCCTCTCTGGAAGAGGCAATGGTCAAATATCTGCCGTATTGATAAAGGATCACTTCCAGCAAACGTTTCTCTGTGTCCGATGCCGCTCCGTTTCCGGTGGCGTTATAAGCAGTGAGCAGCGCATCTGTTGTTTTATCTGTTGCAGATTGTCCAAGATCAAGATTCACTCTTCCAAACAATTCCTGATAATCTTTCAAATGACTTTTCTGTACTTCGCTGTATCCTTTTTCTGCAGCAGCCGTTACAGTCTGTGCAACACTCTCCGCCAGCTCCTCCGGCGTCTCTCCGGTGCGGTAAGAGGGATAATCGTTTTTATAATCCGTATCGGCAGAAATAAAAATTACTACTTCGTCTGCATTTGCAACATCTAAAGACTGTCCATCCGCATTCTTTGTTACCGTTCCCTGTGTCTGGACTTTCAACATAGAATTCATCTGCATCTGATTATCCTGCATCTGACCTTTTGTTACAATTGTTCCTTCCTGTGCATTTACGGTATATGAGACGTTTTCTTTTCCAAGTTTCCTGTTCAAATATGACGTCGTTTCATCATCCGTCTCACCATTATCTACCAAAAACTTAACATTCATATTAAGTTTACTGCTTCCGTCCGCCGTAAGTTTCATAGCAAGGACATTGTCAGGATGACTGATAAAATATTCTCTGTGATAATCCGTTCCGTTTGCCGTAAAATCTACATTTGCCATTCCTGTTGTCAAATCAAGATCTCTCCTATAATCAGTAGAAGATGTTAACCCGTCAAACTTGAGAAAAATATCTCCCCAGGATTGATAGGCGCCGTATCCCGCCGATTCTCCCGTAAGGGAATCGCAAAGACTGGAGGCGGCTGAATCCTCACCTGCCAGAAACAGGTCGACAACTCTTTGATATGTATCAGCCATATTTTGCTTGTTACCGCCATTATAATTCGGTCTGCTCTCGCTTGGTCCTCCATTCCAAAGCGTTTTCTGATTAAATGTCAGATGTTCTTCTGCGATTTCGCCGTAAATATTTGCCCCCATCATACTATTGCCAATGGGGAGCGTCAGCTGCTGCCAGATATTATCCGGCATCGTTGTTCCCTGACCGCCCTGCATCCCCGGCCTGACCGTTCCCTGACTTACCGGTTCGTCAAACCAAATTTTCAGCAGATTTTCTTCCCGCGCCTTTTCTCCGACTCCTGCCGGCTCTACCGTTTCCGCCAAAAATGCCGCCGGCACAGAAGTGATCAACATCGCTGCGGATAAAACTGCTGAAAGCATCTTTGTAACTCTTTTTATCTGCATATCTTTTCTCCCTTCTCCTTATTTAAGTGATAAATATATGTTCAGTGTATCACAATAATTCCAGATTTTCCACTCCATTTTTGTGAATTATTACAAATTCCCCACCCCATTGGCAAACCCATATCTCTGTGTCTTCTCACTGACCCGGCGCCAATGGCTGCAAAACGTTCTTAATTTCCAGACACAGTTTTTGACTCTGCGTCATCTGTGCATATTTTGCAATTATTTTCAGCGTCTGCAGCGACATCTGACATCCATATTTTTTAACAGCCGAAACCAACTCCGCGATCCAGTCAAAATACAGTATTTCCCCACTGATTTCATACAGATCGCAGACCAGATAAAAAAAATGATAAAATGTCTGTTCATAAGCGGGTAACAACAGCCTCGCCATATTCGTCTTTTTAAAATAAGTTTTCAGATTTTCCGAATACTGCAGACCCACTCCATACTTGGTTTTCTGCGAGGCAGAATAAAAACATTCAATAATCGGCCTGAAAAAAGACGATTTCAGTTCCTCTGATCGGTAATGCATATTCGCAAAAGAAATCCCTTGAATCAGAAAAAGAAAAACATCCTCGCCGTAAGCAGAGCCCGTTGCTTTTTTTATAGCGAGACATGTCCAAAAAATCTCAGCAAGCTCTTTTTCAGACAAGATCTGAAATATCATTTCCTCATGAGAGACTTCCCGGATAAACTCATAAAAAATTCTTCCGAATTCTTCTTTTCGGCTCCTCTTTATGATAGACTGCATCATTTTACAATAAGAAAACATGATATATTTCATGGATCTTATAATATATCTCAGATGCCATATACGATGAGGAAGGTTACGGATTTCATAACTATAATATTCTGTAAATTCTCTTAATAATCTGATTTTTTCCGATTCCGGCAAAACATATACGCATTTGAAAATCTCCTGAAAAATAAGATTCAGAAAAATCCATCTGCGTTCATGAATTTGCCCTCTAATTACATGATTTGTAATTTGAAAAATTACGGAATTCATCAATTTTAAAATACACGCTTTATCTAACGTATGCTGCTCAATCATGGCTCGTACCAGGGTGCAATACAGATAAAATCCCGCTGCATCTTTATCTTTTTCGCAGCTCATTTGCAGAAACAGCAGTGCATTCGTCAGTTTTTCCCCCTTAAGCTCCGTGCTCAAAATACACTGCATTGTTTCTTTTAACGCATACTGCGTTTCTACCTGCAATTCTTCCTGCTCGATCACCTTGCATATCCTCGGATTCATCGGATAGAGATACGCGCTAAACACCGCATATTCCGCATCTTCTCCCAAAATATTGGCTACCCGGCACATCCTGTCCAGTTTTGAAAAAGAAGCCGTACGGTTTGCCGCTTCCTCATCATATTGATAGACAAGCCTGTACGGTTTCTCTGTGCGCTCCAGCCTAAGCAGACAGGACATTCCTACCAGCTCTTCCTCGGAAAACGCATACCTCCACATATGCGTCAGTTTCCGCCAGTCTTCAGCCGTTCCCAATGATTCTGTAAAGTCAACGAAATCCGAGCAAATGGTTACCCGCAGCAAAACCAGATTCATACTATATGCAGCCATATGCAGCATCAGCTCCGGATGTTCCAGAGGATTTCCCTGCATCTTCAGCGTACTGTCTATTTTGGAAAAAGCGTTTCCTTTTATAATCTGGCCGATCTCATGGCGAAACAGGATATCCAGCGCCTCCTGAACTTTTTCTGAATCAATCCCCCGCTCCCGCGCCATAATATCCGACATTTCATGGATCATATGAAGCACCACCGGTCTGGTAAAGAGGGGCGTATACGCAAGACTGATATGCCATTTTTTCTTTAACGTCTCTGTCCAGATAAAATTTTCATCCAGATCTTCATCCCGGAGCTGCCGCTGAATCAGGCCAAATGCCAGTTCCAGAATAAAGTGCGCCGTCAAAAATTCGCCGAATGTATTATGTAAGAATTCATAAGCCGCTGTCTGTGTGTCTCTTCCATTCTTTTTCGCCGTAGATTTCGAACTGTGAATGAAAAAGAAGCTGCCCACCAGTTTTTCTCCAGCTTCCAGCGCATTCTCCTCTGCATCTATGGCAAAACCGTCTTCCTTTGTCAGAAAATTCATATCCCGATTCAGATCTGTCGTCCGTATATAAAGCTGTTTGCGGTTATACATTCCAAGAGCGGCCATCCCCAGATAATGAAATCCCTTTCGAACCTCCTCGTCTTTTTTCTTTTGCGGCAGCTGTCGGAATTTCGCATCCTTTTCCTTCTCTCTGATCACAAAATCCTGAATCAGCTTATCATACAGTTTTGCACGGCTGATGTCTCCTTGTTCCTGCAAACGATTTCCATTCATTTCATATAACGCCAGCATTAAGAGCAAAAGCGGCTGTCCCGCAAGCTCTCTCACCTTGCCGGCAGAAGCAATTTCAAGTCTGTCAACATGATGATTGACAAAGTACTGCTCATTTGCCTGATTCCAGATTCTACACCAGGCTCCAATCCGTTCCTCGTCAAACTCACAAAGCCGCAGAACGGGACATCCTGCAGGAATTGCCGCTTTATCAATCAAAGTCTCTCTGCTTGTTACAATACAGCGTACCATACTATGATAATAGGATCTGTGATCTGCCTGAAATTCCGCGATTTTATTCAGATAATCCGAATGCGTCTTTCCGCTTGCCTGCAGCAGCTCGTCATATCCGTCAAATATCAGCAGAAATGGTTTATCCTTTATATTTCTTCTCAAATCATTCCATGTACAGTCATCTCCAAAATCACGCTCAATCTGGGCGTCAATTTGTTTTATTATGGTATTTTCCGCAATCGCATCCCGGAGACGGATAATGATAACATAATATTCAGCGGATAGAATCTGCGCGGCAAGCATATGGCACAGGAGGGTTTTTCCTGCTCCGGGCAGCCCCAGAATCAGCATCGGAAACTCCCCATATTTGGGATGCTGTAAAACGCTTCTGATATAACGGCCGATATCTTCTCCCAAAAAAGAGCCCTTCCAAGCGTCGCTTTTTTCTAATTGCAAAGCTCCGTGATAAGTAAGCGCCTGAAACGACTGCGGCACAAATATTTCTTTTTTCGCCGGAAATATGATATCTCCGGCAAAATCGTTCTCTTTACCTTCAATTACCGCTGTTTTTACATAATTCTCATATTTTTTCTGATAGTGGCTCAGCGTTTCCGCCGTTTCATTTTCTCTGCCGCTCAGGCATTTTCTCAACTGCTCCATTTCTTTGGCTATGTTCTGAAAACCAATGTCAAGTTGTGTTTCCATACGGACGTGCTCCGCATGGTTGGCCCAGACGGCAAATTCCGGAAATTCCTTTGACAGCTCAAAATATTGTTTTTCGTAGGTGCATAATGCATTCTCCGGTAATTTTTCCAGCAAATTCAAAAAGAATTTCTTCTGTGCTCCGTCAATGCTGTCGGCAGACACTGTAATTTCTTTCCAAAAAGAACACTCCTCAAAGAATTTTATAAATTCTATGTTTATCGCCTCATAAAATTTTTTCAATTCTTCTTTATACTGCGAAAATCCCCTTGCCGGATTGGGGAGAGCAATTTCATGTTCCAATAGCTTTGGCATATTTTTATTTCGCTGCGCTGATTTTTCCAGTTTCTTCAAATATGCCTGAAATCCATTTTGAGAAATCTTCCGCCGGTCACCGGAAGAAAGGATGATCTCTCCGTTTTCATCAGGCAGATACTGACTGATTGTATCAAAATAAGACGCATACACCAACATAACCTGTGCCATCTGCATTTGATCATATCTGGCTGCATAATCTTTATGCTCCTGATTCCAAAACAGCGAAACGGTATATTTCGCCGCTTTGCCTATGATTGTTCCGACGCCTGCTCCGGCAAGCGTCGCTCCAGTGGCGATATCCGTAATTATTCCAACATCCTGACACATGAGCGCCGGAAAAAATAAAAGCCCGACGCCAAACAGGCTTTTGAACGCCTGAAAGAGCTCACCGTTAGGCTTGTCTTTTAAAAATCGATAAACCTCTGTAAATGTCGCTTTTCCTATATAATCCGTTTCCATGCAGATCACCTCTTTTGTATGATTTGACAGCCCTTCCTGTCTCCTGTATCTTTTATTTCAACTATATGAAGGCTTTCATATTTTGTCAATATATTTTATAATAATATGTTGACAAATAAATCGGGAGGCGGAGCCTCTTTCCCGGCTCCCGATTGTTTTGACTGCTTTGGCAAGTGTATTCTGTCACAGATAAGGAAATCATTTATTTGAATTCATGGAAAATCTCAAACATTTATGATTGCATTGCAAACCTACTATATTGTATAATAAATTTATAATTTTTGACTTTGGCAAAGGAGGATTTTTACATGGACACTCGTTTTGTATGGCAGGAAAATTTCAATATTGGAGTAGATATCATCGACAAAGAGCATCAGAAACTTTTCAAAATAATTAACAAACTCTTTGCTTTCAAGGATGAGGAAGCCAGCAGTCAATGGGCGTGTCAGGAAGGAATCAAATTTTTTAAAGGACATGCGGTAAAACATTTTTCAGACGAAGAGGCATATATGGCTTCCATTCATTATGAAGGTTTTGAACAGCACAAACATATACATAAAGGATTTCGCGAAAATACGCTTCCCGCGCTTGAACAGGAATTAGAAGAGACCGATTATTCCACTGAAGCAGTAGAGCATTTTCTCGGCGTATGCGCCGGCTGGCTGATCGGCCACACTCTGACTGAAGATCTTGCAATTACAGGAAAGCATAACCTGCGGAAATGGACGAACCGCCTTCCCGGTGAAGATCTAGAAGCCATGAAAAAAGTAATTATTCAGTTGATATTTGATATGTTTCACCTGGAATCTCATTTAATCAGCGATGCTTACAGAGGAGAAAAATTCGGAAACGGCGTATATTACCGCCTGATATACGGAACCCCCAAAAACGAAAAAAAACAGGAAGTTATTTTAGTTTTTGAAGAAAAACTCTTAATCAACACCGTTGGAAAAATCTTAGGCATCCAGTCAAACAAATTAGACAACCTGCTGGTTCATGCCGCCAGATATACAGCAAGACAATTTGTAGAGCGTGTTATGGAATATTTCCAGACAGATGAATCCTACGAACTAAAATCAGAAAACCTTCTCTCCTACGAGCAGTTTCAAAAGATTTTTGAGAAAGAAAATCTGCATGTCAGTCTGCTGTTCAACACCGGAGCCGGATATTTTTCCTATTGCGCCATTGCGCCTCATTTGCTTCAAAGCAATATAGGAACCCCCATCGCAGCAGACAATGCCATAGAAGAAGTCAAAAAATACCTTATGAATCGGGAAGAACAACAACAAGCAGATTCCAAGCCAAAAATACTTATCGTAGACGATTCTGCAACCATACGGCAGCATATGAAAGCGTTATTAAGCGAAGATTATGATATTTCATTTGCAGAATCCGGAGTAGCTGCAATCCGGATGATTACTTTAAATCAACCGGATTTGGTTCTTTTGGACTACGAAATGCCTGTATGCGACGGGAGGCAGACCTTAGAAATGCTCCGTTCGGAAAAAGCCTTTGCGAATCTTCCGGTTATTTTCCTGACCGGAAGAAACGACCCGGAAAGCGTAATAAAGGTACGGTCATTAAAACCCACAGGATATTTATTAAAGCACCTGCAGCCGGCAGAAATTAAACAAAATATTGACGCTTTTTTCAAAAAGCAAACATCATAAGCTTTTTTATTTTCCAGTACATGAAAATTCCAGCCAATGTTTTACATTTATCTATATAAGCCATCATTTCTGCATATACGAGTTTTTGCGCAATCAGTGATACGAAATTGCATCATATAAAAATTGATGGTTCTACAAAAACGGAGAGCCTCAGTCTCTCCGTTTTCTCTCCTTCACTTTACAATACACCATCGCCGCCAAAGTACTGATAAACGTTGCCACAATTGCCGGTGCGATAATCCTCGCAGGATTTACACTGCCGTACTGCTGGCGACACGCTCCCACTTTCCCTTTCCACTGCCCGCAGACTCCAAACCATCTGGCAGACTTCCTCTACCATGCCCGCCTATCACCTCCGCGCCGCCACTTGTAACAATTCCGTCTGCCGATGCATAGATGCATACCCCGGCGTCCCTCTCTCCGCCTCCAGTTTCTCTAATTCCTCCATGGCTTTTAAGCCCTCTTGTGTCAAATTAATGACAAGAACTTTTTAATAATTTATGATACTGCAAAAATTACATTTCAAATTTTTCTATCCTACATTGATGTTTTCTGCTTTTCTTCTCATAATTGATTCCGACAAGCAAAATATTTCCTTTATACTCTTTAAGGGCTGATACATATCCTTTACTTTTAATCTGACCGATTGCTCCTTCTGCGGTTTTATCCCATTTTAGTTCCACAATCATTGCCGGATTTAAAGATGTACGTTTAGGAAGGAAAACCATATCGGCAAATCCATTGCCTGTCGGCAATTCTCTTACAAGCGTATAATCTCTGCACGCACTATAATATGCCAACGCAATCACACTGCTCAAAGAAATTTCATTGTTATAAATCAGACTGGACGTACTTTGCATATGGACTTCCTGTATCATCTGCGCCACAGCTTTTTCGTCCATCTCCAAAGTTGCCTTAAGTAAAGCTTCCGATGCATCAACCGCCTTTATAACTTCTTCCCACCCATCATTTCTAATTGCCCGCAGAAAAACACTCCTCACCTCATCATTTGGAATAAAAACTTTTTTTGTTTTACTATCATAAGCCAGATATCCCATATGAATTAGCAGGGTAATAACATCATCTGCAGACTTAAATGAAGTAATATCGTTTTGAAATGATTCCACGTCAATACTACATCCCTGATCTCCCAGCATGTCTACAATCAATTGTCTTAACCCACCAAAATCCATTGCAATGTACGTCATCAAAGACTCATACGTCTCTGTTCCGGACCAATAATTCCCGAATTCTCCACTATCTATAGCTTCAATTACTGAATTAGGGCTATAAATATGTCCTATCTTTTCAAAATAATATCCGTCATACCATCTTTGCATCTCTTTAAATGGCATGTCATGTTCTTTACAAATAGTTCTTACCTCTGTCTCTGTAAAACCGACATACTCTGCCATCTGTCTTGGACTGACCATTGTATGCTCTCGAAAATTATTTAAAGCTGACTGTGTGCCGTATTTTTTAATTGGTAAAATTCCCGTAATATAAGCAAGCTTTAAGAAAGCTCCTGACGGCGTTCCTTTAAACAGCCCTCTTAAAAGATTGATATATTCTTTCTGAAGATTTTCGTTATTTTTGTCCTCCCGGAACAAACAGTCCCATTCATCAATAATAATGATAAACTGATCTTTTGTCATAACATTAATTTTTGCCAATACCGATGGCAGTGAAATATCATCGTCTTGGACATATTCGGAGTATTCCTCTCTTAACTCAGCTATCACCTGTTCCTGAATATAACTCACTACTTTAAGAGTTGGATCTCTTCTCATTTCCTCAAGCGCATTTCCGTACATCCACTGAATATCCAGAAAGATTACATTATACTTATTTAAATGCATTTTGAAAAATTCATTCCGACTTATTTTAAATCCTGCAAACAGCTTTTCAGAATGACATCCTTTACTGTAATATGCTGCCAACATGGTTACCGCCATTGTTTTCCCAAACCTTCTCGGTCTGCTGGAACAGATCAATGGTCTGTCTTTTCCGATACGGCTATTCGTATATTTAATTAATTCTGTCTTATCCACATATAGTTCAGAATTAACAGAAACCGCAAACTGTTCATTTCCTGGATTTAAATATATTCCCATACTTATACACTCCCTGCTGCTTAAAATGCATTCTATACATAACAGTAATAATCATTTTGTGCTATACTTTTATTAATGTACTTATTAATATCTTCCTCGCGTTTAGCGCTCCAATCTTTGGGATAATATGTAGACTCAATCATAGTAAGTGTAAGTCCCGCTATTTTTGATATAAATACAGGATTGATCATATTATCAACCATCATTTGAATTGCCATATTTTTAATTGGCTCTACAGCCAAAGTTTTTTTACCTTTGCACTCATGCTCCATTACCCCAAAGTCTTGCGCAATATTATAAAACCATGTATTAAGACTTTCTACCCGAAACTTGCCCTTATATTTATACAAATATTCAAATAAATTATCTCCTTCCTTTACGCTTTCCTTATTCTTTGATTCTGCATATTTTAATGCCGCACATAAATCTCTAGACAAACCACAAGGTATATTGACATTAATGCCATTTATCGATAATTTTTTATACTCCTCCGTAAAATCTGATTTTTTGATACCTGCAATTACACTTCTCTTTGCTGGTGCAATTAATGTCAGCTTAATAAACAGCCTTAGTATGATTCTTTGTAGATGTCTTTCTTCTTCTCTGACTCCTGCGGATCCGTCCTGAAAATTATCAATAGCCTTATCCAATTCAATTAGAATCGTTTTGATATCCTCACATTTATAGCTTCCTCTTTCTACTGGTTCCAGCAAGCCATATTTCTCAACAATCTCATCTTTGAATTTACTGTAATTGTAATTTGAAAAAATATCAGTTGCTTTACCTGTCTCACTTAAGTAATCATAAAAGCTTTTAACCGACTCAAGATGGAACTCCATGGTTGATCTAGAATTAAGTTCGCCTTCATTATGATAATATCTGATACATTCTTCGATTACATTTATATTAATTCTAGCAGGTGCGTTTGATAACTGTACTTCTGGCAAGCTTAAATATTTAATAAATTTAGTGATATTATTTCGATAAACATGATTTTTATTAAGTAAATCTTTACGTTCTTCAAAAAACTCATTTTTAAACTTAAGCATTACATCCATTCTTGTTCCTCCAATGCATAATTCTATTGTGAAAAAGTAATCGAATTTTAAGTTTCATTCTAATTTATTTATTTTATAATGTCAAAGCTTTAACAAATATATAAGCGAAGAGCCCTCACACTCTCCGCTTTCTATCCCTCATCTTACAATACACCACCGCCACCGCCGTGCTGATAAACGTCGCCACAATCGCCGGCGCGATAATCCCCGCCGGATTCACGCTCCCGTACTGGCTGCGGTAGGCAATCATATTCACAGGTATCAGCTGCAAGGATGAAATATTCAAAATCAAAAACGTACACATCTCCTTGCTGGCAACCCTGCCGCTCTTTCCACTCGCCGCAGCGGGCAGCTCACCGCCATTCTTACCTGCCTTGTTCCTCATTTTCCTTCCGTCCGCAAAAATGCTTTCCCCTTCCGAAACATACCCCGGCGTCCCCCGCTCCGCCTCCAGCTTCGACAACTCTTCCATTGACTTAAGTCCGGCCGGCGTCGCCGCCCAGCCAAGTCCAAACACATTGGCAATCATATTCGTGGCGATACATTGATTCGCCGGATGATCTTTCGGTATATTGGGAAACAGAAATCTAAGAAACGGTTTCATTTTTTTCGTCGCTCCTTCTATAATCCCTGCATTTTCCGCAATCCGCATAATTCCCACCCAAAAAGACATCACACCCATCATCGTAATACAAAGAGCCACCGCCTCTTTTGCCGAACTGACAGCCGCCTCCGTAACCTCCGGCAGCGTTCCATTAAAAGCCGCGAATATAACTCCGATGAGAATCATAAAACCCCATAAATAATTCATATATAAATCCTTTTTTTCCATAATTATGCATTTTAAACATCGCTTATGAGGCAATTTATTGCAGCAATTCACCTTCAGCTTCAGAATTAAAAAATCCGTCTCTTTAAAATTTGCCTTTAGAAAAGAATTTCTCATAATGTGTCTCTACGATTCATATATTGCAATAAAACAACGGTTCAAAACAGGAGCTGCTTTGAGACAAATTTTCAGAAAAAGACTTTTTTCTCTCTTTTTTATTATAAGTTTTTTGTGCCTTGCCGTTTCTGCCTGTAATACGCCGGCAAATCTTCCTTCTACGTCAGCGCTAAAAAAAGAACAGAGTGCTTTTGAGGATTATACAAACGACCTGTTTGTCAAAGAGCTGCAGGAAAATACCATTAATCTGCATTATACTCTTTCCAAACCGGAAAAATTCGGCATTCACAGTCATAAAATATCTCTTGGCAGTCTTTCCAAAGAAGATGCAAAAGCCTCCACTGCTTCTCTGGAAAATGTACTTGCCGCCCTTTCCCGGTTTGATTATGATGCGCTAAACACAAGGGGGCAGCTTACTTATGATATTTTAAAGGATTCCTGTGAAAAAAATCTTTCAGCCGCATCCCGTTATTATTATGAAGAACCGCTGCGGCCTACTACAGGGGTTCAGTCTGAACTTCCCATTTTGTTAGCGGAATATGCTTTTTATGATTCCTGCGATGTCACAGACTATCTTGCTTTGCTCACCTGCGTAGAGGATTATTTTGATCAAATCATCCTTTTTGAGCAGGAAAAAGCCAAAGAAGGTCTTTTTATGTCTGATCAGGCGGCAGATACTGTAATCGAAGCCTGCAAAACATTTATTAAAAACCCAAAAGAAAATTTCCTAATTGATACTTTTCAAAGCAAAATTGATGATTTAACAGATATTCCAGAAGAAAAAAAAGAACTTTACAAAAAACAGAATCTCTCCCTTGTGGAAAACATTGTAATTCCAGCCTATGAAAAGCTTGCAGACGCCCTTGCCCAACTAAAAGGCGCCGGAACTAACGATGGCGGTCTGTGCCACTTTCCCGAGGGGAAAACCCATTACGAATATCTGGTTCGCTCCAACACCGGTTCTGATAAATCCATAAAAGAACTGCAGGAAATGACAGAACGAAGGAGAAATCTGGATATATCAACCCTTCACGAGCTTCTTGCCAATGATCCCTCTCTGATGCAGGCAGATAGTCCAAAGCTCACATTTGACACGCCCGAAGAAATGTTAGATCATCTTCTGGATGCTATGCAGACGGATTTTTATCCTGCGGCAGATGAATCCTATGCTGTTAATTATGTTCATGAATCTTTAGAAGAAACTCTTGCACCCGCATTTTATTTGACAGCGCCTGTTGACGATATCAGCCACAATGTCATTTATTTGAATAAACGCAGTCAATATTCCGGCATTCAGCTTTTTACTACTTTAGCCCATGAAGGCTATCCCGGTCATCTCTATCAGACCACCGGCTCCTATCAGGCAGGAATTTCTCCCGTTCTTGCCCTGTTAAACTATCCCGGTTATGTGGAAGGATGGGCTACCTATGTGGAAATGCTTTCTTATCAATATGCGGGCCTTTCAAAGGAGCTTTCTGAAATGCTCATGCGAAACCAGTCTGCTCTGCTAAGTCTCTATGCATCCATTGATATGGGGATTCATTACGATGGCTGGGAAATTTCCGATACAATTATATTTTTGAAAAAATATGGAATCACAGATCAGACAGTAATACAGGATATTTATAAATTAATTGTGGAAGAACCCTCCCACTATTTGAAATATTACATTGGATATCTGGAATTTCTGGAATTAAGAGATTATGCAGAAGAAATATTCGGCGGCGATTATTCCAACCGGGATTTTCACCAGGCTGTCATCCGCATTGGTACCGCGCCGTTTTCCATTGTTAAAAAATATCTAAGAAAATTTTATACCTTTTCCGAATGAAACAAAGCGGGCAAGTTATTCTTCTTCTAAAAGGCTGTTATAAATCTCTCTCCTGCTGACCCCCCTGTCCTTTGCCACCGCCTTCATTGCTGCTTTTCTGTCAAGCCCTTTGCTTTCATATACTGCCATGTGCTCTTGTAGAGAGATATCCTCCCAGACTCTTTGCTCTTCTTTTTGAATTTCCTGCCTGCTTTTCCCTTCAATGACAAGCACGAATTCACCTCTGATTTCCGCCGTTTCATAAAATGCAGCGGTTTCTGCCAGAGTGCTTTTCCGTGTTTCTTCAAATTTCTTTGTCAGCTCTCTGCAGACGGTAACAGAACGATTTCCCAACACCTGGTACAGTTCTTTTAATGTCTTAAGGAGGCGATGGGGGGCTTCGTATATGATCAGCGTTCTGGTTTCCTTTTCCATTTCCTTCAACACTTCTGCCCGTTCCTTTTTATCCCTCGGCAAAAATGCCTCAAATGCAAATCTTCTTGTTTTCTGTCCCGACATCGTAAGGGCTGTAATACAGGCTGCCGCTCCCGGCAGAGAAGTGACGGCAATGCCTTCTTCATAACAGATTCTCACCAAATCTTCCCCCGGATCGGAAATTCCCGGCGTACCCGCATCTGTAATCAAAGCAATATTTTCCCCCGCTTTCATTTTTTCCACAAGAAGATATGCCTTTTCAATTTTATTGTATTCATGATAACTGGTCAGCGGCGTCTTTATTTTGAAATGATTTAACAGACGAATGGAATTGCGGGTATCCTCTGCTGCAATCAAATCTGCCTCTTTTAAAATCCGAAGCGCTCTCACCGTAATATCCTCCAGATTGCCGATGGGCGTTGCACATAAATATAACTTTCCTGCCATAATCTCTCCTAATATCCGTATATATCATAAATCTCGTCCGTATATACACCCTTTTCTTTGTACACAATCAGCGGTTTTTCCACTTTTAATCTGGAATTTCCACCCAGCAGGCCTTCGATCAAAACCATATTCGGCTCTCTGTCAATAAAAGGATATACTAACTGCATACGTTTTGGCTCTATACCATATAAAATCATCTTATCCATGATTTCCGCCAATCGAAACGGTCTGTGCACCATATAAAATCTGCCCTTCGGCCGAAGCAATTTTGCACTTTCCGAAAGAACATCCTCCAGCGTACAAAGTATCTCATGTCTCGCAACTGCTTTTGCCTGATTGGAAGAAGAAAGCCCATGATTACCGATCATGTAAGGAGGATTTGTTGTAATGACATCAAAAGAAGATGCCCCGAATAATACAGAAGCATCTTTAATATCTCCCATTACAATATCAATCCGGTCCTGAAGATGGTTCAACGCGACGCTCCTTAACGCCATATCTGCGCTTTCTTCCTGAATTTCAAGACCGATAAAATGTTCTCCTTTCGTCTTGGCTTCTAACAGAATCGGAATAATGCCTGTCCCGGTTCCAAGATCCAGCGCCCGCTCTCCCTCTTTTACTCTGGCAAAACCGGACAGCAGCACTGCATCCATGCCAAAACAGAATTTTTTGGTATTTTGAATTATATAATAACCATTCCGATGCAGTTCATCCAAACGTTCTTCTGGGTTTAACTTAATTTCCGTCGTCAATTTTGGATTTTCCTCCATGATCTTCCAGTGAAGCAAGCTCTTTTAACTCGGCTGCAGATACTTTTACATCTCTTCTGCGTCTCGGGCGGAACTTTAACTCTTTTACCTTATATTCTCTTGCCTCTTTTTCATCCTCTAATTCTACAACGACTTTTACCAGCTGCCGCAGGACATTCATGCTTTGCACGACGCCTTTCAACCCTTCCGGCGTAGTGACATAATCTCCGATATTTGGAAGCCGGCTGTTTAAATATTCATACGTATCCTGCTCATTTTTCAGACAGCACATCAATCTGCCGCATACGCCGGAAATCTTGGCGGGATTTAAAGAAAGATTCTGCTCCTTTGCCATTTTAATGGAAACCGGTGCAAATTCAGATAAATAAGTATGGCAGCACAGGCCTCTTCCGCAAATTCCCACACCGCCTAAAATTTTGGTTTCATCTCTGACGCCAATCTGCCTCAGCTCAATCCTTGTGCGAAAAACCGCCGCCAGATCCTTTACCAGCTCCCGGAAGTCAATTCTTCCGTCTGCTGTAAAATAAAACAGCAATTTATTATTGTCAAAGGTATATTCTGCCTCTACCAATTTCATTTCCAATTGGTGTTTTTGGATTTTTTCCAGACAAATCTGAAAAGCCTCTTTTTCCTTTTCATGATTTTTCTCTACAATCTTCTCATCTTCTTCTGTTGCAACACGAATCACAGACTTGAGGGGTGAAACTACTTTATCATCTTCTACTTCTCTTGGAGCTAAGATAACCGTTCCCATTTCTACGCCCCGGGCTGTCTCTACGATTACATGATCTCCAAACGCAATTTCAAATTTTGCCGGATCAAAATAGTATACTTTACCGGCATTGCGAAACCGGACTCCAACGACTTTTGTCATTTTAATTCTCCTTTATTGTCAATAGTAAAAGCTCTATCACAAGCTCAAAATTCACGTTTGCGCGAATTCTTGCCTTTGCTTTTTCCAAACCCTCCAAAATCTGTTCAATTCCCTCATAGGAACTGTGGCTGGCCTCTTTTTTAATGCTGTAAATTTCATCCTGGAAGATTATCCGGTTTACATCCGCAGTGGCTTTATATAACAGCACATCCCGATACCAAATCATCATCAGGTCAAAATAATCATTTATTTCTAACTTATACTCTGAAATCTGTTTCACTGCCTGAGATAATTCGTACAAATCAATCTCCCGCATACGCTTCATCAACTGAACAGCTGATTTCTTCATTTCACTGAAATTTTCAGAGCCTGCCAGAAGAATTGCTTTCCCCACATTTCCCTGAGCAAAAGCCACACAAATATCTGCCTGATAGTCCGGCACTTTCTTTTCCTTCATTAAAAAACTGCGGATTTTTTCATCGCTCACAGATTTTAAATCCAATCTTACGCATCTGGAAAGTATCGTAGGAAGAAAACTGTCTGCATTGGTCGTCAACAAAATAATCACTGCATATGCAGGCGGCTCTTCTATCGTTTTAAGGAGGGCATTTTGTGCCTGAGCATTCATTTTTTCCGCCTCGTCAACGATATAAATTTTATATTTACTGTTGTATGGTTTTAGAACAATATCATCATTTAACTGTTTTCGGATGTCTTCAACGCTTACTGTATTGGGTTTCTCATGGGTGACATAAACAATATCCGGCTGATTTCGGCCCGCTGCCTGCTTGCAGGAACGACACTCCATACAAGGTGTGGTCTGCTGTTTTTCACATTGCAGGGCAGCAGCAAATGCCTCTGCCAAAAGCATTTTTCCGGATTTGTCAGGTCCGTTTAAAATATAGGCGTGGCTGACCTTATCCATAGTGATTGCATTTTGGAAATATTCAATTATATGTTCATGTCCGATTATCTTTGAAAAATTTATCATCGTCTTCCCCTTTATGTAAATATATCCAACAACAAGCCCTGAATTTCACCAATTTTTTCTAATATACTCAAATGGTCTTTCTCATCCTTCACCAGTTCGCTTGCCAGCTCATCTAAGTTTTCATCCACCAAACGGATAATCCCATATACTCTGTGACGGCCTCTTCTGTCTAAAAAATTCTCTCTGGAAAATTTATGAGAACGGTTCACAACCTCATTTAAGAAGTCTTTTACCAAGCCTCTGTATTTTTTCATATCCCGGATATCCATATGCTGCGCAATCCGCTCACCCTGATTGGTGATTTCATCCAGCAAAGTATTCAGCCGTTCCTGCAGCTGCGCTTCTCCGATTGCGCTTGTCAGAGAAAATTTGAAGCTTCCGTCCGCCTCATTTACCTTGGGAGCAGTTTCTACTGCCGCCGTTGGCATCATTTCGTTTACTTTTATATCCATTTTATACCCCTTTCTCTATATCATATCCTGCCATGTCGCAATTCCGCAATACGCTGCGGATGTAAGATGTAATTTCTTTTCGGGTATTTTCCAAGTCTTCATTCAAAAAACGATTTTTGATTCCTGCTGCTTTTAACTTTTCCTCTGAAAAATCTTCCGTATCTGCAAGAAATCTTCTGCAGAGTTCTGCATATTTGGGCTCTTTCTGGAGCATTTCCCGCTCCAATGCCCTTTTTAAACGAAGTCCGTCTTCCACTTCTACATAAACAGATTCTACCGACGACGCTCCAAAATAATCTCTGAATCTGGTATAAGCCTCTAATGTGGTAATCATCAGATAATTCTGTTCTGCCAAATCAATCTGCCCGTCATTTACAGTAAAATATTTCCAGACGCCGCATACGGTATGATATGCCCTGACTTCAATAACCTTTCCTTCCGCTTCTAACTCTTTCAGTCTTTGTTCATCTACAAAAAAATATTCTACCCCATTTGTCTCCCCAAAACGGATTGGTCTTGTGGTATATAGAATTATCTGTGAAAGGGGCAGGTCTTTTGTCTTTAAAATTTGCTTGTAAAGCGTATCTTTTCCAGAAGAACTCTTTCCCATAATACAAAAGATTTTTCCCATATTTTTCCCATTTATCCCAAATTCCTGCATAGCCTGTGCTCCTTTGGAGCAGTCTCTTAAAGTATACCCTGCGGGCATCCCATTTTGACACGCTCCTTCGGAGTGGTCTCTTAAAGTATATTATATTCTCTATATTTTTACAATGTTTATCCTTTCATTTATTATATCGGCGTTTCCCTGTAGATTCAGTCGAATCTTCAAACTTTTTTGAATATTTTTTATAAAATCCGCATCGATAATCTCTCCCGGAAGGAGAATGGGAATCCCCGGCGGATACAGACTGATCATGTCTGCCGATATCTTCCCCTGGGCCTGTTTCAGCGGAATTGTCTGAACCGGAAGATTCATAGCCTCATACATTTCCATTTTCTTTTCTTTTAAAGTGTAAAGAGCACGAATCAACTGCCTTGTGTCCTCTCTGGCCTCTTCCACATAAGATATCCTTTCATCTATTTCTTTTAATGCATGATAAAGTCTTTCAAATCCCTCTTTCCGATCCATTATTCCTGTCATTCCAAGTACATAAAATCCGGAATACATCTCCATTTGAAGATGATACTCTTCACGCAGTTTTTTTTCCAGATCACTGCCTGTCAAATTGGTATGTTTTGCAGATATAACGATTTTGGAAATATCCAGATCAAATATCTCCCGCTTTGAAAAGTCTTTTTTTCTCATAATATGAAGTTTGGAAAATTCTTCTGCTTTTCTATAGAACGATTTTAAACGCATATCATATGTTTCAAACAGCTCTTCTCTTTTCTCCTGCAGCATACATATGCACTTTTCCATGCTGGACATTAGTACATAGGAAGGTGAACTGGTCTCATAAATATCCAGATATCTCTCTATGGATTCCGGTGAAATATATTCGGAATTCAAATGCAGAAGCGCCGTCTGTGTCAAAGAAGGAAGTACCTTGTGCATGCTCTGAACCACCACATCTGCTCCCAGATGCAGCGCCGTTTCAGGAAATGATCCATGAAAACCCAAATGCGCTCCATGAGCCTCATCTACAATTAACGGAATTCCAAATCCATGAACAAGTTCTGCAATGGCTGCAATGTCGCTTACCACTCCTTCATAAGTGGGCGACGTTATAATCACAGCCTGGATTTCCGGCTCTTTTTCCAAACATCTTCTGATTTCCTCTGTATTCACCGCCCCTAAAATACCGAAGTCTGTCATACATGGATTGACATATGCCGTAGAAAGCCCCCGCAAATAAGCTGCATGATATACAGATTTATGTCCATTCCGCGCCATTAATAACTTTCCGTTTGGCGGCACTGCTGCAGAAACGGCTGTCAAGATTCCACAGGTGCTTCCATTCACCAGATAATAACTCTTCTCAGACCGATAAAGCCGCGCAGCCCTCTCCTGTGCTTCTTTTAAAATTCCCTTCGGCCTGTGAAGATCATCAAAACCTTCGATTTCTGTAATATCAATTGTATAGGGATTTGGAAAAATCACAGGATTTCTTTTATGTCCAGGCATATGAAAAGGATAAAAATCTTCTCTGGCATATTCCTCCAGTTTCCGATCCAGATCCCAGCCTTCTTTTTCTTTCGCCATTTTCTACTCCTTACAAAAATCGATTCAATTCCGGCATCCAATCTCCAAAAAACACCAGATCATTTGAAACCGCCTGCCAAATCGGTTCAAAAAATTGTAAAAAACGCTCCACTACTGTCTCCCAGGAGGGTTCATCTGCAGAAACGGAGCGGAGAAATACCTTCCATTTCTTCTTCATATAACTGTAATTCTTATATCCCGCGATCATCTCCAAGGGATTCGCCTTTTTGGAAACCCCCTGTCCTTCACACTGTTCTTCGATATATTCTTTCACCTTTCTGCCATCCACGCTTCCCTGTTCCAAAAGATAATAAATTTCGTAATAGTCCCCGATATTCTGAATCAATTCCAGTTTCGTAATAATCTCCATATATTTCTCCGCCAGAATGCCTTCCGCCGGATAACTGTGATACGTTATCTTCCTCTGGGGAAACAAAATGGAAACTAATTCTTCTTTTCTCGGAATTTTCTTTTCCTCCCACTGAGGATAAATTTTTATTGAAACCGGTATCTGCATATCTTCAAATTCCGCCGTAATCTGCAGCAAAAGATATTTTTTCGTATATTTTTCTTTCTGACAGAAAAAAAAGCCATACCCTCCTCTTTTCTCCCACATCATGTCTTTCAACTCTTCCGCCAGATTTCTAAGAATCATTTCACTTGTCTGACTGTCATCTGTCTTTTTCGGTTTCTCCATAACATAATTATATTCCAGACATAGAATCAGCTTTTTCCTGTACTGCTTTTCTCCAAGAACGTTTCCATTCCTAAGCCAAAAATGTTCCCCCTGCTCTAAAAGAGAAATCTTTTGGACAATTTCTTCCAGTACTGCTCCTCCCAGCAAATCGGAAAAGGGAATCTGCAGTTCTTTGGACCGCTCTAAAAACAACTCATAACTAAGCTGTTCTTTTTTCATTACAGCCACACTCCAATCACATTCTGCACCTTCTGCAGAACCTTCCTCTCCCTTGCAATCCGTAAAAGCTCCGATATATCCTTTGAACCGTCTGCAATATATGCCAAAAGCGCTCTCTTATACACATCGCGATCCAGTTTTTCTTCATATTTCAGACAGTCGCAAAGCATTCGCTCCTTCGTATATATTTTCATACTCCCTTTCGCAAAAGGAACCTCTGTCACTCCCAGCTGCAGCATCTTTGGCTCTGTATAGTATGGCACAATCACCGGATATTCCATTTTAAACCTGGACTTGGAAGTATTCTTATCCACTGCAAGATGCCATGCATAAGGCTTTTGATCTATATAATGATAATAATAAAGGGCGCTGTCAAGACAAAGGACACTGTCAGAAAACAACCCTCTAATCAGCTCTTCCTCCGACCTCTCATGATATCCAAGAGAATAGTACCCGTTTTTCACCCTCTCCAACGTACCATCTTCCACCCAGGATAAAATTCTCCGATAATCCACCCCCAGCGCAGTAATCTGGTTCGTCTTCACAATTCCCCCGTTTTCCTCGATTTTCTTCCGTATCTCTGACAAAAGATATTCCGTCTTTTCTCCTCGCGTCAATTTTTCCATACTATTTTCCGCTCCATATATTTATCAGTGGCATTTTATATTATTATAAAATCTTTCTACCCATATGTCAATTTGTAGTTCCTGCCAATTCACAATATAAAAATGGTTACTGCCAAGCCTTTCACTCTGCAGTAACCCCATTACTTTAAGCCTATATCACTATCAGCGTATACCTCTGTCAGCCGCCGGAAGAGACGCCTCAAAACCATCTCCGTCTCTTCTTCCGATACATTTTATTCTCTTTAATCGTCTTATATGGCGACTTATCCTTATTCACAAAAGGAAGTTTCCGCTTAATTAAATAAAAATTATCGATGAATTTCCAAATAAGAAAAATAACCGCTGCAATGCCCAGAATTCCGAAAAAAATGATAGCAATCGTTTTTATATCGATTTGATAAGTTTCTTCCTTCTCCGGTGCATCTTCTTTCTGATTCTCATCCTGAATCACATGAGAATCATTGTCATCCCCTTTCTGAAATGAAAATCCCTCTACCTCTGCATTCGTAACTGTTATATCCGCCGATCCTACCTGCCGATCTCCATAAGTATAACAAATACTTCCCAATACATCTTCCGTTTCTTCATTATATACAATCTCAGGAACTGCATCTGTAAATTCTGCCGCTATAGGCAGAATAATATTACTGGAAGGATTCAACATTACAAAAGGTTCATAATCATTTAAAATTCCTTCTTTCTCTTGTTTCTGTCCGGTAAAAGAAGTCTCATTTTCCGAAATGTTCATCTCCTTAAAATTATCAAAACAAAAATCAAACAATCCTCTCGTATCTTCGTAATGCCCTCCTGCCGGAGCATCCAGCACAACACAGATGAGCGTCATGCCGTTCTTCTCTGCATAAGTGACCAATGTATTATTTGCTGCTGTGGTATAACCTGTCTTTCCGCCCAGGCAATAATCATAGAGATACTTTCTGGTTCTGTAAGGGTAAAGCATCTGATGATGATTCTGCAGATACGTCTCTTCATCCGTATGCTTATTGGTAAAAGGAATGGTATACGTTTTCGTGCCGCATATAATACGGAAGGTTTCGTTTTGATAAGCTTCCCTTGCTATCAGCGCCATGTCATAAGCGCTGGTATAATGCTGCTCATCCGGCAGTCCGTTGCAGTTATTAAAATGCGTATTCTGACATCCGATCTTTGCGGCTCTTTCATTCATCATCTGAATAAAACTGTCAATATCTCCCGCCACATGTTCTGCCACCGCATAGGCGCATTCATTGGAAGAGGCTAACATTACCCCATAAAGACACTGCTCCATCGTCATCTGTTCATCTACATCCCGCGCAATTCCGGAGCCTCCTGTTTTATGGACAGAATCATAGGAAAATGTAACGATTTCATCCATCTGACTGTTTTCAATTGCAAGAAGCGCTGTAAGAATCTTCGTAATGCTGGCCGGATAATGCACATCCCGGCTGTTTTTTTCATATAATATTGTTCCCGTCTCCGCCTCCATGATAATTCCGGAAGAAGAAACAATTTCCGGCCCCTGGGGCCAGTACTCGGTTTTATTTTTCTTTTTTGCCCACACTGCATCAGCGCCCGCCGTTATAAAAAGAGCTGCCGCGCAGAACAAGGCTGCATATTTCATATATCGTTTCAAAGGATATTCTCTCCTTCCTTTTATATAGTATATAGCGCATTTTTCACCGGATAAAAAAATATCCGGAGGAAATTTCAAATTTTGTCTGATTTTGTCTAAATATAGTATAGACTTCCCTTTTTAGATTCGCAATAATAATTTACATTAACTTTTATTTTGTTATATAATGTAGTAGATATTATCACGAAATGAGGAAAATTCTATGCGTTTAAGAAGAATTAAAGGTGCCGACGAGGCTGTGGAAAAAAATCCCTTCTGTATTTCCAACCCTTCAGACTTAAAAGGAAACTGGAATATGCTTTTTGAAAACAAAAATCCGATCCGAATTGAAATCGGCATGGGTAAAGGACAATTCATTATGGCGCTTGCCAGACAGAATCCCGACATCAACTATATCGGCATAGAACGCTATACCAGCGTTCTGTTTCGGGCTCTTCAGAAAATGGAGGAAAATCCTCTGCATAATTTAAGATTTCTGTGCGAAGATGCGATTCGTCTTCCGGAGTTTTTTGCGCCGCAGGAAATCGACCGCATTTATCTGAATTTTTCCGATCCCTGGCCAAAAGACCGTCATGCCAAACGACGTTTAACCTCCAAACCATTTTTGCAATGTTATCAGCAGATTTTATCACCTTCCGGTCAAATTGAATTTAAAACGGATAACCGAAATCTCTTTGATTTTTCTTTAGAAGAAATTCAAAATGCGGGATGGACCATTCATGCCCATACGTTTCATCTCCATGATGATCCTCTCATGAATGAAGGAAATATCCTGACAGAGTATGAAGAAAAATTTTCCTCTCTGGGCAATCCCATTTTTAAGCTGATCGCTTCCCGTTAGCATATGCGTCACACAGCGTCTGCCCGCTATTGCCAAAAGCAAATCACAAAAAAGCCTTCTCTGCATAAAATAAAAAAAATGCAAAGAAGGCTTTATGAAACGAAAAACCTGTTGTAATTGCAGACGTCATAACCGCTGCTGCCGCTTTTTTTACCTAAACCGCTTTTTACCGGAAAAACTCTGTTGTATCCGGCGCGGCATCAAAGAAATCTGTTCTATTTTAGACTGTATCTGATTGAGAAATCGTTTCCAGCACGGTGCAAAATTCATCTGCCGTTTTCACAAAATACCTTGCGCCATGTGTTTTCAGCAGCTCTTCTTCCCGAAATCCCCATAACACACTAATGCAGGGCAGTCCTGCCCTTGCGGCGGTTTCCAGATCCACTTCAGAATCCCCTGCGTAAACAGCCTGATCCGGCGATACTCCAAGCTCCCGCAATGCCGAAAAGACACTGTCCGGAGCAGGCTTTCTTGCAATCCCTTCCCGTTCTCCGATCGCGACCATATCAAATTCTTTAAAATAAAAATCATTTAATTCTTTTACCGCAAAATCCGCTTTATTGGAGACAATCGCCATTTTAACGCCTCTGGCTTTTAATCTTTGCAGAAGATCAATAATGCCGTCATAAGGTTTTGTTTTATCCATGCAATGCTCTTTATAATGGGCGCGGAATGTTTGAAATATTTTTTCAAAATCAGGATTCTCTTCCCCGCCTTCTACACAGCGTTTCATAAGATTACGAATTCCGTTCCCCACATAAGCGCGGATCTGCTCAATTGTTTTCTGAGGTTGACTGAAAGCTGCCAATGCCGCATTCACGCTGTCTGTCAAATCCTCCAATGTATTTAACAGGGTGCCGTCCAGATCAAATACAACTGCCTCATATTTTTTCATCTGCATCTTCCGCCTTTCTATTTCAAAAATAAAACACCGACCCCACGGCTCTTTCGTCCGCAAAATCAGTGCTTTGTAGTACGCCATCAGGGGCTCGAACCCTGGACACCCTGATTAAGAGTCAGGTGCTCTTCCAACTGAGCTAATGGCGCATATATTTCTAACAACGGAATATAGTATAAACGATTATTTAATAAATTGCAATAGAAATTTTAAAAATTTTTTAACAAATTTTTATAATTAAGAGGGCTTTTTTCCGTCTAAATCCTCAAAAGCCCTCTCAATTCTATTTCCTTATTTTACTTTTACCGTCACTTTCTTTTTGATGCCGTTGCATTGGACAGCGATCTTACACTTTCCTTTCTTTAATCCCTTTACAACGCCGCTCTTTGTCACTTTCGCCACTTTCTTCTTATTGCTCTTATATGTGATCTTTCCTGCAGGATCAGCCGTCACTTTCAGTTTCACTTTTTTGCCTTTTTTCACTGTAATTGATTTTTTCACAGTCAGCGTCGGATTCTTAACCGTTACCGTACAGCTTGCCTTGTAATTTCCAACCGATGCTGTGATAACCGCGCTGCCCGCTTTTTTCGCCGTCACTGTTCCATTCGATACCGATGCAACTTCCGGATTGGAAGAATTCCAGTTTACGGTTCCGATAAGATCGGACATTTTTGCTGTCAATACAGCTGTGGTAATTTGTTTTGTATACAGCGTCAGGCTTGTTTGATTCAATGCGATGGAAGGATTTTTCACCGGATCCTTTATTGGAGGCTCTGCTTTCTCCGCTGTTGTAAAGGTAAAGCTTGCGGGCTCTGATTCCATATTGTCATGATCATATGCCACAATGGATAACATGTATGTTTTTCCGGCCTCCAGATTTTTTAATTGAACGGAAATCATATTCGTCTCCTGATCCGTTACTTCATCCAGATTTTCCACTATCATCAAAACGGTATCGCCCTGCATAATCTTATATCCTTTTATGCCGTTCGGATCAGAAACTACAGGCCAGCTGATCGTAGCGGAATCTTCGGATGTCTCGCTTGCCTCTGTCTTTGCAGGAGCCTGCGGGAGGAGTTCCGTTTCTTCTTCCTGATACTTATGCGCTCCGATATCCGGTATCTCTTCCGCCGATATTTTATTTCCAAAGAAATCCGTTTCGCACAATTCCTTGCCGTTGTTATCTGTGATGATTTTACCTGTTCCGATTGCCGGAGAATCCTCCGCCAATTTATAACCGTCAAACATACTCCGCGTCTTTGGATCATTGTGAGAATAAATCCAGCCTGTCGTTGCCTCCGGCCCGCTTCCTGCATTACGGAAAACCGGTGTGCCTTTCTCAGCGGTTATGGCGTTTTCCTCTCCCGTCGGTAAACTTGCGTAGTTATAGTAAAGATTATTATCATAAACAAGATTTACTTTACCTTTTTTTGTCCAACCGCTAGCGTCTGCCATTGGAGTCTCTCCTGCATAATAGATAATATTGTTTTCCACCACCATGTTTCCGCCATTTGTACGCTGACGCACAAATGGAACGTCTTCTTTCATATAGAATACATTGTTATATACGTGTGCATCCGGATTTCCTGCAATATCCATGGCTCCTTTTAAATCATTCTGGCTGATATTGTAGCGGAATGTATTCTGATATGCATTGGCCAAACAGAACATCACGCATCCGCCGCTGTTGTTGTGGCTGTAATTGTACTGGTACACCGTGCCGTCGCCGGAATCCGCGTCCCATGCCTGAGCGTCGTCGTTTCCCCGGTCTCCGTTTGCGGTATCAAACGCTTCATTGTATTGAAATACGGCGTCCTTACATTTCCAGGGCCAGATCGCGGCCGCCACTCTTCCTCCTCTGTTAGCAATATTGACATAATCTGTCGTATTGATCTGCTGCGCCGCGCCGTCTGAAATATTGTATTCAATCAACGGTCTGTCGCAGTACATTGTGGTAATGGCGTCGCCGCCGGGATCTTTTATATAGTTGTTGCGGATTACTACATTTGCAGAACCGTATTTTTCCATTACCTCATCCGAAATTGCCTTCGTCTCGAATGGTTTCCAAAATGCCGTATATCCCACTGCAATTCCCCACCGGTTTACCCTCTGCACACTGCAGTTCTCAATGAATACGCCGTCATAACGAGAAATGCCCGATTCGGATACAAATTCATTGTTTTCAAGAACTGCATCCCGGGGCAGCGCTACGGTAAAATAAATGCCTCCGTTATTCATATGCTTATCATAAACATTGCCGTATACATCATGAATATTTAGTCCATTCAGACGAATATGGTCAATTGTGCCCTTATTCTGCGCCACTGCCGCAACGCCGGTACGGTTCATTACATACGCTTCATTGTAAACTGCGTCAATATCCGCCGCGTCATTCACAATCTCCAGGTTATTGATCTCAATATATTCCGTATCGTATAACAGTATGGAAGAAGATACATAGCCGTGGTTCACATGCGTTTTGGAATCCAACACATTTCCGTAATTCTGATACCATATGCCCTGGCCGTTTGTATCAATGACAGGCATTGCGCCCTGTCCGTACTGATCAATCACAATCGGCGCCTCTGCACTCCCGCTCTGCTCATATAAATGCAGATATCCGTCTGTAAATACGGAACCGCATTCCAGAAGAACTTTATCTCCCGGATTCAATTGTAATTCATTGATTTTCTGCAGGCTGTAAAACGGCGTCTTTTGACTTTTTCCGTTATTGCTGTCTTTTCCGTGCAGGGAGCTGACATAATATATCGTTCCCGCCGTATCCGCTGTTTCGGCCGATGCCGCTGTTTCCATTCCCGGAATAATTGAGGAACAAAACACTGTCACTGCCGTCATTATTGTTATTATTCTTTTTTTCATTCACTATCTCCTCAATTTTCTTATTCTTCACTTAAATAGCCAATACGAATCTCTGCGGCGCTTCCTGTAGGTCTTCCTTTATCCATTACCGATTCCACGCCTGTTAGTTTTACATAACGGGCATTCACCTGCTCAAACTGTGCGTATTTGACTGTGGCGTCCGCATCCCAGTTTCCTTCAGCCACCTTTGTCCATGTCTGACCGTTTTCACTGACCTCTACTTTGTATTTTGTAAAAATTCCCTGATTTCCGTTTTGTCTCGGTACATAGGTAAGCCTGGACACGGCTTTTGCGCTTTTTAAATCAATCTGAATCCAGAGCAGGCTTTGATCCGAATGCGACCATTTGCTGTTCCAGATCGTTGCGTCATTGCCATCCAGCACATTTCCGGCAGGCGTTCTGTCGGCTGCCGTTGCCCATTCAGACGTGCCGTCTTCTTCACTTCCCGCTGAGGCCGTCATGCCGCTTTGCGGATAATCAACATATACTGCCTCTTTCGCCTCTTCTAACGTATACTCCGCCGTTTCGCTGCCTCTTGAAATCGTAATTACAGTGCCTGCAGTCACTGCGTCGCTATCCTGCATCTCCTGATTTCCGTTTTTAAATCGGATGGTTACATCCCGTGCAAAAATAAGCTTTTCTTTGAGTTCTCCCACTGTCATGTTCTTTGGAATATTCTTGATCTTTCCATTTTCCACTGTAACGGAATCGCCTCCCAAAGCCAACGTTGTTTCCGGCTTTTCGGATTCATAAACTCCGATATCCGGCTGCGCCCCTACCTGATTGCCGAAGAAATCATATTTTGCGCCGCCGCCCGCCAGCGTTCCCGCGTTGATGGCAGGGGAATCGCTCTGCAGCTTGTATCCGTCAAATACCCCTTTCTCATGCAGTAAGCCTCCCAATGAGCTTTCCGGTCCATTTCCCGGATTTACAAATTTGGGATCTGCTTTGATGGAGCCTTCCGGCAGTGTGATCTCGTCATAACCCCAGAAAATATTGCTCGTATAGCTGCGTCCTGCCTTTACAATAGTCTCACTGGCGCTTTTTCCGGAGCTGACATTGTAAAAAATATTGTTTTTAATCGCCGCCGCTCCGTTATAATTATCCTTTTCGATGAACACTTTTGTGTTCAGATCTTTCCCGATATAAAATACGTTATTGTAAATATCCGCTTTTGGATTGCTGTCTGCCAGTCCGATCAAACCTTTTAAATCATTCTGGCTGATATTATAGCGGAATACGCCCTGATATGCCTCTTCGCCGCAGACCATAATGCATCCGCCGCCGTTATTGTGGCTGTAATTATACTGATATATGGTTCCGTCAGAATAATCAATATCCCAGGGCTGCCCATCCTGACAGTCTACCGTATCAAACACTTCATTATACTGGAACACGGCGTCTTTGCATTTCCAGGGCCAGATGGCCGCACAGAACGGCTGCCAGAATTTTTCATATTCCTCCGGTGTTTTTTCGGGCGTATAAATTTCCAGATCCGCTCCCGCCTTATCCGAAACATTTCTCTGAATCAAAGGACGGTAGGCATACATGGCGACAATACCGTCATTTCCCACATTCTGAACATAATTTCCCTCCATCAGCAGATTGGTATGTCCGTATGTCTGCGCCGTCTCATCGGAAATCGCCCGTCCCGAAAATTTGGAGCCCTGATATGTATAGCCCACGCAGATGCCGGCACGGGAAACGTCTTTGACATGACAGTTCGTCACTTTTATGTCATCGTATCTTGCAATGCCCGTTGTCCCTTCATCTGCAGGAGGAAGCACATTCATCTGAATGCCTCCGTTATTCATATGCTTATCTTCGATATTTCCGTCTACGTCATGAATGTATAAATCATTCAGGTAAATATGCTGCATTGTGCCTTTGTCTTTTGCAATGCCGGAAACGCCGGTACGGTCCATACGGTCATCAATTTGCGATGCCTGAAATGCCGCTCCCTCGAAAAAATCAAAATCGTCGGACTGATTTGTCAGCTCCAGTCCGCTCACTTCCACAAAATCCACGTCATAAAGCAAAAGCGCAGAGGAGACATATCCTTTGGATCTGTGTTTTGGATTATCCACAGTTCCTTCGTAGGACTGATACCATACGCCCTGGCCGTTTGCATGAATGGCCGGACGATCCGAATGTGATCCGTAAGAGCCGATTTTGATTGGAGCGTCTTCTGTGCCGTGCACATCTTTGAGATGAATATATCCGTTAAATTCAGATCCTTTTTCCAGAAGAATCTGATCGCCCGGCTGGAGTGTAACGCCTTTTAATTTATCCAGCGTCTCCCACGCCTCCCTCTCTGATGTTCCGGAGTTTGCATTATCTCCGTGCTGACTGCTGATGTAATAGGTCCTTCCCTCATCAGCTTTTACTTCAACAGCGGGAAGAACTCCCTGCCCCGCCCCCGCTGCTAACAAGGCGCACAATAACGCCAACCATCTTTTTTTCATTTTTTCTCCTTTCAAATCAATTGTTTACATGTTTTTTGATAAATGAATACACTTGTTCCATGTCACATTCCACTGATGCATGCAACGCCCGCTCCGCTATGATCTCGTTATACCTCTGCTCTCTCAGCGTCTTATTGATATTATCTTTTATTTCATCCATTGGAATTGCGTCATTTGCTTTTCTTTTTGTACATTCAATCAGATACAGGCATCCGTTTTCATCCAATACCGCTGTCGATTCTCCCTCTCCAAGATCCCACGCATATTCCAGAATGTCGCTGTCCGTCTTTGCATAGAAACTCAGCTCCGCCGCTGTCACATCTGCATGCATAAGATAGGAAGAAAGATTCTCATCTTCTTCCGCCAGCGCCGAAAGCGAATGATCCTGATCCATTTGTTTATAAACGGATGTGAGGCTTTCTTTTAATTCCTGTACTTGATCTTCACTGATGTTCTCTTCCTCATACGGAATCTGAATGTAATCCAGTATTCTGTCGTCCTCCTGATTATAATATGCTTTATGTTCTTCGTAATACTGCATCCTGTCGTCGTCCGTAATATTCATCCCTTCATTTTCCAGATCTTCACAGTACCTTTTCTGCAGGGTGTCCATTTCGTATTCTTTATATAAATCCAATGTATACTCTGACAGGCCGTAGACCGCCTCGCCTTTTTCTATTTTTTCTTTTCGTATTTTGTTTTCTGATTCCCAGCGTTCCAGAAAAGACGAATAATCATCATTTTCTATGTATCCTTTTTCCGCCGCCAGACTATATACTGCGTGAAAATACTTTAATTCTTCGATTGCCGCTTCCGCCAGTTTCTGATAAGGAACTTCCCCTTCAATCTCCCGTTCCCAAAAATCAGAATCTACATTCCCGCCGCTTTTACCGGAAAAATAGCTTGTCACCTCGTATCTTCGCTGGGATGCCGCGGCTAAAAATTCTTCTTTGTCAATTTTGCTGTCATTGATTGTCATAGAAAATTGATTGCCCGACATAAAAAAGACAAGAAATACAAAAATTACCAGAATCAGAATTGTAATAATTATACAAATTTTTTTCTTCACAGATAGAACTCCTATTCATTTTATACAACGCTATTGACTTTATTTCTCTTTCATTATATCATTTCTTTAAACTTTTAACTTGTTTAATCTTGTCCACTTTATCTACTTTTTTGTATAATTCGGAACTAAACAGAGGTGAAATTTTTGATTAAAACGCAATATCTCCAGGAGAAACCTCAGGCTGTCAGCAGCGATCTCCTTCTTGGCATGCAGATGATTATCAGCGCTACAAATCAGGTGCGGGAATATCCCTACAATTTTCCCAAGCATATCCACAAATCTATTGAAATTTATCTGATTGATTCCGGAGAGTGCTCTATGGATATCAATAACAAAAAATTTACCTTTCAAAAAGATGACTTTATTATTATTTATCCCAACACGGTCCATTCCTTATATTTAGATACGGAAAATACCTGTGCTTTCCGGCATATTCATTTTGATCCTGTTCCATTTTCCCACTGGCTTATCAATCAAAATGAGTTCCATACTTTAACATTGATGAATGCTTTAATCATGCCTTATGAGCATTATCAGCATCTGTCTGCAGACAAAAAAATATCTGATCTCATCTATAATATAATAGAAGAAACTGCTGAAGAGGATCACCTTCTTTCCACTGCCATGGCAAACCTTCACCTGGCGGAACTGACGCTGCATCTTATAAAACGGACGCACCCTGACTTATCTCTTACTGCAGATTCCCCCTCCCATACGCCGGAACACATTCGCTATGTCTCATATGCGCTTTCTTATATTCATGAAAATTTTTCTAAGAAAATACTGATTCCGGATATTGCGTCGCATTTAAATATTTCATCACGTTATCTGAGCAAAATATTTTTTCATCATATGAATCTGACCATATTAAATTACATCAATATTTACCGGATCAATCATGCAATTGAACTGATGTTAAACACAAACCTCACTTTAACGAACATTGCCGAACTGGTAGGCTTAAAGGATTCCCAGCATTTTTCCAAACTGTTTAAGAATACCATCGGAATCCCTCCAAACCAATACCGGAAATTAATTTTACATGATTTATCAGAGGAAGCTTCTGAAAAAGATTTTCAGATATTTCCTGATGATTCTTTCTTTTGAATATAGCTATTTTATATAAAAGATGTTAGAATAGAGTAAGTGCTTTTGGAATTCTATACAAAAAAATGTTACTAAGTACCCATCAACGTGCATTTTCCATAGAAATCTCAACAATGGAATGATAAATTCCAACTGCATAAATAACATATTGTTTCATGAAAAATGAGGAGGTAACAGCATGAAAAGCAAGCGTATCAGACAATGGATTTCGATTCTGATGGCCGCCGCTTTGACGCTTGGCAGTCCTGTCATTCCAATAGGCGATGACGTAACGGCCAACGCAGCGGAAGCAGTCACATTGACAGAATCGAATGACCGGGAGATTAACTTCAATAAGGATTGGAAGTTCTTTTTGGATGAAAATGGAGAGAAGGACAACGCAATTGATGCATCTGCGGCAAATTACGACGATTCTTCCTGGGAAGATGTTCAGATTCCCCATGATTTCAGCATAACACAGGAATTTGATATTAAATACGAACTTGAATCCGGTTTTTTACCAGGGGGCACAGGCTGGTATCGTAAGAATGTTATATTTCCTGCCAGCTACAGTGGAAAATCCGTTATATTAAATTTTGACGGCGTATACAACAATGCTTATATTTATGTAAACGGAACGAAACTCGGTGAACATCATTACGGATATACAAATTTTTCTTTTGACATCTCAGATCAAATTACATGCGATGGCAAAACAGAGAATGTCATTGCTGTAAAAGCAGTTAGTGAATTTCCATCCAGCCGTTGGTACTCCGGCGCTGGCATCTATCGTGACGTCACTTTGACTGTAACAGATCCAGTTCATGTATCTTTGAACGGTTCTTATGTCACTACACCTGATCTTAAAGATCATAAAAATGATGACGCAACAGTAAATGTAAAAACAACGATACAAAATGACGGTAATGCACAGGTAAGCGCTTCAGTTCGCACAACCGTTGAAGATTCAAATGGTACAATCGTGTCAAAAGCACCTGCAGAAGATACTCTGGACATACCATCAAAAGGTTCCATAGATCAGTCACAGGAAGTTATCGTAAACAGCCCAAAACTTTGGGATTGTGATCATCCAAATCTTTACTATGTGAAAACGGAAATTACAGTCGGCGGAAAAGTAGTGGATACTTACACAACAGAATTCGGTTTCCGTTATTTTGATTATGATCCTAACACCGGATTTTCATTAAACGGCGAAAATGTGAAGATGAAAGGTGTTTGTATGCATCATGATCAGGGCGCACTTGGTGCTTCCGCTTACCGTGACGCTGTTTACCGTCAGGTAGTGAAATTAAAAGAAATGGGATGTAATGCAATCCGTACTAGCCACAATGCTCCAAGTAAAGTATTTCTGGAGGTCTGCAATGAACTTGGAATGCTTGTAATGGATGAAGTATATGATGGCTGGCACACGCAGAAAAATGGAAATACAAATGATTTTTCCAAATGGTTTAATGAAACTTTGACATCGGACAATCATTTAATCGGCGCCACGGAAGGAGAAAAATGGGTACAATTCGTTCTGGAATCTTTTATCAATCGTGATAAAAATGATCCCTGTGTTGTTATGTGGTCTATCGGTAACGAACTCCCAACCGTAAATAACAGTGTAAATCCTTCTGGAGAACCTTTTGTCACAGATTTTACAAATAATGCCCGTGACATGATCACCTGGATTCAAGCAATTGATCAGACAAAGCCGATTACCTGCGGAGATAACAACGCTAATTTTAGCAGGACAAGTGATTTTCGGACAAAAATTGATGAACTGCTTGCAAATGCAGACGGTGTGGTAGGATTAAATTATTCACCCGGTAACTATGAATACAATCATACTCTGCAGCCATCCTGGCCGTTAGTTGCAACGGAAACAGTTTCTTCAATTAACAGCCGCGGTGTTTACTATACAACCTCTCAAACGTCTAATCCAAATGAACATAATCATCAGTGTACTGCATATGACACTCACGCTGTAAGCTGGGGACAGAAAGCAAGGGCGGCATGGCTTCCGGTTATTAAAAACGACTTTATGTCTGGTACTTTTGTATGGACAGGATTTGATTACATAGGAGAACCTACCCCATGGCACCATACCGGAACAGGATCCGCGAGCAAAGACACTCAGGCGGTACCAAACTCTTCTTACTTTGGTATTATTGATACAGCAGGTTTTCCGAAAGATTCTTATTATTTTTACACCAGCCAGTGGAAAGAAGATAAAACAACTCTTCATATTGTTCCCGGCTGCTGGAATGAAGAAGATTTAATTGTAAACGGAGGAAAAGTTCAGGTAGATCTGTATTCCAATGCAGCAGAAGTTCATTTACTGTTAAACGACGAATTAGTCGGAACTGCTACAAGAGAAACTCTGACAACAAATGCCGGTTATGAATATGGCATGTACCGCACAACTGCTGTAGATGGGAATAAATGTATTGCAAATAATACGGATAACAATAGCAATTCAGACAATATGGCAGCACAGTTTTTTGTAGAGTACGAAGCCGGCACACTCAGTGCAAAAGCATATGATGAAAACGGAAATGAAATTACCGATACAATTGGAATTAAAACAGTAACTACAAATAGTGACCGTGGATCTGCTCTAAAAGTTACACCGGAAAAAACAGAACTGCAGGCTGATGGATCAAGTCTTGCTTACATTGATGTAGATATCCTGGATAAAAACGGAGAATTTGCCAGTCAGGCAGACAACAATATTCGTTTTTCTTTGTCAGGTAACGGTGAAATTGTAGGTGTAGATAACGGAAATCCATCAACGATTCACAAATTCCAGCAAAAATCCGTACTGACAAGTAAAAAAACTGCAAATATCGATGCTTTTAGTGGAAAAGCGCTTGTAATTGTACGTTCTACAGAAGAAGCCGGCGGTTTCGCACTTAAAGTAGAATCCAATGGTATGAATCCTCAGACTGTAATAATTAATACCACAGGAGATAACATAGGCGAATCTTATTTGAAAAGCTATGATCTTCAGACAGAATATACAATAGATATGGGTACAGCTCCGGTTCTGCAAACAAAGGTAAGCTGTTTTATGAGTGATAATACGACCTTAGATGCTGATGTTATCTGGGATGATATAACGGCAGATATATATGAGAATCCCGGAGACTATCAGATTAATGGTAAACTTATTATTCAAACAGAAGAACTCCCGGTTATTGCCGTTCTTCATGTAAATCCGATTATAACTTTAATGAAGAATTGTTCAAAAGCTACAATTCCAAATCAAGTACCGTATATGCCCAATACCGTATCCGGCATTCTGCCGAACGGAAATGTTTATGGAAATTACCCGGTAACTTGGGATGAGATATCATCAAAAGATTTATCTGAAATAGGAAATATTGTTACTGTAAATGGAACTGCCACAATTCCAAATGGTATAACCCTCCCAGTAAAAATGACGATTCGTGTAACGGATTTCACTCAAACTAATCCTGTAAATGTAGCGTTGGATCCTTATCGCTCATCTTTAAAAGAAAGCTGTAATCCTACTGCTGATAACTTAATGGCTATTGTAGATGGAGATTCATCAGTTTCTAATGACTCTCAAAAGCGTTGGACAAATTATGGATCTAGGTTAAATTCCTCTTCAGCAACAATAACATTTAACTGGAATGATATACAAACTTTAAGTGAAGTGAAATTATTTTACTTTATAAATAATGAAGTAAAATTACCTAAAACTGTAACGTTTTCTGCAAATGGAGAAAACGTCGAATATACCGCTTCAGATGTGGATGCAAATAATATGATTTCTTACACATTTGATGATAATCCGAGTGCGTCAGAGTTAAGTATTACATTTACACCACAGGGAAACGGCATTCTATGTGTCGGATTGATGGAATGTGAAATTTACAACACAGGTATTACCTATCAGACCAACACTACTGCTACGTTGGATACTCTGAAAATTAATAACATTGCTGTACCAGATTTTAATTCAAATACTACTGACTATACCGTGGACATCGACGGACGTTCTATAAATGCAGTTTTAGAAGCAACTTCAGAATCTAATTCCTCTGTAACCGTTGTTCCAGCAGATGAAAATGGAATTATTCGAATTATTGTGGAATCGGAAGACGGAAACGCAACAAAAACTTATGCTATTCAAATACGAAGCGAAGAGGACAATAAAATCAATGACATGAAACCGACTGTTGACAAAGTATTTGAAGATGCGGCAAAAAAAGATGAACTTAATTACACTGCAGATTCCTGGGCAAATTTCCAAAGTGCGTTGGCTGCATTAAAAACAGCGTGGGCAACTGCAAGCTCTGAAGAAATAACCGAAGCAATGAATAAACTGAATACGGCAATGGAGAACTTGAAAAACAAAACATCAAATCTTCCAATCGGTGGCCAAACACCAAAACCGCTTCCTGTAGGAAAAACCTATTCATCTGATGACAAAACAGCGGATTATCAGGTAATCACCTCCACTGCAGACGGCGGCACTGTAACCTTTGTAAAACCGGCAAAGAAGACAAATACGAAATTTACTGTTCCTGATACAGTAAAAATTCAGGAACGTACTTATGCGGTCACAAAGATTGCAAAAAATGCCTTTAAGAACAATAAGAAGTTAAAGACAGTAACCATTGGCAAGAACATAACAGAAATTGGTGCAAATGCATTCTCAGGAGCTAAGAAATTAAAAACGATTAAGATTCAATCTACTGTATTAAATAAAGTAGGAAAGAAAGCCTTTAAAGGAATTGATGCAAAAGCAAAGATTAAGGTGCCGAAATCAAAATTAAAGGCATATCAGAAGAAATTAAAAGGCAAAGGACAAAAGTCCACTGTTAAGATCACAAAGTAATGCTGTTTGAAAGTAATTAAACTTACACATTGACTTAATTCATAAAGAATAGCCGTTAGCAGATTGCTAAACGGCTATTCTTTATGAGTATATTACTAAAACATCATTCACATATTCGCCAAGAAAGCAGCGATTTCTTCCGGTGTCATTACATGACCAGGATCTGAGGAAAGATCCGTAGTAGACGCCTTTTCTTCTTTTACAGGCTCTTGTACTTCCATTGCGGTATCTGTTTCTTCCAACAGAGATGCGATTTCTTGCGGTGTCATGATTTTTCCGGAAGAGGCTATCTCCTCCAATGTCTCTTTGTTTTCCGATACTGCCTGTTCTGATGCAGCATTCTCTTCCGATACTATGGGTTCTTCCTGTATTACCGACTCCAAAACTGCATTTTTTGCTGTTACCTTTTCTCCCTGTATTATTGGTTCTGATGCAGCTGCATCCTCTCCTGTTACCGCTGTTTCCTGCATCAACGATTCTAATATAGCTGCATTCTTTTCTGCCGCCGATTCCTGTATTACTGGTTCTGATGCAGCTGCATTCTCTTCTGTTACTGCCGATTCCTGTATTACTGATTCTGATACGGCTGCATTCTCTTCTGATGTCGCCCTTGATTCCTGTATCACTGGTTCTGATGCAGCTGCATTCTCTTCTGATGCTGTCGTCAATTTCTGCATCAACGATTCTAATATAGCTGCATTCTCTTCTACTGCCGATTCCTGCATTACTGGTTCTGATGCGGCTGCATTCTCTTCTGTTACTGCCGATTCCTGTATTACTGGTTCTGATGCGGCTGCATTCTCTTCTGTTACTGCCGATTCCTGCATTACCGGTTCTGATACATCTGCATTTGCTGCTGCCTCCGTTTCCTGTATTACCGGTTCTGATACGGCTGCATTTGCTGCTGCCTCCGTTTCCTGTATTACCGGTTCTGATACATCTGCATTTGCTGCTGCCTCCGCTTCCTGTATTACCGGTTCTGATACGGCTGCATTTGCTGCTGTCTCCGCTTCCTGTATTATTGGTTCTGATACAGCTGCATTTTCTTCTATTGCTGTCGTCTCCTCCTGCATTACTGATTCTGATACGGCTGCATTTACTGCTGCCTTTTCCGGTTCTTCCTGTATTGCCGGTTCGGATACTTTAATTTCTGATGCCGCCGTTTCTTCCGGTATTACTGGCTCTGTTTCTGTATCCTTCCCATGTATTACAGTCTCTCCCGGTATCATTGTTTCTTTCAATTTTCCGGCAATCATTTCCGCTGAAACAACATTTTCTTTTACCTGCACAGAAATTTCTGATGAAATACGTTTTTCCAGCATGTCTGCACTTTCCGAAACAGAATTTTTAACAGCATCTAAAATTTCACTGTTTTTTTGATCAATCTGTTCTTTCAGCCTGTTTATTTCTTCTCTTAACATTGCCTGATTTTTTTCAAGGTTTTCAATGATATCCTGCTGTCCCTCAGATATTTCCGGACTGCGATTGCTTATGGATTCCTCCATATCGCGGATAATATTTTTCATATTTTCCTCAAAAGAAGTCATTTGATTTATCACTTTTTCATTGGAATTTAGAACAGATGCTGTATTTTCTCTATTCTTTTTAATTGTAATCTTACCCACAGCTTTCTGAGCTTCAATCAGTTCATCGGCAGGAACTTCCAAATTTGCTTTAATCTTATCTAAAATTTCTTCCATATCCATAAAACTCTGTTTCATAAATACATAAGAAACTTTTTGCGCTTTATATATGCTCTCGTATTCTTTCACATAAGCCTCATCTCTCTCCTGCTTTACTTTAAAGGAAAGATCTGTCACAATATACACTAGGCACAAGATTCCAAGCGCTGCTATTCCCAGAAAAATATATTCTTTTGGATAATTCATCATGAGATACAATTCCAGAATGAATAGAATTGCCAAAAACAAAATGGCAAATGTCATTTTCAATTTTGAATTTTGAGGCTTTCTCTCCTGCACATTCTCCCGTTCTTCTTTCATATCTACTATCCTCCGTTTGTTGGTTACTGTTCATTTTATAAAAAATAACAGTTCATCTTTAATCTCTAAATTTATTCTATCATATTAAATAAATTTAGAAAACATTAATTAAATGCATAGTATCGATATGTGTCATAAAATTCCTGTGGAATTTCCATATTTTTATTTTCTCTCCGTTTGATACGCATTTCCCATTCTCTTTTCTTCTCACCAAATTTTTTCTGATGAATCATAAGTGCATCTGCAAATGCCGCATTACTTTTTAAAACTTCTCTGGTTGCTTTATCAAAAGGACAATAGGATGCCAGAATCATTCTGGCTACTTTATTTAATTTCATTGCAGCTTTGGACTCATAATATATCCACATTTCATAGTCAATCAAAAAGATCTCTCTGCTGTTATTTCTGGCTTTCAAAATCTGAGCCTTAATCTTTTCTCGTTTCTCTTCCGTCAGATCGTGATTCTTACGATAATATTGAATATAATCCATATATTCGGATGTCAGAGACTTGTACTGTATATTATTCCAGGACGCCCCCTGTTCACACCTGCAATATTCCCAATGAAACCTTCCAAAGGCTTTTGTTACCAGTCTGTCCACTTCTGTTTCTGCAATCACAGGGAAGAGGAATCTGCCTGGTGTATCTCGTTTCTTTCCTGTAATCTCCTGCCACATAGAAGATGCCATGCCGTATACCGGAAATAAAATAATATCCGGATATACTTTTTTAATCACATATTCTTTTTCAATTTTCAGATCCGGATTGGTATAAAGGACCTCTCTTTGGAAAATGGTAAAATCCTTTTTTTCCAATTCCAGTATGGCGTCGCAAAGCTGTCCTTTGGAAAGAAACATCCGATCCAAATGTCCGTATATCTCATCTTCATAAAGTATCGGCACATAAGTGGAAAGTTTGCCATTCAAAATTTTATTATTGCTGACAAACATATTCTCTATTTCAAATATGACCTTCTTATTATTATCTTCTAAAAATTCTTTCTCCTGCTTTTCCGTAATTTTTCCGGTTCGTTTTTCTTCTCTCAGAAAATCTCTGTAATCCTGCTCAAAAGAATTTCTGGAAGGTTCTTTTCTGCCTTCATAAATTTCTTTTAACCATTCTGGTATGGTGTACACCCTTGGAGTTAAATCATCGAATTTTTCATTCATTTTTTCATAGAGAAATTTAATTTGTTCTTCGTTCAACAAACGCTCATCCATATAACCAAAATTTAAAAACATTTTTACAGCCAAAGGAAGTTTCTCACCATCCAGCCATTTGAAAATACAAGCCTGATATAATTTAAAATAATATGTTGTAAGCTGTTTTTTTAACTTTCTCATATCATCCTGAGTGGATAAACGGTCTTTGGAATTTACGAATGTCTGAACTGCTGCAGCAATTTCTCTCTGTTCAGTTTGTCCTGTTTGTGCGAACCGAAGAATCTGAGCAAGAGAATTTTTTAATAATTCCATTAAATTTTCAACCGGAATATCATCCTCTTTTTGCTTTTTCTTTGCCTCTTTCTGTTTTTGCAATAAAATCAAAAATTGATTTCTGACATAAGTACAATCCCAGGGGGTATTTTGTTTCAACAAAGCCTCTCCCGCCATACGGGAATAATTCTCTTCCAGATATTTCTGTATCTCCTGAGAGGATCGCAAAACTTCCTTCAAAATTAAAGAAATCTCTTTTACCTGGTAAACTGCCATTTTTACACTGTTGTAATAATATTTTTTGTGATTATCCAGAGAAATATTTGCATAATCCAAATAATTAGACATCTTCTCTTCACTGCAGTTTAATTTTGCAATATCTTCCAGAAATCCTTCCATATCCATTTTAAACAGGCTTTCAATTTCAAAAGCTGCTTGAAGGATACGTTTTCTCTCTTCAAAAAACACTTCCAACTCTTTTGCCAGAGAATAAACTGCAATCCCCCGATAATCCGGATTACTCTGAAAAAATGCCTCCAAAGATGTTTCGTCTTTGATCATAAAGGCATAAAAAAAAGTATCCTCTGCAACAATCCATTTTGTAGGATATTCCTCAGCAAATAGATCAAAAATCCCAACCATAGATCCGCCCTGAACAGTCTTTATAATTTTGCCTCTTTGCATCTGGACCGTTCCTCTCACAATCACACCGGGACAAGGAAGTTTATCTCCTTTTTTTAGCTGGTTCAACTCATTCATTTTTAGAACTGTACTCATTTGTTTCTCCCTTGTTGTATAAATTATAATTCTATTATACTATTTTTTTTCATCTCTGCAAACAATTCTTCTTCCTATATGCTCTCCTAATTTTACTTTTGTCTCGATTCCTCTGACACTGTAATTTAAAATATCCTCATCCGGACGTACCCGGCCTCTCTGCGTCATAAGAATCACCGTAGATCCTCCAAAAGCAAAATTTCCTTTTTCCTCTCCCCGGAAAACTTTTTTCTTCTCCGTTCTGTTTTCAATTTTACCCACCAAAAGGGCTCCTACTTCCATCTGCAGAACAATTCCAAAATTTTCTGTTTTTAGAAGAGAATATTCTCTCGTATTTTCTTTATAAATAGGATAATGATCATTTGCAACGGGATTTACCGTGTGAAAAATTCCCGGAATTCTAATGTTTTTTGAAACTTTGCCATTATCCACATAAATATAACGGTGATAGTCTTCTACACACAATCGAAAAATCCAGATATAACCATTTTCGTATAACTCTGCCAATTTTTGATTTTTCAGAAGGCTTTTCACCGTATATTTTGTATGTTTGATAGAAAATATATTTTTATCATTAATCCTATAAACACTTAATCTGCTGTCACAGGGACTGATAAATATATCTTTTTCTTTTTCTATGCGCCGCACACCAGGCAGCATTTTTCGTTTAAAAAAATCATTATAAGACCTGTAATTTTTTTGCTCATATTCCTCTCTATTTATGGAATGACTGTAAATAAAAGGAGAAATCAATATTTTAGACAAATATGAATCCAGTATTTTCCCCCCCACATTTGAAACAACAGGAGAAAGAAACGGCCTTAGTAAAATCCTTCCCGCCTTATGGTTATAAATTTTTTCCAGAAAACGATCCTGAAGGGAATTTTCACAAAATACATTTCCCTTTCGATCTGCAGTAAAATGCATTTTAAATCCTCCAATCAATGATAAATGTGTATAATTCTCCAAAAGCTGCGTTCTACAAAAATAATCACTGCAACGGCTATAGCGACAATAATAACCAATAAGAAAATTTCTATCGTCTCCGGCTTTTTAAATTTAAAATTTGTAATAAATAAAATACCGACGACTGCTACGATGATATGAATTGCAATCAGAAAGATTTGCTGGCTTGGAAACACAGGAGATGCAACAAACAAAATAGGAAGTACGACTGCCATAGAAGTAATGGGTAGTCCCTGATAATATTTTCTTGCCTGATCTGTTTCACTCTGCCTTTTTTCTTCCATAACATTAAAATAAGCCAAACGAATCAAACCTGCAAGTCCATATAAAATTAAGATTATCATACTGTATATGTGATTCATTCCAATTTTATAACATATAATAATGGGAAGTATTCCAAAACATACAATATCACATAAAGAATCAATCTGTATTCCAAAACTTTTCTCTTCGTCTGTTCGATTCTTTTTGGTTCTTGCAATTTTTCCATCAAACATATCACAAAATCCGGATACTGCAAGAAGAGCTACCGACCATTGAAGATATCCCGATAATGCACAGAAAATTCCTGTGATTGCAGATGCCAAACTCATGTATGTAAGAATTACCGTATAATCCCAAAATCCTATCATTTGTGTCCTCCTAATCTTATAATTTTATTTACCCCATTTTGAAATTTTTCATACATGTCAATCATTACTGATTTTTTTCCAAAATAAAAGCAAATCTCCGCCAATAAAATGCCTCCTGCCACATCTATAATGACATGCTGTTTCGTCAGGAGCGTGGAAAGACACACCAACAGTGCCATAATGCAGGAAAACCCCCGATACCATTTGGAAATATCTTTATTTCCTCTGATTCCGATATAACAAAACCAGCTGACCAGACAATGAATAGAAGGAAAAAGATTATCCGCTGCATCAACAGAATATACAATAATCATGCATTTGTTCCAAAAACCTACAGGGCTTAACTCCGGTCTGATATTTGTAGTAGGAAACAACAAAAAGAATGCCAGACAAATCACTCTGGATAAAAGATCTGCTGCAAAAAACCGATAAACTTCTTTTTTCTCCTGACGTGCAATTAAAATATAATTTGCGATCCAGAAAAGGTAACACCCCAAATAGATAATAGCAGACGGAGCCCAAAAAGGAATCCTGCGATCCAGAAAAGTTTCAATATTATAATGATGCCACTCTCCGGCAATCATTCTGGAACCGGTATATACTATCATATTAAATGTAAATGAAAAAATGAGAGGAAAAAAACTATATGTTGGAATAATCTGTATTATTTTTTTTATTATTTTCTTCATAACTTCTCCTATACTGATTTCAGTATAACAACTACACTTTTTAGACTCAACATAATTCATGATATCTTAATGAAATATTTATTTTTTTTCTTTTCCACAATAGAAAATCCACCGAAAATTTTGAAAATTCAAGACTTTCGGCGGATCTTTCAACGTCGCCATCGGCTTTCGTTAGCTTCGTCTGCTTCTGCGTGTAAATTGTTACTGCAACATCAGACTTTTTCTTTGAAAGCAGATTCAATGTCCCAACATCCACATATCCGTCTATCAGAGTGATTTCTTTCTTTGCTTTTTGAATTAGACTTACTATCAGACTGAACGCATCGTAAATCTGTTCGTCAAAAAATACCTTTTGACTGGATTCCTCATGCTCGGATATGTACGCAAAAACTCTTTCAAAATGCTCGTCTGGTTTCGTTTGGTAATTTATCTGGCGAACCTCCATTGCATTTAACCGCTCATACAGCAAAGATGTATTTGCCATATACTTCCGCATCTTCACAAAAGTGTCCATAATCCTAATGCTTACTCGGATAGCAGCATCACTACGCAAAACAGCAGAAAGCATTGCAATTCCTTGTTCTGTGAATACAAATGGCAATTTCCTACGCCCGCCATATCCATTATCATCCTCCAAACTTGAAATTCCAAATCGGAATACCAAGCTTTATGTACGCTTATTGTTTGCTTTTACAGTATATCACACATTTCTTTATGGGGATAGCTATAATATCATCTCTCCTTTATTTTTAAGCAGTCAAAATACTAATGAATATCGCTACAATCGAAATGATTAATGGTAAGTATCATAAGTCTCTGATTATTTTTCGTATAGTTTATTTCAGACAATACTTTTCAATAAGAAAAATTATTTTCGTAGATTTTCTTATACTTGGCTATGTCGTTCTCATGATACTCTTTCAAGTTCTGCTTTTTTCCAAAACTATAAAAGTCCCATGTTTCATTAAACGCTGAATAAATGTCTTTTTCTTTTCTACTTTCAACCTCCGAAACACTTTGCAGCTTATTAAGCAGCTTTTTAAATTCCTTGTTATAAGCAATGCTTTTTCTCCCTGTCGAAAATTTTGAAAATTCTCTTTCAAATACTTTCAATTCTCTATATCCGAAGAAACAATAAAAAACTCATTACATAATTCCAGTAGTATTCAATCTATTTTCTAGCCCCTTTTTCTATTCCGTTCCTCCATCAGATTCCTGCTAATCGCACATTGCTACGAGTTCAAATTTATTTGGAAAATGAGAAACGCCGAAAACCTTGAAAAATCAATGTTTTCGGCGATATTTTCACCGTCGCTAAGAGGATTTGAACCTCCGACCTACCGCTTAGGAGGAAAACTTATACCTTGTCCTACGGTTACCTTACATATCTTTTCATGCTCTTTTATGTCTAAAATGTCCTCGTAGAACCCAGCTTATTGTGCTTTTTTATTGCATATTGCACAATTTTATCTACTACTATCCATTTTCATCAAATTAGCAAAAAATTAGAAGAATCACCGTTTGATTTCTATGCTGATTCATGCAAATCAATTCAATTTTTAAAGTCTATATTTTGTTGCGGATGTGTACTCAGGCGGAAAGCCCTGAGCCGCATCGGATAGTCTCATTCTATCACAGCCCACACCGGCCGACAACAAAAACGGATTCTTTTATTCCAAAACAGGCTTCTCTAATTTATGGAGGGTTCTATGTCAGAATATCAATTAGAGATCAAACAGGTCGTGGATTATCCACGCTGCCGGATTTACCGGCAATTTATTCAGAACTTAATGGCAGACCGGAGCATTCGCACAGGCGGGGGGGTTCCGATCTTTTTTATTATACGGTACTTTGCAACTATGCGAACTTCCGTACTTCTTACCTCCGCATAGATGGTATCGGCTATACGGTATATCCCGGTGAGTGGATCTGCACCGTGAAAGAACTGTCCGCATGGTTCCGTACCCGTTTCCAGTGCCAGGCAGTTTCCATCCTGGACGAACTGCAGAAACGCCATCTTATATCCTATCTTTTTCTTGACCGGGGAAAGGTGGTCAAATACAAAATCCGTGACTGGAAAAAACATAATACCGTATTGGACTACAACTGCCCCTGTCAAAAAGATACGGGCTTTTTCTTTATGCCGACTGTGGTTGCAACGGAACTGGTCAGCGCCGGCCGCTGTTCTGAAATGGATATCCTGCTGGATCTGTGGATGTCCGCTGTCTACAATGACAGCCAGGTGCAGGGTTCGGAGATCGGTCCGGTTGTCTATCTCCGCAACGGCACTGGCTCTCCTCTGGCAGCCTACAGTGAGATGGCTGTCCGATGGGGTATCTCCAAAGCCACAACAGGGCGTGTGCTGAAAAAATTCGCTGATATGGACTATATCTCCTTAATGTCTTTCCCCGGAAGGACAGGCAGCGTGATCTATCTGCACAGCTATCTTTCCACCATGTTCCAGATATCAGATGTTCTCGTTGACAAAGAAGAGGTTGCCATGGTCTTGAAAATCAATGTCACCCTGCCGGAGGAAACAGAGCCACAGGCAGATTCCGCTGTCACAGAGTACCTGGAAGCTGCTGAAAAAATACAGGGATGTGGTGTGGAGCCTGGAGCTGTCCGTCCAGCAGGTGATGAGCCGGTTTGAGATCGAGTATGGGAGTTCCATCGAGGACTTTCTGGAGTCTGTCTATGTGGCGGGGATAGATCTGTCAGACCGCAGCATCGAACACCATGCCAAATGTATCGAACGGAGCCACCGGATGCTGAAACTACTGGACACTTCCATTGACCTGCTCCGTACCAAACATAAGAATGGGGAGAATTATTACTGGCTGCTGTATTACTCTTTCCTTTCCCCACAGCAGCTGCGAAACGTGGAAGAGATTATAGAGAAGCTGCGCCCCCATATCCGGGATATCAGCTTCCGTACTTATTACCGCAGGAGACGGGAGGCGATTGACGCACTCAGCTCTATCCTGTGGGGGT
>CAJUEY010000019.1 GCA_910585825.1 uncultured Lachnospiraceae bacterium | reverse complement strand
AAGTATTGATTTTTCAAGGTTCAACACACCAAATGGTGTGGGAAGTTTGAGTTATATATAAAGTTTTTCTGACTTCCTATGCGCTCTGACGCTGCGTTACTTATTCAGTTTTGATTGTGGCAATGGCTAACTAAACAATTTTAAGATTAAGAATTGAAAAAGGCATTTATTCTTTATGAGATGAGTTATGAACTAGCAAAAATCATTCTCCTAAAACTGATAGTAATGCTGCAAATACTGCTTAGAAAAGTTCAAATTCAGTTCTCTTATCATTCTTTTACAAATCCGTCTTAATTTTTGCTGCTTTCGTTCCAGTTCAATATTTATGATATTTGGAATATTCAGATATTCCAAAACCAAATCCATTAATAATGTGGAAATTCCTCTCTGTCCGTTATCATATGCCCAGTAAATAAGTCCGCTTCTGACTTTCAGGGATCGCTTTCCCAATATGACTTCGGAAATCGCAATCCGCTGTTTTTCCGTCAGCGGCCCTTTGATGCTTTTTAATGCATACATGACAATCAGCAATTTTTCGTAATCCCGAAACTCCACTGCAATTTCGCATAATCTCTGAAATAACAGCGGATTTCCCGTTCTCCGTATTTCCGTGTACAGCATTTGAATTTTCTCATTTTTCCATTCTGTCTCCTGCTTTTTCGGAATTTCAAGCTTTCTGTATTCTATGTAGTCGGAATAGTGATTGGAACACATTACGAAATAGGAGCAGTCTGATTTTAAGTAAATTTCTTTTGCTTCCCTTATTGTCATTTGTTTTATCCTTTGAATTTTTATAAAATTTTAGGTGTTCACTTTGAGATGAAGTGAACACCCGGTGAATAGGTTTGAAATATGATTTTTAGAATCCAAAAATCCATCTTACAATTTGATCTAATAAGCTACTGGCTATCATAGTCATTTTCCTCCTCTGTCTGCTAATTACATTTTTGAAATAAATCTTTCACAAACAGAGTATCTTCTTACTTTCACCAATGCCATGATATCTTCCCTAACGGCATTTTATCTTCCTAAATGGGAAAAATAAAAAATAATTATAAATAGTCTGAAAATTACTTACGTCCAGACTATTATATAATTATTTTTATTGTTTCTGTAAACGGATATATAAAAAAATATTCTATTCATATTATTTTTGCTCTATAATATGGTATAGACTTGATATACATTAATTTATAGCAGGGTTTCAAATCAATCTTGATATTTTACCTCGTTATGCATATATAAGACATTGCCAGTTTGTTCTCCAGTATCCCTCGGATTCGAGGCTTTTTAGTTGGAATCACTATGGCTGAATAAAATACAGATTATTCCAATAAAAGAAATATATCTTCTACCATAAAACTAATTGGTGATAAACATCAAGAAATTGCATGTCAAATGATCAAGTTTTTTCAAATCTTTTGCTACATTGTCAAATGATGAATTCAATTTTTCTTGCATATTTTTTTACGCTATGGCATGATATAAGTAAGAAATTCTTACACAAAGGGAGTGTAAACAAGTGAAAACACAAATATTAACAGTTTCTTCCAAGGGCCAGATTTCCTTACCAGTCAGCATCCGAAAGCTCTTGTCGATTGATACCGGGGATAAATTAGTAGCATATACTTCAGGAGATGTCATCATGCTTAAGACTTTAAAACTTCCGTCAGCCGAAGAATTTGAAGTTTCACTGGACGAAGCTCAAAAATGGGCAAGATCTGTTGGATATCATGAAAATGATGTTGATGATATTGTCAAATCAGTTAGAGAGAAGAAACGAGTATGAGAATTGTGATAGATACAAATGTACTGATTTCCGGAGTATTTTTTGGCAGATTTCCAAGAAAAATTCTTAGCGCTGTTGTCAATCAAAAAATAATAGCTTGTGCTACAACTGAAATTGTCAATGAATATGAAGAAATTGTGCAGGAAATGATTAATAGAAAACAAGGACACATCAATAAAGATATTTTAAGTCCACTGATTAAAGCTATGGAAATGTTTGAACCAACTACTCATGTTAATATATGCCGTGATCCAGACGATAATAAATTTCTGGAATGTGCAAAAGATTCTCATGCTTTATGTATTGTCAGCGGAGAAAAAGACCTTCTCGTAATATAGCAATATGGAAATATTCAAATCGTGACAGCAAAGAACTTTTATGAGAATATTTTATTGAATTAAGGAAATTTTATAATAATATAAAATTTATAGGAAAATTTCTTATTATATTTCTAAACTTCCTAAAGATATATAAAAGGCATCAAAAACTTTTTTTATTCCGGAAATCACGCCATCCAATAATGGTTCCTATACATATGGAACAAATAATATCCATATCATAATCATCATATCTGCTCTTTTATTAAACCATACAGCTTAAAAGAAATATGTATCTTCTATGAGCTATGACAATTTTTTCTTAATACTCTAACAACTTCTTTTATCATTTATGGAATACTTCTTTTATTGGCAATATAATACTTACACCAAAATACCCTTTTTCCTGATACCATTCAAATTTTCCATTATTTCTTTCTACTGCTTTCTTTACATTTCCCATTCCAATTCCATGATTCTTTTTGTCCGATTTATGCGACTTTAGCAAACCATTTTTATTAATGTATACCTCATCAATTTTTGCAGATAAAGAATTTTTAATATTATACTCCGCATAATCTTTTCCTTTTTGAACTGCCACAATAATTTTTGCATCCTCTATAAAATTGTCCGTTATTTCCTCTACCGCATTCTGAAAAATATTAGAAAATATCGTACATACTTCTGTATCCTCTACATCAAATTCAACAGGACATATATTTTTAATAATAATCTCTGTATTATCTGGCAGAATTGCAAAAAAATAATTCATAATTATCTCAACCATTTCATTTCCAACTATGTAATATGTACTCTGAATTTTCTGAAATCCTCCCAGAATATTTTCCAAATATATCTCTGCATCCTCTACTCGATCTTTATCCAAAATATCTCTCACATATGTCAGATGACTCATCATATCATGTCTGTACTTTCTGGTATTTTCTTCTTTTCTTAATGCCTGTTTATAATAATTCACTTGTGATTCTTTTAATAACTGTTCTGTACGCAACAAACGCTTTAACTGTTCATGCGTATTTTTAATATAAATAACAAAAATAATTAGCAAAAACACGCAGATATTTATAGCTACGTTTAATATATTGCATGATAGTATAAAGATTTCATTATTTGTATAAAATTTTGCATAATTCAAAGCCGTTAAACAAAACAGCATTGAAACAGCAATAATACCTATAACAAAATAAATTGCAGAATTTATATTCCCATTCATACAATGATGTATTTTCTTTCGGATTAAATATATCAACGCAACCTCCAATGCTACCCAACAGTTAGATATTAAATATTCCCAATTGTCCACTAACATTTTATCCGCAAAAATTATAACCACATATCTTGAAGCTGGCAAAACATCTGCTAAACATTCTAATAAAATTAATGTAAGTGTTAATTCAACTCCCTTTTCTATCCTTTTCCCTTCCATTGACAAGAATATTGCTCCAATAACGCTAAATGAAACCAATGTATTTTTTCCCGTTGCCTCCACCGGCAACACCCCAATAATCACCGGACAAACAATCCCCACTGCCATCCAGACATACGACTTCTGCCGCACCTCAAACAAAATCCGAATTCCCAACTGATAACAGGCCAATTCTACCAGATAAATTCCACACAATACCAAAATATTTACAAATACACTCACAGACAAACCTCAACGGTATTTCAAATCGAACTGCATATATGCACGTTCAAATTCCTTTTTCTTTCTTCTGGACACCGGAAGTTCAATGTCCTTCATTTTTATAATTCCATTCTGGTAAGACTGTACCTGTGCCATATTTACAATATATTTTCGGTGAACACGAAAAAATAATCTATGATCCAGCTGATTTTCCAGTTCTTTCAGAGATGCCTCGCTCCGCAGCATTTTGTTCCTGACACGATATTCGCTGTAGCTGTCGTAAGTTACTACATACTGAATTTCACTCTGATGTACCTGATGCACAATGCGGTTGTAATACAAATTCATATTTGTGCTGCCTAAAACTTTTTTCATACAGGCACTTAATGCCTCTTCTACTTCAGATTTTTGTATGGGCTTTGTAATAAATCGAAATGCCTCAATATAGAATGCCTCTTTCATACGTTCTACCATTACCGTTTCCATGATAATTCGACAGCCTGCATTTTTCTCTCGGATTCCTTTGCCGGTTTCAATTCCATCTAAACCAGGCATTTCAATATCCAGAAAAATGATGTCGAATTTTTCTACATCTGAAAGCAGTTCCATACCTGATGTGTATAGACTCAACTTGTATTCTGCATTATTTTCCCTGCAATAACTGCAAATATAGGTCTGCAGCATACTGGTCTGCTCTAAAACATCATCACATATTGCTATTTGTAACATAGTTTTCATTCCTCGTTTTTCTTCTGTAAATATGTTTTTTATTATACCACCGGAACCAAAATGTTGTTTGGGATTCCCAAATTGCAGTTTTTATATGCGAAACGCGATTTTTAACAAACAACTATCCCTTATTAAAATGCTCTCGACAATACAGCTTCCTAAATTGTAAAATACGAATACCAAACGTCCCCTTTGCAAAAACAAAATGATGCATCCTGGAGCGTGGCTCTATCCGGGATGCATCTGATTTGTTGTTTTGATGAACTGGAATTGCAGGCTTTCGTTTTTCCAGTGCCAGCCCAATCAACCAATTTGCTTGATCTGCCATGAACAGCGGAATGTTCAGCACATCATCATCCAGTTTCAAATTGTCCAATGAAAATCGTATACGGAGTTTGACCTTATCCGGGAACAGTTCTTTGAACTTTTTAAGGCTTTTACTGGTAATATTAGCCTCAGACTTGACCTCCGCGAGGAAATATCATTTTCTCGCGGAATCAGGAAATCTATCTCATGAGGGGGATTCCTCTGTGTCCAGTACCGGGGGAGCACTTCAAACTGCGTGATCAAGGTTTGCAACACAAAGTTTTCGGTTAATGCGCCCTTGAACTCGGTGAACAGGCGATTGCCTTCTCCAAATGCCGTAGGAGCCAACTGAGCCAATCGCCAGGGCAGTCCTACATCCACCAGATAAATCTCAAATGCGGACAAGTCATCATAAGCTGCTATCGGCAGCCCGGGAGCGCTGCTGCGGCAGATCTTATACACCAGTCTGGCATCCACCAGCCACTGCAGAGCATCCTCGTATTCCCGTGCTCTCGCCCCGTCTTTAACGACCTTATAAATAAACTTCTGATTCTCTCTTGCCAACTGGAACGGTACAGATTTCCAAATTATAAAATCTTCGGAAACTCACTGATATTGGGATGCCTGGCAAAATCCCGCTCATAGGCGCCGATAATCCCGGATAGAACTTCCTGCATAGCAGAAACATCCCGTGCTTCTGTCCACATCAGTACGGACTCAGGCATACCGCCGGTAACATAGTACATCTTCAATTTCTCATAAAAAGGATTAAACGAAGTTGAAATAGGCAGTATTTTCATAATAACGTCTGCCAAATGCCTTAAGTATCCAAGTCTTGCCTACCTGACGCACGCCCTTTAAGATCAGCGGCTTGCGGTAGGGAAAATTTGTCCAATTCAGCAGTTTCGATAAAATCAATCGTTCCATAGAAACACTCCTTCACAATTTTTCCGGAATTTCTGTGCTTTATAATCACATTTTAGGCAGAACTCCTGAAAATTACAAGGATATCACAAAATCATTAAAGTTTTAGAGTATAAAATTACACTTTTATTTATTTCTTCGGATAATAAGTGGATGTGTTACAAAAGCAAATAACTGGAGTGTGTTTGAAACTATATGCTTTTATCAAGCTTAACATAATAATATCTGTATTGCAATTACAATTATCGTAATCCTGCTGTTTTCAGCATTTTTTACAAAAACAGCCCTATTATCACTTAAAAATTTCCCTGTCAATCATTTTAATAAACACATGACCGCAAAAAACAATACATCCCGAATATGTTAACCATATCCGGGATTCTTCTGCTTGTATCTGCATCTGCAATTATATACCCAAAGGACTCTTACGATATATCATGTACCAAAATCAACCTAATTCAAATCTACCACAAGCTCCGCAGGGAAGAATCAGCCCATTTGAAACTACCGGCAGCCCCACTTCATCCGCTGTGACCTTTCCGCCGAATTTTTTTAATTCCATTTCCAGCAAATAAGCTAACACAGCCGGCTGCAAGCCTGTCGTATAGGAATTGATTAACACAAACAACGGCTGGTCAGATAGCAGCCGGGTACACAGTTTGAGAAAAGAATGAATGGATTCTTCCATTTTCCAGATCTCTCCTTTTGGCCCTCTTCCATAAGAAGGAGGATCCATAATGATTGCATCGTAATGATTTTCTCTGCGGATTTCCCGTTCCACAAATTTTACGCAATCATCTACCAGCCAACGGATGGGAGCCTCTTTGAGCCCACTGGCTGCGGCATTTTCCTTTGCCCATGTGACCATGCCTTTTGATGCGTCCACATGCGTAACACTGGCGCCGGCTGCCGCTGCGGATAGGGTGGCTCCTCCGGTATATGCAAATAAATTCAACACTTTCACCGGACGGCCCGCCTTTTTGATTTTATCGGCACACCAGTCCCAATTTACTGCCTGCTCCGGAAACAGTCCGGTGTGTTTAAAACTAAAAGGTTTTAACTGAAATGTCAGATTTCGATAATGAATATTCCACTGTTTGGGCAGATCAAAAAATTCCCATTCTCCGCCGCCTTTTGCACTGCGGTGGTAGTGTGCATTTTTCTGCCGCCAGCCTTTTTCTGTTTTCTCTGTTTTCCAGATTACCTGAGGGTCTGGACGTACCAGAATATAATCTCCCCAACGCTCCAGTTTTTCTCCGGCGGAACAGTCAATAACCTCATAATCTTTCCAATTATCTGATAACCACATAGGGATTCCTTCCTAACACTTCTTTATTGCAATGCATCTATTGCCGCTGCAAGATAAGGGTTTTCTGTTTCATGGAATCTGCCTTCATCTGCCGCCTTTGCAAGCTCCGGATCAATTGGCAGTTTTCCAAATACCGGAACGGAAAGCTCTGCTGCCACTTCGTCTACATGGCTCTCACCAAATATTTTCATTTCTTTGCCACAGTCCGGACATTTTACATAACTGAAATTCTCCACGATTCCAAGGACAGGTATATGCATCATTTCCGCCATATTGTAAGCTTTCTTTACAATCATCTGCACCAGTTCCTGAGGAGAGGTTACAACAATGATTCCGTCTACCGGAATGGACTGAAAAACAGTCAGAGGCACATCCCCTGTTCCCGGAGGCATATCTACAAAAAGATAATCCAAGTCGCCCCATATTACATCCGTCCAGAACTGTTTGACAGCTCCGCCGATTACTGGCCCCCGCCAGATTACAGGAGCTTCTTCATCATCTACTAAAAGGTTAATTGACATGACCTTAGTTCCGTCCTTAGCCGGCATAGCATAAATTGCATCGTCTGTTCCATAAGCAGGACCGTGAAGACCAAACATTTTAGGAATGGAAGGGCCTGTAATGTCCGCATCCATAATTCCCACTTCATAACCTGCCTTTTTCATCGCAACAGCAAGGGATGCCGTTACAAATGATTTTCCCACACCGCCTTTGCCGCTGACAACTCCTATTACTTTTTTTACAGAAGACGATGCGTTAATGGGTTCTGTCATATTTTGGGGATTGCTTTTGGAGGGGCAGCCCTCGCAGCTTTCTTTTGAGCAGCTGGATGCGCTGCTGCATGTACTATTTTCTGGCATATCTGATTCCTCTTTTCATTAATATTGTGCATCTTTTCAGCACACAAAGGGATACCCGGAGGGTATTTCATTAATATTGTGCGTCTTTTCAGCACATAAAGGGATACCCAATGATAATCCCACTGGTTTTATCTTAATATTATAATAGAATCATTGTTTATACGCAAGTTTTCCTTTTATTCTTTACAGAAATCAGGGCGCGCTATTCACTCTATTCACAGTCAAAAGCGCTTTTGACACTGCACTTCCTACAATAAAGCATACTACAGCCTCAACTGCTCCATTTATTCCTACAAAGGCAATGACAAAAGCCAGCGGACCAGAAGCGCCCATGGATTCTGCCAGTCCCTGAATATAATCTGACCCATAAAAAAGCAAAATTAATGTTCCCATAAAAAAGAAGGTATTTAGCAACGGACCACAGAGGTTTGCAATCACAACAGAAACTCTGCGAACTGATGTTGCTTTCTGCAGGCCCTGATAAATCAATCCCGTAAGCCAACCCATTAAAACCCTGGATACAACACAGACCACAAATGTGGAAAGAGGGTTAATTCCCAGTAAAACCGCTCCAAATGGGCTCATGCCAAAACACTGAATGAAACTGGTAATTCCAAACACAGCTCCCAAAACAGCTCCGGCGGTCGGACCTAAGGTTACGGCTCCTACTGTGACCGGAACAACAATCAGGGTGATTTCCAGACCAAGTGTCCGGATATATCCGATTGGCGTAAATGCCAACAATACAATAATTGCTGTCAGCAAAGCCATTTCTACAAATTGTTTTGTTGAAAATTTTTTCTTTTCCATAAATCTGTCCTCTCTTTTCTACTTCATTCTACGGCTGTTTTGATTGCTTCTTCTCTCTTTTTTCCTTTTTTCCGGTTGCGAATTCCCGCATAAAAAGTACCGGAAATGTTGTGCCACACAGAGAAAATCGCTCCCGGAAGAGTCGCCAGGGGATTTGCGGCAAAATTGGCCGTTGCAAGGGAAATTGCAAGACCGCTGTTTTGCATTCCCACTTCGATTCCGATTGCAGTTACTTTTGTCTCCTCCAGTTTCAATGCTTTTGCAGCTGCCGTTCCCAACAGCAGTCCGATTCCATTGTGAATTGCCACAACGATCATCACAAGGGCTCCGCAGGTTACAATCTTCTGCGCATTGCTGCCTACAATTCCGGAAATAATCATTACAATTGCAATGACAGACACCAAGGGAAGAAAATCCCTGATCTTATCCACCTGTTTCGGAAACAGGCGGTACAGAAGAATACCCGCCAGCACCGGAACCAATACCACTTTGACCACAGACATCATCATTGTAAGCAAAGATACTTCCACCCAGGAGCCTGCCAGAAAATAAACAAGCACTGGTGTGCAGAGCGGCGCCAAAATAGTGGAAACAATCGTCATCCCTACAGACAGCGGTACGTCTCCTCCCGCTACATAGGTAATAACATTACTTGCCGTTCCTCCCGGACAGCAGCCCACTAATATTACTCCAAGAGCCAGGTCTGTGGGCAGATGAAAAAGTTTTGCCAGTGCAAAAGCTGCAAGAGGCATCACCGTGTACTGCAGCAAACACCCGATAAAGAGCTCTTTCGGCCTGGTAAACACGACTCTAAAATCTTCTGCCTTAATGGTAAGTCCCATGCCAAACATGGCAACTCCCAAAAAAATCGTAGTATAATTGGTTGCCCAGGAAAATCCTCCCGGATAAAAAAACGCAATGACTGAAAAAACAATAATCAGCACCGCTATATTATCTGACATAAGACTGCATATATTTTTCATTCGACTCATTTTATATCCCTCCATGTTTTTTCTGTTTCTGCTTCCAGATAGCATACAGACGGCTGAGCAGCGCATCGGCACAATCTTCTTTTGCCAGCATTCCAAGATCCTCTTCCCATTCCTCTGTGATTAGAACCAGATGATTCGTATCGACGCCGAATCCGGCTCCCGGCTCCCGTATGCTGTTTGCTGCAATCATATCTGCATGTTTCTTTTTCAATTTTGCCCTTGAATTGGAAAGAACCTGTTCCGTCTCCATGGAAAATCCACAGATGCATTGTTTCGTTCCCTTGCTCTTTCCAAGTTCTGTCAAAATATCTTTGGTACGTTCTAATTCCAACAGCAGCGTTCCCTCCTGCTTCTTGGTCTTTTCTGAATTCACCTCTTTGGGCCGGTAATCGGCAACAGCGGCTGCTTTGATAATGATATCCTGCTCTTCCCTGCGATCCATGACTTCCTGATACATCTCTTCTGCAGTAGTGACAAAAATACCCCGGACTCCTTTTGGAATTTCCAGCGAAACAGGCCCTGTCACAAGAGTAACTTCTGCTCCTCGTTTTTTTGCCTGCTCTGCAATGGCATATCCCATTTTTCCAGTGGAATGATTCGTAATAAAACGAACCGGGTCCAAACTTTCTCTGGTAGGCCCCGCCGTAACCAGAATGCGCATTCCTGATAAATCCTGATTTGCGCTCTCTTTTTCACTTCCTGTCAATCTCTCTGTAATTGCTTCGACTAACACGGATTCCTTCGGCAGTTTTCCGGTTCCGTCTACACGGCAGGCAAGACGTCCCTTCTCCGGTTCTATCATCGTATAGCCAAATTCTTTTAATCGCCTGATATTTTCCTGGACAATGGGATTTTGATACATGTAACTATTCATAGCAGGCGCTGCAATCACAGGACAAGTGGCTGCAATCACGGTGGAGGTCAAAAGATCGTCTGCAATACCGTTGGCAATTTTCCCCAGAACGTTGGCAGAGGCCGGAGCGACCATCAACAAATCTGCAGTCTGCCCCAATGTGAGGTGATGAATCTCCACCGGCGTCTTCCGCTCAAAAGTATCCACCAGACAAGGATTTTTCGTCAGGGTTTCAAAAGTAACCGGAGTGATAAACTGTGTTGCATTTTCTGTCATAATCACATGTACATCACAATTTTGTTTTACTAACATACTTGCCACGTTGGCCATTTTATAAGCAGCAATGCTCCCCGTAATGCCCAGCACTACTTTTTTCCCTGTCAGCATTTTACTCCTCCCGTCATCAGCTCCCCATGCTTTTCATAATGGGCTACCGATGTAATCTGATTTTTTTCATCTACAAAAACAACTTTTGGCGGATTATCCTTCAACTCTTCTTTTGTCATCTGGGCATAACTCATGATAATCACCTTGTCTCCAGTGGAAACCAGACGGGCTGCCGCACCGTTTAAACAAATAATTCCGCTTTCCGCCTTCCCGGCAATGACATAGGTTTCAAATCGTTCTCCATTGTCTACATCTGCAATCTGTACTTTTTCATATTCCACAATTCCCGCCGCATCCATTAATTTCTCATCAATGGTAATGCTGCCCACATAATTTAATTCTGCCTGGGTAACTACGGCACGATGAATTTTGCTTTTCAAAACTTCTAGCATCATGATCTTTACTCCTTATACTTCCATAATAAAATTGTCAATCAAACGGGTAGTTCCAATGTAAACAGCCATCGCGACAAGCACTCTGCCTTCTGCTTTTTCAATGGTCTCAATACTGTCCGCATCTACCATCTCCACATAGTCAATTTTTGCCAGAGGTTCCGCCTCAATCAGTTCTGTCATTTCCCTTAAAATAACGCCCGCATCCTTCTCTCCCTGTTTCATCCGGGATTCTCCGTGAAAAATTGCTTTGGAAAGCACCAGCGCTGCTTTTCTTTCTTCTTCATCTAAATAGGTATTTCTGGAACTTTTGGCCAAACCGTCTTCTTCCCGGATAATCGGACAGCCTATGATTTCTATATGCATATTCAAATCCCGTACCATACGGCGAATCACTGCCAGCTGCTGGGCGTCTTTCTGTCCGAAATAAGCGCGGTCAGGCGTTACAATGTTAAATAATTTACAAACTACGGTGCAGACTCCCCGAAAATGCGTCGGCCTGCTCTTTCCGCACAAACCTGCGCTTACCCCCTGTGATTCTACATAGGTAGAAAAATCCGGCGCATACATTTCACAGGATTCCGGGTGAAAAATCAAATCCGCTCCCGCATTTTCACAAAGCGCTTTATCTTTCTCAATGTCTCTTGGATAAGTAGACAAATCTTCATTCGCCCCGAACTGGATTGGATTGACAAAATCACTGACAACAACCCTGTCATTTTCCGCTACGGCTTTTACGATCAGACTTTCATGCCCTTCATGCAAATACCCCATAGTAGGCACCAATCCTACAGACAATCCCTGCTGCCTCCATTCCAAAACACGCTTTCTGACTTCTTCGATTGAACCTGTAATTTCCATACTTCTATTCCTCCTGTTAAATTTATTAATAAGGCAGCGCTGCCTCTGTTTTCCATTAAAGCAACAAAAAAGTCCGGACTTCTCCTGTCCAGACATACGATAAAAAACCCTTATTTCAAATGTACTGCCCATATGGTGCAGTCATCTTCTCATAAGAATTTGTTTTCTTTCACTTGTACATTCTGGTACAGTTCCTATGGATACTGTCCGTTATTATCATATCACACCATTTACGGAAATTCAAGACGCTGAAATCACAACTCATTATCTCTGTCTCTCTCCTAAGCCGCCACTGGAAAACCCTCTATTTCTCTACTACCACAGATTCCCCACTGGACAAATCTCCATTCAGCCATTGCCATTTCTCCTGTAATGCAATCTTCCCATTCTCCAAAATGTACGGAATACTATGACATTTTCCAATCCTTACCTGCCTGTCTTTATTCAAATGTTGATAATGAAATTCCAACTCTCCCTTCTCATCTACAGTGCCAATCATGTGTCCTTTTAACACATCCCCGCCACTATACTCTGCCCAAAACAAATCATTCTCTTGAAAATAGTGAAATATTGTTTCTTCATCCACTTCCCCATTTTCTGCATTGCTTTGAGGTGTAAAAATTTTACCATTATAATTTATTCTGCCCCACTGCTTAGCAACTTGTTTTTCCATTTCATCGTAGATAAGGATGTCGTCATTATCTGCTGGAATCCTGCAAGTTTTCTTCTCCCTGTACCCATATTTCAAATACATTTGTTTTGCTGCTAATGAAGAATCTATATGGACATAGTTGAATTTCTCTGCAATTTTATTCTCTGCAAAGTCCATAAGCTGACTACCATATCCAGAGGATTGATGCTGAGGCAAAACAAAAAGACGGTTGACTGTATTTCCTTTGACTGTCACAGTTCCTACCAGACAGCCATCTTCTTCTAGCAGCCACACAATCCCATTCTCAATATCCGATAAAACATTTTCCCTGCTGTGGTGTTTTAAGAAAAAATCAACCACTCCATCCGCATAATAATGAGAATATATCTCCGAAATGGTGTCATGGGTAATCTGTAATACACTTTCCAAATCTGTCATTTCTGCAAGTCGTATCATACCAATCTCTCCAATCTATAACAAAATCCACTATTTCTCATAACATTATATCTGCATTTACTTTTTACAAGTCACAAACCATAATATATTCTCCCTCATTTTCATCCACAACGATAAAGCTAACTAAGAATATGGCAAAAGATGGAATAGATTCATCAACATGCCCGTAATCATTCATAATCCTCGTCCATACTGCACAGATGATTTTTCCATCCGTTTCAAAAACAAGGCAGCAATCATCTTTCTTTCCAAAATCAGAAACATATACCTGCAGCTCCGATTGTTTAATAATTGATTTCAGAGGTGCCTCTGCCCCTTTTGGAGTAAAACAGGTGTCAATGCAGACTCTACTGCAGAATCCCGTATACCAGATCCGCCATATCTTCTTCCCTGCCTTTTGCGCAGACGCCTTCATACAAAATGCATATCGTATCTCCGCGTAAAATAATTTCCAAATCGGCATTTATCTGCTCCATTACTTGATTCCGCTCCCGTTTTTCTATCATCAGGAATATCAAATCTGTCTTATAACAGCATTCCACAAACAAAAGCTCCTGTTTCAATTCCACTGTGGCATCCCTCTTTCGGAACCGTACATCTTCTCCATCTTCCTTGCTGCACAATGCCGCTGACTGCACCTGGTATTTGGCATAAAGCCTGTCCATGGCTCTTTGGCAGGATGCATATACATTTTCTTTTTCTGATGCATAAAGAACTGCCAGCGGAAGTTCTCTGCAAAAACCCAGTCCACGCTTGAAAAAAATTTCCTCCTTTATTCCATACGCTGGATAAGGGTTCAGATTCTGGATTTCCGTCGCTATATGTTTCCCTTGATTTTTCCAGTCATTGATTTTGGCAGCCGCAGCCGGTACCGCAAAACTGTTGGAAGGTGAGCAGCCAAATTCTTTTAACAGCCCGATGTTGCAGTTTGCATACAAGCCCGCGTAAAACAAATCTTGTTTCTTATATGCCAGCTCTCCCGGATTCAGGAAGTCTTTCATGTCTGACTGCACGCCCGCTACAAATGGATAAGCCGCCGGAACGGTAACATATTTTTTATTGTCCAATGCCGCCACTAAAACGCTCTTCTGAGAAAGTTCTTTTGCAGCGGAATAGATGATATTTGAATCAGAGAGTATGGAGGATACGGAACTCATGCATACAATGTCCACATCTAATTCCAGACAAAGCCGCAGCCCTTTTTCCAAATGCAGGATATCGCCCATGGGTTTCTCCGTCATTTTTCCGCTGTCTTCCATAATTTGTATACTGAAAAGCTCATAGTCAGACGTAAAATAATCCAATACCTTCGCACAAATCGTACCGTGGGACGTTTCAGAAGCCCACTTTCCATTTTCTTCTCCACAGACATTATAAGCATGAAATTTTCCGCATTGCAGATACTTAGGAGAAATGTCCGTATCTAAGATTGCAATTTTACTCATAGCTGCTCCTTTGTTTTCAACTCCTTAATCCTTTCAAGGGAGATCCCGTTAAAGAATCTCCCTATTCATAGCAACATGAAAATATATCGAAATAATCTTTTTTATAAAACCTTCGTTATCAAAACGATAGCATCATTAGTTTGACTTTTATCATTTCACAATTATCCATAAATGTAATTTCTTTTGTTTCCGGGTAATAATTTTCATATTTGCATATTCAGTCATCATACGATCGCACATACATCCAGAAGGACTCTCGCCACAAACATTTTTAATAGCCTCAATTCCTTTTTCATAATCACATCGTCTGCAGCAGCTTTTTCGGCTCTGTTTCCAGTATCCGAACCGATGCCAGAAGAACGCTTGCTGTGGAAATGCCGCTTACCAGAACAATCAGCAGCATGACTGTTTCAGGCGTAACTTCCCCGGATAGCGCCACTTCATCAGAAGATATCTTATCCATCTCCGGATACATGCCATCCCTCAATGTCACGCGGTATGTTTCCTCTTTTACGTCTGGCGCGGCAAGCCGCTCTGCCGCCTGGGAGCAGACAGAAACCAGCGGGCCGGATAGTAAAATGGCAAGAACCAGCGCCGCCGCCGATACCGCCAGACACTCTATCAGCATCTGCCCCACGATTGTGCGTTTCTTCATTCCTATGGAGAGCAGTATTCCCACCTCATACATTCGTCTCCGCACAGTCAGTTTCATAAGCAGATAGAGTATGATTCCCACACCGGCAATTCCAATTACCGACAACATCATAGAAAACATTCGTATCAGGCTGTACGGTTTCGCAGAAGCTTCGTATGCTGTCTGGTCCGGATACACAGTCAGGCTGTCTGTAGGAATGTCCTCCCTCTCTTTCATTTCCTGTATAATGGCATCTGTTTTTTTCGGATCATCTACAAAAAAGATCACTTCCGGATAGCCAACGTCATAAAATTCGCCTACCCAGTTGTCCGCTATGATTTGATCTATTAGTTTATGTGTTTCCTGATCCACATAAATGTTATTCTCCATATAGCCGTATTCACTTGTCAACTCCGAATACTGCTGGATAAAATTCATATGGAATAATCCTGCAATTTCAAGCTGTATTGGTTCTCCCCATGTTTTCTGATACTCCTTAGTCGGCAGGTATGTTCCTTCTTTTACTTCAATTGTAATAGCATCCCCTACGGAAAGCCCGTTCCGTTCGGCAAGCTCTTCTGAGATCAATGTCCGAAAACGGTCCCCTTTTATAAGATTCCTGCCCTCTGATATTTCCAACGCCCCCGTGCGGAAATTCTTGCTCAATTCTCCATCGGTACAGGCATATTCCAATATTGTTTGACTCAATAATTTTAAATTTTCTTCTGTAAATATTGTGTCCTCGACTGGGTCAAATTGCGCCCAAGCGCCTGGCCGTAATTTGAGATTCGTCCATACAGAGTTAAATTCCCTGGGCAGCGTATAATTCGTAACGCCGTCCAGTTCCAGGATTTTTTGAATCATCTCGTCCGTAATTTTTGTCCCGATATACCTGCTGTCTATTGTACCATTCTCTTCTACAACTGTTACATTTGCCGGATTTTCCGTATTAATCTTAATGACAAACCCCGTCCCGAATGTCTCAAGCAAACGGGAAAGTTCTCTTTCCGCAGCGTTTTTTAAAGAAAACGCCGTTAAAAGAAAGACTGCCATAACAGCCATATACAAAAACAGAAATGTTGTCCGTCCTTTTTTTCTCATAAGGTATAGCGCTGCTCTTTTCCATATTGACATATCAGTTTCCACTCCTTAATCCTTTTAAGGGAGATCCCGTAAAAGAACCCCCTTATTCATAACCCCATGCAGATATATCGAAGCAACCTCTTTTCATATAACTATCCGTATCAAAACGACAGTATTGTTAGTTTAACTCTTATCAACTCGCAATTATTCTAATTGTAAATTCATATTACCAGATATTTTATCAAAAAAAAAGTCATTATGCATTAAATATCCATTTTTTATTAAATTAAATGTACTAGTATATGTTTTATATCAATTTAAATTTTTCTTTTTAATTACATCGACTGCAATAGCTTTTTCGGTTCCGTTTCCAATATCGAAATTGACGCCAGAAAAATGCTTGCCGCAGAGATGCCGCTTACCAAAACAATCAGAAACATAACTGTCTCAGGCGTCACTTCCCCGGAAATCACCACTTCATCAGAAGATATCTTATCCATCTCCGGATACATACCATTTCTTAATGTCACGCGGTACGTTTCCTCCTTGGCATCCGGCTCGGCAAGCCGCTCTGCCGCCTGGGAGCAGACAGAAACCAGCGGGCCGGATAGTAAAATGGCAAGAACCAGCGCCGCCGCCGATACCGCCAGACACTCTATCAGCATCTGCCCCACGATTGTGCGTTTCTTCATTCCTATGGAGAGCAGTATTCCCACCTCATACATTCGTCTCCGCACAGTCAGTTTCATAAGCAGATAGAGTATGATTCCCACACCGGCAATTCCAATTACCGACAACATCATAGAAAACATTCGTATCAGGCTGTACGGTTTCGCAGAAGCTTCGTATGCTGTCTGGTCCGGATACACAGTCAGGCTGTCTGTAGGAATGTCCTCCCTCTCTTTCATTTCCTGTATAATGGCATCTGTTTTTTTCGGATCATCTACAAAAAAGATCACTTCCGGATAGCCAACGTCATAAAATTCGCCTACCCAGTTGTCTGCTATGATTTGGTCTATTAGTTTATGCGTTTCCTGATCCACATAAATGTTGTTCTCCATATACCCTTCTTCATATGTCTGTTCAGAAGACTTCTGGGTAAAATTCATATGGAATAATCCGATGATTTCAAGCCGTATCGGTTCTCCCCATGTCTTATGATACTCCTTAGTTGGCAGGTATATCCCCTCTTTTACTTCAATTGTAATAACATCTCCCATAGAAAGCCCGTTCCGTTCGGCAAGTTCCTCTGAAACCAATACCCGGAAACGGTCTTCTCTTTTAAGATTCCTGCCCTCTGAGATTTCCAACGCCCCTGTACGAAAATTCTTGCTCAATTCTCCGTCGGTGCAGGAATATGCCAGTATGGTCTGTCTCAATAATTTTAAATTTTCTTCTGTAAATATTGTGTCCTCGACTGGCTCAAATTGCGCCCAAGCGCCTGGCCGTAATTTGAGATCCGTCCATACAGAGTTAAATTCCCTGGGCAGCGTATAATTTGTAACACCGTCCAGTTCCAGGATTTTTTGAATCATCTCGTCCGTAATTTTTGTCCCGATATACCTGCTGTCTATTGTACCATTCTCTTCTATGACTGTTACATTTGCCGGATTTTCCGTATTAATTTTAATGACAAACCCTGTTCCAAATGTCTCAAGCAGACGGGAAAGTTCTTTTTCTGCGGCATTTTTTAAAGAAAACGCCGTTAAAATAAAGACTGCCATAACGGTCATATACAGAAACAGAAATATTGTCCGTCCTTTTTTTCTCATAAGGTATAGCGCTGCTCTTTTCCATATTGACATACTATGTTCAACTCCTTAATCCTTTTAAGGGAGATCCCAAAAAGTATTACCAAATATTTTATCAAAAAAATTGTCATTATGCATTATATATCCATTTTTTGTGGAACTAAATTCTCTAGAGCGTGTTTGAAAATTGCTTTCTGCCAGATGTGCGTCACAATTTGTGGGAGATTCGTGCTAAATGAGAGAGGCGTAGCAGGCTGCGTTGACCGAATTTAGCACAAAGATACTGCTAAGTGGGGTGTGCAAATGGTGGGAATGAATTTTCAAACTCACTCTAATATACGTTTTATATCAAATTAATTTTTCTTTTTAATCACATCGACTGCAGCAGCTTTTTCGGTTCCGTTTCAAATATCGAAATTGACGCCAGAAAAATGCTTGCCGCAGAGATGCCGCTTACCAAAACAATCAGAAACATAACTGTCTCAGGCGTCACTTCCCCGGAAATCACCACTTCATCAGAAGATATCTTATCCATCTCCGGATACATACCATTTCTTAATGTCACGCGGTACGTTTCCTCCTTGGCATCCGGCTCGGCAAGCCGCTCTGCCGCCTGGGAGCAGACAGAAACCAGCGGGCCGGATAGTAAAATGGCAAGAACCAGCGCCGCCGCCGATACCGCCAGACACTCTATCAGCATCTGCCCCACGATTGTGCGTTTCTTCATTCCTATGGAGAGCAGTATTCCCACCTCATACATTCGTCTCCGCACAGTCAGTTTCATAAGCAGATAGAGTATGATTCCCACACCGGCAATTCCAATTACCGACAACATCATAGAAAACATTCGTATCAGGCTGTACGGTTTCGCAGAAGCTTCGTATGCTGTCTGGTCCGGATACACAGTCAGGCTGTCTGTAGGAATGTCCTCCCTCTCTTTCATTTCCTGTATAATGGCATCTGTTTTTTTCGGATCATCTACAAAAAAGATCACTTCCGGATAGCCAACGTCATAAAATTCGCCTACCCAGTTGTCTTCTATGATTTGATCTATTAGTTTATGTGTTTCCTGATCCACATAAATGTTGTTCTCCATATAAGCGCTTTCCGATGTCCAATCAGCATATTGCTGTGTAAAATTCATATGAAATAATCCGACGATTTCAAGCTGTATCGGATTCCCCCATGTCTTTTGATACTCCTTAGTTGGCAGGTATGTCCCTTCTTTTATTTCAACTGTAATGGCATCTCCTACGGAAAGCCCATTCCGTTCTGCCAACTCCTCTGAAATAACCGTCTGGAAACGGTCTCCTATCTGCAGATTTCTGCCTTCTGATATTTCCAGTGCTCCTGTACTAAAATTTTTACCTAATTTCCCATCTGTACAGGAATACGCCAGTATTTCCTGCTGTGCTATTTTTATATATTCCTCTGTAATGACATCATCTGGCTCTGCTTTCGCCCATCCACCAGGCCGCAATTTGAGATCTGTCCATACAATGTTAAATTCCCTGGGCAGCGTATAATTTATAACGCCGTCCAGTTCTAGAATTTTTTGAATCATCTCGTCCGTAATTTTTGTTCCAGTATACATGCTGTCTATTGTACCATTCTCTTCTACGACTGTTACATTCGCCGGATTTTCCGTATCAATCTTAAGGACAAATCCTGTTCCAAATGTCTCACGCAGTTTAACGAGTTCTTTTTCTGCGGCATTTTTTAAAGAAAAAGCTGTCAAAATAAAGACTGCCATAACAGCCATATATAGGAACAAAAGTATTGTTCGTCCTTTTTTTCTTGTAAGATACAGCACTGCTCTTTTCCATATTGACATATTATGTTCAACTCCTTAATCCTTTTAAGGGAGATCCCGTTAAAGAATCTCCCTATTCATAGCAACATGAAAATATATCGAAATAATCTTTTTTATAAAACCTTCGTTATCAAAACGATAGCATCATTAGTTTGACTTTTATCATTTCACAATTATCCATAAATGTAATTTCTTTTGTTTCCGGGTAATAATTTTCATATTTGCATATTCAGTCATCATACGATCGCACATACATCCAGAAGGACTCTCGCCACAAACATTTTTAATAGCCTCAATTCCTTTTTCATAATCACATCGTCTGCAGCAGCTTTTTCGGCTCTGTTTCCAGTATCCGAACCGATGCCAGAAGAACGCTTGCTGTGGAAATGCCGCTTACCAGAACAATCAGCAGCATGACTGTTTCAGGCGTAACTTCCCCGGATAGCGCCACTTCATCAGAAGATATCTTATCCATCTCCGGATACATGCCATCCCTCAATGTCACGCGGTATGTTTCCTCTTTTACGTCTGGCGCGGCAAGCCGCTCTGCCGCCTGGGAGCAGACAGAAACCAGCGGGCCGGATAGTAAAATGGCAAGAACCAGCGCCGCCGCCGATACCGCCAGACACTCTATCAGCATCTGCCCCACGATTGTGCGTTTCTTCATTCCTATGGAGAGCAGTATTCCCACCTCATACATTCGTCTCCGCACAGTCAGTTTCATAAGCAGATAGAGTATGATTCCCACACCGGCAATTCCAATTACCGACAACATCATAGAAAACATTCGTATCAGGCTGTACGGTTTCGCAGAAGCTTCGTATGCTGTCTGGTCCGGATACACAGTCAGGCTGTCTGTAGGAATGTCCTCCCTCTCTTTCATTTCCTGTATAATGGCATCTGTTTTTTTCGGATCATCTACAAAAAAGATCACTTCCGGATAGCCAACGTCATAAAATTCGCCTACCCAGTTGTCTGCTATGATTTGGTCTATTAGTTTATGCGTTTCCTGATCCACATAAATGTTGTTCTCCATATACCCTTCTTCATATGTCTGTTCAGAAGACTTCTGGGTAAAATTCATATGGAATAATCCGATGATTTCAAGCCGTATCGGTTCTCCCCATGTCTTATGATACTCCTTAGTTGGCAGGTATATCCCCTCTTTTACTTCAATTGTAATAACATCTCCCATAGAAAGCCCGTTCCGTTCGGCAAGTTCCTCTGAAACCAATACCCGGAAACGGTCTTCTCTTTTAAGATTCCTGCCCTCTGAGATTTCCAACGCCCCTGTACGAAAATTCTTGCTCAATTCTCCGTCGGTGCAGGAATATGCCAGTATGGTCTGTCTCAATAATTTTAAATTTTCTTCTGTAAATATTGTGTCCTCGACTGGCTCAAATTGCGCCCAAGCGCCTGGCCGTAATTTGAGATCCGTCCATACAGAGTTAAATTCCCTGGGCAGCGTATAATTTGTAACACCGTCCAGTTCCAGGATTTTTTGAATCATCTCGTCCGTAATTTTTGTCCCGATATACCTGCTGTCTATTGTACCATTCTCTTCTATGACTGTTACATTTGCCGGATTTTCCGTATTAATTTTAATGACAAACCCTGTTCCAAATGTCTCAAGCAGACGGGAAAGTTCTTTTTCTGCGGCATTTTTTAAAGAAAACGCCGTTAAAAGAAAGACTGCCATAGCAACCATATACAGAAACAGAAATGTTGTCCGTCCTTTTTTTCTTATAAGGTATAGTGCTGCTCTTTTCCATATAAGCATATTATTTTCAACTCCTTAATCCTTTTAAGGGAGATCCCGAAAAGAATCCCCCTATTCATAGCACCATGCAGGTATATCGAAACAACCTCTTTTCATAAAACCATCAATATCAAAACAACAGTATTGTTAGTTTAACTCTTATCATTTTGCAATAATTCTAATTACAACTTAATAATACGAAATATTTTTCAAGAAATTATTATTATGTAGTAAATGTTAGTTTGCAGCTTTTCGAAATGCACTACGATAATCGTTTAACCAACTTTGATATTTGCTTTGTTTCTGGGCATGATCTTCATAGTTGCACGCACAATCAATCATGCTATCGCACATACAGCCAAATCCCAGTCCACCGCAAGCATTTACCATAGCCTCAACCGTTTTCACTTTCTCAGAAAAATTTTTATTTAATTTGTTCATAAAATTACCTCCTTGTATAAAATTCTGCATGGTGTACGAACCATTCTTAAAGCAATTTTAACAATGCATCGCCCATAGCTCCCACTTCCATAATGGTATGATTATGATCCCTCAGTATATCTGCTGCCGGAACATGAAGCTCTTTTTCCAGCAAATCAAATATATACAGAAAATCTGCCGGACGGATATTCAACCTGTTATCTAACAAATTCATTTTCTCATCCTCTACTTTTACATTTGTGACTTCATACACAGTCTTTTTTATTAAATCAACCAATGCACTTTTTGTATACTCCATACACTCACCTCGCATTATACTGTTGCGGCATTGGAACAAAGGCGTTCTAATATTTTTTCCATAGCAATCTGCAGCTTTTCTTTTTCCCATATGCCTACAACGAAATTTGACAACTCCTCATTTTTGACATAATGTTCTTTTATATACTTCTCTTTAAAAAACATATATATCACATCCAGTTCCTCTTCTAACAATTGATAGCCTGCATTGCCAATAGACACCATATCTATGGGAATACCAAATTTCTCATAAATGTGACGTATGATATTGTCAATTTCACTCTCAATCGGCTGGCGCAAAAAATAAGAACACAACACAGAGCTGTCAACAGGAACTGCATTGCCAATGACCAGAGCGTATTCTGCAAAATGATGGTATTCATATTTCTCAAACTCTGAAACACCCTCCGGTACGCCTATAATGCATACATCTGCCGCCCCATCTCTGGAAAGCCCATACATAAGATGATTCAACCGAAATATTTTCTCTTCAAAGGAAACAGATTCCTCAAATAAAAATTCCGGAAGGGTATTCCCGCCAAACAAAACTCCCAGAGGATTCGATGAAAACCATGCCACGCGATACCCCTTTTCTTCAAACATCTTTTTCATCAATATTTGATTCTCAAATTTATTGCAATGTTTTCCCAGTCCCATAACGGCGACAACCGGAATCTCCACAGGATATTTTTCTTTCTCTTTCAGAGAAGACGGTTTCACGCCTGTCATTAATTCCTTTTGTAAAAAGACGCATCGCTCCCCATATGGCTCTAAGTCCAGTTCTTTTTTTAATTGCGGCACGAGCACGATTTCTTTTCCTGCGGCAATTGCTTTTTCCAATACCTCATAGTATTTTTCTTTCCTGCATCCTCTGTAGTCCTCCAAAAAAAGAACCCGGTCGCACTGTTGTATCATTTCTTCTAAATTACTGCTGTTTCCTAATTTTTCATTCAATTCCCGAATGATAGATTCATCTTCCTGATAAGATGCGAACCCAACAATGGAAGCATCCTTTAAACCGAATGCCTGATCCGTCAGAATCTCCATATCTGGATGGTATGGAAATACCATTGTTTTTTTCATATCCATAACACCTCCGTTTTGGGATGGTAGCCAAATTCTTTCAGTACGCATAACTGATATAATTCAAATTCCGTCTCCTTTTTATGATTCTTACAAACTTCCAGTTTATCTGTTTTGTCCGGCTGTTCCTTTCCATGTAATTCGATTTCACTAGAACACATGACACAGCACCTTAGATTCCAGCATATTTTGCACTCTTCCTCCGTCAATTTTCCGATATTCAGCAAATTCTTCATACGATCCAGATAAAATCCCTCTTCTACACAGCCAATCTTGTAATACTCCAAATTCTCATTGACTCTTTCACATGGATAAAATCCTCCGTCATAACGTACAAACAAACGTAAAATTCCCGGCATGCAGGGACCCGCCTGAAATGCAAAAGGTTTCAGAAACCGTTTGCTATGTACCGCTTTCCATAACCGCGCAATTTGATTTGCATCACTGGCAACCAAGCGATTAATATATGTTTCTTCCAATTTGCCAACCAAAGCAAACAACATCCTGACGTATTCATAGTTTCTGATCAGATAATACGATTCCTGATAAGACGCCTCATCTTTCAAATTAACCGGAACCATCGTATTATACAAAAGTGCGCTTCGGTCAATCAATTCACTGCTGTCAAAATAATTTAACACACAGCCCAAATCCATATAAGGATTGACCGTAGTAAAAAACTTTACTTTTTCCTTTGTGTACTTTGGATACCGCTCAAACATCTCTTCCACATGCCTTATCACCAGTTCAAACGATCCCGATCCATCCGGAAATTTCCTACAGGCATCATGTTCTTTCTGCGATCCGTCCAAGCTGATCGAAATATCAAAATTGTGTTCCACCAAAAATCTTGCCCGCTCTCCCTGTAACAGCGTTCCATTCGTTGTTAACCCAAACTGGATATCCTTGCCTTCCATCTTTTCTTCAATATATTCCACACACTGTACAATTAAATCAAATTCCAACAACGGCTCCCCGCCATAAAATCCAACCGGCACCTTTGCACTGTCTATATTATGGTCAAAAAAGAAATCAATTGCCTTTTTTGCCGTTTCAAAATTCATCCGGTTGGAAGAATGCGTCCGGTTGCCTTCATATATTCCAGAATATGTGCAGTAGGAACATCGCAAATTACACTGCTGTGTAACCTGTAAAATCAGCTGCCCCAGACGCCGCTCTGAACGATATTCCAAAATATCCGTCTGTGGATGTATTAATCCCTGAACCACATTCGGCACAAATAATCCTTCCTTTTGGTATCGTGCAATCACATCGCTCTGCTCTGGAGACATTTCTCCTTTTTCCACGGCCTGCAATTCCTGAAACTCATCCGGTTTTAATGTAATGACTGAATTCGTATGCCTGTCATAGACATAATAACCGCCATACGTCTGATATGTTCTGAAAATAATAGGATTTGTGTCTGCCATGTTTTCCTCCTTTGAATCATATTTGCAACATTGATATTGTATTTACAATATAATCTTTTCTATATGCTAATATATTACCTTCTAAATTTCAATAATTCGTACATAAACGACATATTTCTGTACATATTTTCTTTGTGTACGCTTTTCTGCTTTTTATGTACTTATGCTTACTTTTTTCTTTTTTTACTACTATAATGATACGACAAAGATCCAACATAAACTTTTGCATCCAAAGGAGTATGATTTATGAATTTACGGCGTATTTACAAGCTACTCAAACCCTATACATCCGCCATCTCTTCTATTATTATTTTTTCTCTCCTTGTCTCCCTCATACATGTTGCCGCGCCCTTTGCAAACCGCTTTATGATTGACCAGGGACTGTTAAAGAGCGATATCCAGTCTGTTTTGTATGCCATCTTCCTTCTTCTTTTCCTGCATATATGCGACAATGCCATACAGTATTTCCAGACAAAGCAGGAAATATTTGTGGCAAATTCTTTTGGAAAAGACCTGAAAATAAAAGCTCTGCGCCATGGACTAAAACTAAACCCAAAACATTATAAAGAACAAGGATTTTACAAGACAATCGGCGATGTTTTCTACGATATCAGCAGTCTTATGAACTTTACCAGCAGCAATTTTCTTATGTTCTTTTTGACCATCTGCAAAGCAGCCGGCGCTGCTGTAGGGCTTTTCTGCTTAAACTGGCAGCTAGCCCTGTTAATGCTTCCGTTAATTTTCATTAAAATTGTATTTAATATATGGATGCGCTCCAAGTCCGAAAAACTTGGAAAAGAATCTATGGAGGCAAACAAAAATTATAATACATGGTTTTCCGATCTCTTATCCGGCGCCATTGATATTAAGCTTTGGAATCTTTATTCCAGAAAAACGGCAGAGTATGGGGAGCATATTGACCACATGAATGAAACCTCAAAAAATCTTTCACTTTTTACCACAAAATACGATCATATCATGCGTGTAGTAGAACTTGCCTTCATCAATCTGATGTACCTGCCCGGCGCTATTCTGATTCAAAGAAATCAGATTACCTTTGGCAGCCTTGTAACATTTATCACATTTTCCTCCTATCTGCTGGTTCCCGTGGATGCTATTATGTATTTGCAAATCATTATGAAACAGATAAAACCATGCATTGAAGATATTCAGTACTTTTTTGCCTTGGAAGAGGAAAATTATTCTTCCTCTCTCCTTCCAGATCCTATAATTTCAAATATTAAATTTAAGAATGTCTCTGTGACTTTTGATAAACGACGCATCCTGCAAGATGTTAATTTTGAAATATACAGAGGAGAAAAAGCTGCCCTTGTCGGAGATAATGGGAGCGGCAAAACTACTCTTTTAAACCTTCTCTTGGGATTATGCCAGGCCTCTTCCGGGGAAGTCACCATAAACGGAATACCGATTCAGGAATATAATATCGAAGCATACCGAAATAAAATCAGCGTCGTATCACAGGATATCCACCTGTTTCGCGGAACTGTGAAAGAAAACATTGTTCTGGATAAAGAAACGTCTTTTGACTATGGCATTTGTCCGACGTTTTGCACAGAGGCAATTGAAAAACTGGAAAAGCAATTTGATACGGCGGTTGGCTGCGACGGGACAAAGTTGTCCGGTGGGGAGAAACAGAAAGTCGCATTGCTCCGCGCCTTAAACCGCAAAACCTCAATACTTGTTTTAGACGAAGCATCCTCTAACTATGATAAAGAATCCGAAGACGCATTTAACTTGTTTATCAAAGAAAATACAGATTACGATTTCTATTTTATTGTGACACACCGAAATGACATCTTGAAATATGTAGATAAAATCATACATATATCCCATGGGAAAATTATGCAGATAGAAGAAAATCAAAAAAAAGATTGATTCTATACAGGCTATGGCGTTCTGTAAATGCCTAAATAAATATTGAAAATAGGAGAATAATATAAAATGGCTAATAAAAGCAACATAAGATATAGAGAAAACATCTGAAGGGGAAATAAGATAAAGAAACAGATAGAAAAAGAATCGGAAGATGGAGAAACAACGTCACTTGTTGTTTCTGATATTCATGGATTTGAATGAATCATTTGAAATTATACAGGAAATCAGCCGATAATATTTGGACAAAAATAGGCATTTGTCTGCCATGGGGAAACCTAACTCCCCATGGCAGACACTACTGTTTCCAGATAACGTGGAGAAACAGTCACCACTTTTCCATTGATTAGCTTTAATTGACTTCCCTTTCTCGACAGAATGCAATTTATGTTGACAATATAGGATCTCTGGCAACGCAAAAAATAAGCGGGACACTGCTTTTGTATTTCTTTCAACGTTCTTTTGATATGGACGATCCCACTCAATGTGTGGATGTCGATATAATGCTGGCGGCTTTCAAAGCAAACAATCTTACGAAATGCAATCCGTTCGGTAACTCCATGATATGTATATTGAAAATAACTGCCTGTCTTTTGAATAAATGCATAATCCATGCATTCCTTTATGTTTTCCTGCATGACAGGCTTTACATAATACCGGTACGCATTCACCTGATATCCTTCGCAGGCCCTGTCCCCAAATGCCGCCGTCAAAACCAGCAGATTTTTATAACCCATATCCCGCAGGCTTTTAGCCGCAAGAATTCCGTCCGGCTGATTTGGTGAAAGATCCATAAAAATAACATCATACGCTGACGCATGAGTCAGATTTTCAACAAGATCTGTTCCGTTTACAAATGTGGATACATTAATTTCCGTTTTTTTATCTGCCCATTGAAACAAGAGGCTTTTCAAATATTCTACATATACATAATCCTCTTCAACTACTGCAACCCTCAACATAAATACCACACCCCTGTTTTCTGTTTATGGACAAAAGATCCTGTCTGGCATCTCCTTTCAGCAGCTTGCCCCCTGCGCCTGCCAAGCCCCGTCATCTCCGTTAAGACACCTTTCTTCCCATCTGTCCGTTCATCCTGCAATATGACATAAAAGTTATTCCTTGCAGAATCATTATTGTATTATTAATAATAATTCAATGCATCACTAATGTCAACGTTATTGTTATTGATTTAAGAAATTGAAATATTGCAACGTTTTCACTAGACTTTACACTTCGCTGCAAATCCGCAACATTCAATCACTCCGCAGCCACCAAGTTTTAAATGGACAAATATTAAAGATAAATCGGCTGCGAAATATCAGTTGCAAAACCCTCCCATTAAGTCTATAATACAAAAAACCGATAAGGCACCTGTAAAACCAGGTAGAAAGCGAGTATTTTATGAGTACGTTAAATCTGACGCTATTAACTGATTTGTATGAAATGACAATGATGCAGGGATATTTTAAAACAAACAACCGCGATGTTGTAGTATTTGACGCCTTTTACCGCAGCAACCCCTGCGACAGCGGTTATGCCATCTGCGCCGGTTTGGAGCAGGTTATCGATTACATTAAAAACCTGCATTTTTCCGAGGAAGACATTGCTTATCTGAGAAGTCTTCAAATCTTTGAAGAGGGCTTCCTGGATTATTTAAAAGATTTTCAATTTTCCGGCGACATATATGCCATTCCGGAAGGCACAGTTATTTTCCCAAAGGAGCCTCTGGTCAAAGTCATTGCTCCTATTATGGAAGCGCAGCTGATTGAAACTGCCATTTTAAATATCATAAACCACCAGAGCTTAATTGCTACCAAAGCTGCGAGAGTCTGCTATGCGGCAAAAGGCGACGGCGTTATGGAATTCGGCCTGCGGCGCGCCCAGGGACCGGATTCCGGCATCTACGGTGCAAGAGCTGCAATGATCGGCGGCTGCAAAGGCACTTCCAATGTGCTGGCGGGTCAGCTTTTTGATGTTCCTGTACTGGGCACCCATGCCCACAGCTGGATCATGAGTTTTCCTGACGAATATACTGCATTTTCCAATTATGCCAGAATGTATCCCTCTGCCTGTATTCTTCTGGTAGACACTTACGATACCTTAAACTCCGGTATTCCAAATGCCATCCGTGTCTTTACAGAAATGAGAAATGCCGATATTCCTCTGACCTATTACGGAATCCGCATGGACAGCGGAGACCTGGCGTATCTCTCTAAAAAAGCCAGACGTATGTTAGACGATGCAGGATTTCCGGATGCAGTCATTTCCGCCTCCAATGATCTGGATGAATATCTGATCCAGAGTCTGAAATTCCAGGGAGCTATGATCACTTCCTGGGGCGTAGGCACGAATCTGATCACTGCCAAAGACAATCCGGCCTTCGGCGGTGTTTACAAACTGGCTGCAATACGGCAGGAAGACGGTACATTTCTCCCAAAAATAAAACTTTCTGAAAATACCGAAAAAGTCACAAACCCTGGAAATAAAATTATTTACCGCATTTATGACAATGATACCGGCAAAATCCGCGCCGACTACATCTGTCTGGAAGGGGAAACCTTTGACACGGAAGAAGATCTGGTTCTCTTTGATCCCAATGAACCCTGGAAGAAGACAAAACTTGCTGGCGGCAGTTATACCATGCGAAAACTTTTGATTCCGATTTTCAAAAGAGGAAAGTGCGTTTATAACTCTCCTTCTGTCATGGAAATTCAGGCTGTCTGCACCAGAGAAAAAGAAACGATCTGGAATGAAACAAAACGTTTTGTCAACCCTGCCAAAATATATGTGGATCTTTCCGACAAATTATATGCCATGAAACGGGATCTGCTCAGCGATATGAGTCAAATCTGATTCCGGTAAACAGATCATTTGGGCAAGCGATTGATATCTTTATTTGCTTTATCTTTCACTTGCTTTTTTCATGCGCAAAAGAATCTTCCGCTCCATGCGGGACACCTGTACCTGGCTTATGCCCAGTTTCGCCGCCACTTGCACCTGCGTCATATCTTTAAAATAACGGAGTTCAATCAGTTCCTTTTCTTTTTCATTAAGCTCTCCCAACAGCTGTTCTAACAGTAAATGATTCACTAACTCATCTGTTTTTGGCACACCTTCTCCGCAAATCTGATCCACAAGATAGATTTCGCTGTCATCAGACTGATAAACAGGCTGATAAATGGAAGATACCTCTTCATTGGCCTCCATTGCCTCTACAATATCTTCTACACTCAGTCCTATTTCCTCTGAAATTTCCAGCAGAGTAGCGTCTCTCCCATATTTTTGAGAAAGCATGTCCGATGCCTTTTTGACTTTCCAGCCATTTTCTTTTAAAGAACGAGATACTTTCATCATACTGCTGTCCCGAAGAAAACGTTTCATTTCTCCCATGATCATAGGAACTGCATATGTAGAAAATTTTACCTCATAGGAAATCTCAAATTTGTCAATGGCTTTCATTAATCCAATGCAGCCGATCTGAAAAAGCTCCTCTCTTTCGTGTCCTCGATGCTCAAATCTCCGAACGATACTCCATACTAACCCTAAATTATCAGAAATCAGTTTTTCCCTCGCATCTTTATCTCCCTCGTGCGCCTGCTTAATGAGAGCTATTACTGCATCCATCCTGATTTTCTTCTTCCCTTACCCCGATTTTTTTTGTCATAATTACTTTTGTCCCTGCTCCGACTTCCGATTCCACCTGCATTTCATCCATAAAAGCTTCCATAAAGGCAAAACCCATTCCGGACCGCTCTAATTCCGGTTTTGTCGTATAAAAAGGCTCCATGGCTTTTTTGACATCTTCCATTCCAATGCCCTTATCCTCCACTGTGATTACTGCAGTATTTCCCTCTAATATACAGGAAAGATATACTTTTCCTTCTTCTTTTTCATATCCATGAATAATGGCATTGGTAACCGCCTCGGATACTGCCGTTTTTACATCTGCAATTTCATCCAAAGTAGGGTCCAACTGTGTCAAAAAAGCGGCTATTGTTACTCTGGCAAAACTTTCATTGACAGATCTTGCATCAAACACTGTCTGCATCTCGTTTTTCATCTTTCTTTTCCCTCACCTTTTCTTAATTTGGATTCTCCTCTGCATCTTCCTGCAGCACCCGGATCATCTTGTGCAGTCCGGAAACAATAAAAATTTTTTGAATCCGCTCACTTAAATGTTCTGCCAGCACTTCGCCTCCTCCATAACCCATATTTTTGCATCTGCCGATTAACACGCCGATTCCGGAGCTGTCCATAAATTCTGTTCCTGCAAAATCAAATACAAGTTTTCGTATATGATAAGCCCCAATCAAAAGATCCGCCTCCTTTCTAAGCTGCTCTGCACAATGATGATCTACTTCTTTTGGCATTGCGATTCGCATGCATCCGTCTTTTAACTGATATTTACATTCCATAAAATTTCTCCTTTCCAGTGCATAAAGGGATACCCGGAGGGTATGTCCATAATATTGCAAAAAAGACGCCAGGCTTCTTTTCGCCTAACGTCTTTTGTATCACATATTTATTCGCATTTATTCTCCCTGAGGCTCCTGCTGCGAAGGTTCCTGAGAGGGTTCCTGCTGAGGCTGATTGGGCTCCTGGCCTCCCTGCGCAGGATTCGTATTTTGCCCATCATTTGCAGAGGGCGGACTGCTTTCCTTAACATACACCTGTGCCACCCGCGCCCGCTCTGTTCCCGGACACTGTTCCAAAACTTTCTGGTAATAGATCACAGCCTGTTCCATGTTGTTCTCTCTCCGATAAGACTGAGCCAGATAATATACGGCATATCCGTTCTGATATGTCTCGTCTGTCTCTACTATTTTGCCAAGTTTCTCAATAGCTGTAGCATAATCGCCTCTGTTGTATGCAGTGTTTCCTTCCTGATACAATGTAGCAAGGTATTTTTCGTTTACTTTGGCGCTGATATCTTCATAAATAGACTTTGCAGCGCCGCTTAAATCTTCAGCCTTGACATTTTCCAAAGCTGTTCCCGCCGCCTCCATGTCATCTGCTGCATAAGATGCATACGCATTTAAAAGCTGCTCGTAAGAAGTCATCTTCGTCTCAATTTCTTCAGATGCCTGTTTCGTTTCTTCCATTTCCTGCGTAATGTCTTCTACTTGTTTTTCCAGGGAAGAAATCGACTGCTCTTTTGTAGAAATCGTATCATTGGCTGTTTTTAAAGCCTCGTTTACCTCGCTTTTCGACTGCTGTCTGATATTCGGCAGCAGCAAAAACATGGTGATTGCAATTCCAAGGGCAACTCCGATTACAATATTGATAATAGTCTGCAAAGCGGAATTATCTTTAAAATTCGTAGGCATAATAACGGTGTCATTGCCGCTTTGATAGGAGATTAGTTCTTCTTTTTTCTTTTTCCTGGGTGTTTCATCTCCTACTTTTTTGTTGACTTCTTTCAGATAACGGTGTGTTATTGTATTATTTTCATCGATCTTGGCAGCATTGCGCAGTGATTTTTTGGCAAGATCGTATCTGCCGTCCTGCATATACAGCAGCGCCAAAAGCTGATGCCCTTTAACCAGTTTGGGATTTAAAGAAAGTACTTTTTTCAGCTGGATTACAGCAAGGTCTTTGCTGTCCTGCCTGCAGTAGATTAATGCCTGGTTGTACTTCTTAATCGTCTGGTTAATGATCTCCAATCTGGAAGAATTATTCTGTATCGCATTCAAATAGCGGACCGCCTCATTGTTACGGATCGGGGAACTCTTGCTGATCACCCATTCACTCAAAGCTGCAACAGTTTCTCCCATCTCAAAATAAACAAGCCCCAGAAGATTTCTGGCGTCAATATTCATTTTATTCAGCTGAAGGCTCTTCTTGAGACTTTCGATTGCTCCGGAGAGATCTCTGACGCTCGCCCGTTCCAATCCTTCGTTATAAAAACCGTTAGACGCCATTAAGATCCGTTTATAAATCTTTACATCCGCACCGCATTTGCCGCAGAAATCTGCCCTTGTCAGCGATGCTCCACAATTATAACATTCCATAATTCACCTCGCTTATCGGATTTAATTATTTCTTTCTTTCATCATCTCAAGCAGTATATCTGTCATATCGGTCAAATCTCTGTCGTAAATCGCATCTTCTGCCTCTTCCACTTCCAAACTCGGCTGAAATTTCTTCAATTCTTCTTCAAAATCAATCATATCGATTCCTCCTGCTCTTTCTATATAAAAATCATAGCTGTTTAGCGCCTTGTCAGTTACATGCAAAAATCCATTTAACATCAGCTGAGGCGATAGAATTTTTGCACCCCTGAAACATTTTCATACGGTTCACACAATAAATGCGCGAATCTTCTGAAAGTTATCAAAAACCACTATATTACACCTGAAAAGACTGTTTCACAGAAACGTGCCATTAGGAATGCCCCAAGGGTATAATTGGCGGAATTTTCCTTTATGACGTCTTCTACCATTATAATATAGTGGTTTGATTATGCAAGTAAAAAAATATTAACTTTTTATTATCTCATCGCAATATTTTGCATAAATTTGCAATATCCCTTTTCAATATACAAAAACCCCTATTTTAAAGAATCCAATTGCTTCTTTACCTGCTCCATCATTTGTTCATATTTCAGGAGTTTTTCTTTTTCCTCATTGACTTTGGCTTCCGGAGCTTTGCTTAAGAATCGCTCATTAGAAAGCATGCCTTTGGAACGAGCCAGCTCTTTTTCCAGTCTTGCCTGTTCTTTTAAAAGACGTTCTTTCTCTTTTTTCAAATCCACCAGATCTTCCAATGGGATGTAAACAACGGCGTCCGGAATTACGATAGAAACAGCATCCTCTGAAATGCCTGCGTTATCTGTCTGTACTCTGACTTCTCCGGCTCCCATTAAGCCGGCGTACATATCTTTTTCCCCTTCAAAAACGTCTCTGACGTTCTCATTTTCAGATACCAGATATACCGTTGCTTTTCTGGAAGGCGGCACATCCATTTCAGACCGGCGGTTTCTGACGCTCTTTACAAGCTCTTTGCAGCGTTCCACCATGGACTCTTCCCCGGCAAAATCCCACTCTCCCCTGTATGCCGGCCAGTCGGAGAGCATGATCGTCTCCTCTTCCGGATGAAGGGTACAGAAAATTTCTTCTGTAATAAAGGGCATATAAGGATGCAGCATCTTAAGCGCCTGTGTTAAAACCTCCTGCAGGGTCCAGAGGGCCGCATTGGCGGAAACCGGATTCTCCTCTTTGCGGTAGGTACGGCGTTTTGTCATTTCAATATACCAGTCGCAGAATTCATCCCAGATAAAATCATATACTTTCTGAACTGCAATTCCCAGTTCGTATTTGTCCATATTTTCTGTCATTTCTTTTGCAAGACGGTTCGCTTTGGATAAAATCCATTTATCCTCCGTCAGCAGATCTTCTTTTGCCGGAACTGACGGTTTCTCATCGCCGATATTCATCATGATAAACCGGGATGCATTCCATACTTTATTGGCAAAATTACGGGAAGCCTCTACTCTTTCCCAATAAAAACGCATATCATTTCCCGGCGCATTTCCGGTAATCAAAGTCAGTCGCAGAGCATCTGCACCGTATTTGTCGATGACTTCCAGCGGATCAATTCCGTTTCCTAAGGATTTGCTCATTTTCCGCCCCTGGGAATCTCGTACCAGTCCATGGAATAATACGGTATGGAAAGGTTCTTTTCCCATTTGTTCATATCCGGAAAAAATCATACGGATTACCCAGAAGAAGATAATATCATACCCCGTCACCAATACGTCATTGGGATAGAAATAATCCAGATCTTCTGTTTTTTGAGGCCAGCCCAAGGTAGAGAACGGCCACAGCGCAGAGGAAAACCATGTATCCAGCGTGTCCTCATCCTGTTTCAGATGCGTGCAGCCGCATTTGGGGCATTTCTCCGGCGCGCTTTTGGAAACGACCATTTCCTGGCACTCGCTGCAATAATATGCCGGAATCCGATGCCCCCACCAAAGCTGTCTGGAAATACACCAGTCCCGGATATTGTCGGTCCAGTTAAAATATGTTTTTTCCATACGCTTTGGAAGGAGTTTGATTTCTCCGTTTTTGACTCCTTCAATTGCCGGCTTAATCAATTCATCCATTTTCACAAACCACTGCTGTTTGATCATCGGCTCTACCGTTGTGCTGCAGCGGTCGTGGGTTCCTACGTTATGGGAATGCGGTACTACTTTGACAAGAAGCCCCATTTCCTCTAATTCTTTCACCAGAGCTTTTCTGCATTCATATCGGTCCATACCGGCAAATTTCCCTGCGCCTGCATTCATCGTGGCATCATCATTGATTACCACTATTTCCTCTAAGTTGTGGCGTTTGCCCACTTCAAAGTCGTTGGGATCGTGAGCCGGAGTGATTTTTACACATCCCGTTCCAAAATCTTTATCTACATAGGCATCGGCAATGACCGGGATCTCCCGGTCTGTCAGAGGAAGGATCAATGTCTTTCCAATGATGTCTTTGTACCTCTCATCTTCCGGATTCACCGCAACGGCTGTATCTCCAAACATGGTCTCCGGTCTTGTGGTGGCAATTTCCACAAATCTTCCTTCTTCTCCCGCCACCGGATAATTGATGTGCCAGAAGAAACCATCCTGCTCTTCATGTTCTACTTCCGCATCGGATATGGAAGTCTGACATACGGGGCACCAGTTGACAATGCGGGAGCCTTTATAAATATAGCCTTTTTCATATAACTTGATAAATACATCCAATACAGCGTCGGAACAGCCTTCATCCATGGTAAAGCGTTCTCTCTCCCAATCTGCAGAAGAACCCAGTTTCTTAAGTTGTTTTAAGATCCTGCCGCCGTATTCTTTTCTCCATTCCCAACACTTTTCCAGAAACCCGTCTCTGCCCAGGTCATCTTTGTCGATCCCCTGCTCTTTTAGAGATTCGATGACTTTTACTTCCGTTGCAATCGCCGCATGATCGGTTCCCGGCTGCCACAATGCATTGTATCCCTGCATTCTTTTATAACGGATCAAAATATCCTGCATGGTATTGTCCAGTGCATGGCCCATATGCAGTTGTCCGGTAATATTTGGCGGCGGCATAACGATGGTAAATGGTTTTTTGCTTTTGTCTGCTTTTGCATGGAAATAACCGTTTGTTTCCCATTTCTGGTAAAGACGGTCTTCAATTCCTTTGGGATCATACGTTTTTGCCAGTTCTTTGCTCATATATTTTCTCCTTTTTCTAAAATTGCGCCTGTAACCTGCTGAATCTGCCTCGGCAGTTTCTTTCGGATGCGGCGGAGCATTTTGCGGCATAATTCTCTTTTGCCGCAGCGCGGTTCTTCCCGAAGAGCTTTTATTTTATAGGTAATTGCAAATCAATTTCCTGTAAGATAAAAATGACCCCTGAAAGCAATTGCTTTCAAGGGCGAATTTCTACGCGGTACCACCTTGTTTGTATGACAGAAAATAAATGCCATACATCTCTTCATCTTTAACGGAATGACCCGGGAAAACTTACACACAATCCAAAATCCGGACTGTTTCTGCCCTCCGATTCAAAAGCTACCTTCCACATACCGTAACTTAAGCAGCCTTCCACCCGATGAACCGCTCTCTCTGGAACTCGTATATGTGTACTCCTCTTTCTCATGATCTTTGTCAGACAGTTGATTTGCCGTTGCTGTTCAGAGAACGAACCGCAACGATTTGACTGGTTATTATAGTACATGGAAACGACGGGTTTGTCAAGGGTGGATTCCGGCAGACTGAATAGCTGACATGCACCGAAAGATCCGTCCTTTCTTAAAAAAGCCTGACTGAATCTGAATTTTCCCATGTATCACAAAAAGTGTCAAAAACAGTTTCTTCCACTACCTTTACACACTCATCTGTGTGATTCTTTATATCGTTGCCCCAAAATCGAATCACTGTCCATCCCTCAAATAATAAGCGCTTATTAATTTCATCGTCTCGCTTTCTGTTCCGGGATATCTTACTAACCCAGTATTCGCTATTATTTCCATTTTCAAGTTTGGGTTTCAGTACTTCCCAATCTTTCCCGTGAAAAAATTCTCCGTCGCAAAAAATTGCAATTTTGTATTTCGTCAGCGCTATATCTGGTTTTCCGGGCAGTTTACTATAATTTTTGCGATATCGGAAACCTTTCTTCCACAACGCTTTACGCAGTTTTACTTCAATACTTGTATCTTTCGATTTTATATTCTGCATACTTTTTCTTCGTTGTTCTTTTGTCAGATTATCCATAATTATATTCCCTGCAATCTTTTTCCTACCGCCTTTGCCACATGCCTTTCCCTGCTTTTTCCGGGAATTCCCCATGTCTTGTCCAATTTAAAACTTTACTCCGTTTTCTACGTAATATTATATTCTAGGAATCAACCAAAAACAAGTTGAAAATTTTTCGCGTTTCCCATCGGATTACTTAAATTTTCAATATAAATAATTCCACAAAATAAAAACGGATCAGGCAGTTCCTGTTTCAGGAATTTTGGCCTAATCCATTCATTTCTCTTAAAATTATCATCACAGCCTCACCAGCCCAAAATGCAGGTTCTGCTCCTCTCAGACTGCTGCTGCAAATGCCAGGCTATATGCCAGAATACACCATGGCTTTCCCAACACAATAATCGCCGCAAACTTTTCTGCTCGCATCTTGGTCAATCCGGAAAAATAGCAGAAAAAGTCATCCGGAAACAACGGCAATGCCATACCCAGAAACAAAAAAGCCACATAGGATTTGCTTTTTCCTGCCCAGCCGGAATATTTTTCATACTGGTCTTTGGGGAATAATTTCTCCACCAGTTTGATTCCGTATTTTTTTGCCAGAAGAAAGGCGATAATCGACCCTGCAGATATTCCTATATAGTTGCACCAAAACCCGCCTGCGCTTCCAAACAGAACGGCTCCCACAGCACAACCCAAAAATCCAGGTAATATAGGAAAAATCACCTGTATTGCCTGAAGAATGATCAGCGCCACCGGACCAAATATGCCAAATCCTTTGATATACTCCTGCAGTGTTTCCACAGATTCAAATTTTCCATCCAGATATGCTTTTCCAATTACGACAAACACAAAAATACAAAACATGATCACAGATACTGTCAGCGCTTTCTTACCTTTCATTGATTCGGTCACCTCCGATTCTCCATTTATTGTTCCTCTTTTGTTTTTGACAGTATACCACACAAGAATAAATTCTTTGTTAAGGATTCCTGTGTTTTCCTTTAAAAATACTTAAGACCTTTTAAATTGACGATTGTAAACTTGCCGCCGGCAGCATTCTCTGATCGCCGATGCAAAAAAAGAAACCGCAAAGCAGTTCCCCGCTCTGCGGTTTCTTTTTCATTTCATTTATTTATGCAGATTTCTAAGCATCGCAATCTCTTTGGCCCAGCCTTCATCGTCATTCGGCGTCTCTAAAATCACAGGTCTGCCCTGCAGTTTCGGATGATTAATAATCCGTTCCATGGCCTCTAATCCAATCTGTCCCTGTCCAATCTTCTCATGCCTGTCCTTATGGCTGCCCAGGGAATTCATACTGTCATTCATATGAATTGCTTTCAGATGTTCCAAACCGATGATCTGGTCAAATTCTGCCAGAACCCCTTCCAGATCATTTACAATATCGTATCCGCCATCCCAGATATGACAGGTATCCAGACACACACCCATTTTTTCTCTCAGAGTTACCCGTTCCAGTATAGACTGTAGTTCCTGAAAATTCCGCCCGATTTCAGAGCCTTTTCCCGCCATAGTTTCCAACAGCACGGTGGTGGTCTGCTCTGGTTTCAGCACTTCATTTAACAATTCCGCGATCAGATCAATTCCCACATCCGCCCCCTGTCCCACATGGGAACCGGGATGAAAGTTGTAATAATTTCCCGGCGTAAACTCCATTCGCTTAAGATCATCTTCTAACGTTTCCCTTGCAAATCTGCGAATGTCTTCTTTGGCGGCACAAGCATTCATGGTATATGGCGCATGAGTTACCAACTTTCCAAAGTCGTGCTCTTTTGCCAGTGCGAGAAATTTCTCCACATCTACAGGATCTATTTCCTTTGCTTTGCCTCCTCTTGGATTTCTGGTAAAAAATGCAAATGTATTCGCTCCCAGCTTTAAAGCCTGTTTTCCCATTGCCTCATAACCCTTTGCCGCCGATATATGGCTGCCGATATAGATCATGCTCTCCTCCTATAATGCCTGAATCCTCTTTACTGCCGCCTCTGTATTCTCATAACTTCCAAATGCAGTCAGCCGGAAATACCCTTCGCCGCTTGGACCGAATCCGGAACCCGGCGTTCCTACTACATTGGCTTTTTCCAGAAGATAATCAAAGAAATCCCAGGAGGTCATCTGATCCGGCGTCTTTAACCAGATATAAGGCGCGTTGATTCCGCCAAATACCGTATAGCCTGCATCTTTCAGACCGGCTTTGATCACTGCGGCATTCTTCATATAGTAAGCTACCTGCTCTTTCAACTGCGCCTTGCCTTCGGCGGAATAAACGGCTTCGCCCGCACGCTGCACGATATAAGGCGCTCCGTTAAACTTTGTTCCGTGGCGTCTTGCCCACATATCGCGAAGAGAGACTCCATTACATTTTAATGCTTTCGGCACTACGGTATAGCCCAGTCTTACCCCGGTAAATCCAGCATTTTTGGAAAAACTCTTCAACTCAATCGCACAAGTCTGCGCTCCGCTGCACTCATAAATCGAGTGAGCCACATCACCTTCTGATATATACGCCTCATAAGCGCCGTCATATAAAATGACTGCGCCGACTTTATTGGCATAATCCACCCACTCCTGCAGCTGGGATTTGGTCAATGTCGTGCCGGTAGGATTATTGGGGAGGCACAGATAAATCAAATCCGGCGTCTCCTTTGGAAATTCCGGCACAAAATTGTTCTCTGCTGTGCAGGGCATATAAATCACATCACTCCACATTTCTGTTTTTGGATCGTAAGTTCCTGTTCTGCCTGCCATAACATTAGAGTCCACATAAACCGGATAAACCGGATCGCATACGGCAATACGGTTATTCACTGCAAAAATCTCCTGTATATTTGCAGAATCGCTTTTTGCGCCGTCGGATACAAAAATTTCATCTTCTTCAATCTCGCATCCTCTTGCTTTATAATCATTCTCTACAATTGCTTTTCGCAAAAAATCATAGCCCAGATCCGGAGCATAGCCGTGAAACGTAGCTGCATTGCCCATTTCATCTACTGCTTTATGCATTGCCGCAATAATTGCAGGAGCAATCGGCTGTGTCACATCTCCAATGCCAAGGCGGATAATGCTCTTATCCGGATTTGCCTCGGTAAAAGCTGCTACTTTCTTTGCAATCGTGCTGAATAAATAACTTCCCGGTAACTTTTGATAATTGTCATTAATCTGAAACATATTTTATCTTCCTTTCCATATTATTGTGCATCTTTTCCGCACATAGAGGGATGCCCGGAGGGTATTTCCATATTATTGTGCATCTTTTCCGCATATAAAGGGATACCCAGAGGGTATTTCCATATTATTGTATGTTTTTATTAAATTTCCCCGTCAAACACTATTTCTGCCGGCCCCGTCATATAGACGATATCTGCTTTTTTATCCCAGTGAATCTGCAAATCCCCTCCCAGCAGCTGAACGGTTACTTCTTCTTCTGCCAACCGGTTGCAAATTGCAGCCACAGCAGCTGCACAGGCTCCTGTTCCGCAGGCCAATGTCTCTCCGCTTCCTCGTTCCCATACCCGCATACGCAGCGTTTTTCTGTCAATGACATTGACAAACTCCGTATTAATCCGGTCCGGAAAACTTTTATGGCGTTCAAAAAGCGGCCCTATTTCTTTTAAATCCAGTTCCCTGACATCTTCTTTTATAAACGTAACACAATGGGGATTTCCCATGGACACACAGGTAATCTGATATTTTTCGCCTCCAACTGTAAGGGGAGCCGCAATCACTTCTTTGGTATCGGCAATCACCGGAACCTGTTCTGCCAAAAAAGAAGGCGCGCCCATGTTTACCCGAATAAGGACAGCTTTTCCATTCTCCACGGTCAAATCCAGATATTTCACACCTGCCTGGGTATCAATGGAAATTGAAGTTTTGTCGGTCAGTCCTTTATCATAAACATATTTCGCTACACAACGAATGCCATTGCCGCACATCATGCCTCTGGAACCGTCTGCATTGTACATATCCATTTCAAAATCCGCCGACTCAGAAGGTTTAATCAAAATCAGACCATCTGCTCCAATGCCAAAATGACGGTCGCTTAATTTCACTGCCAGACCGGAAGGATCTGATACGCTCTCTTTTAGGCAATTCACATAAATATAATCATTGCCCAGTCCATTCATTTTTGTAAATTTCATTTCCCGCCTCCTAGATTTTGTTTCTGCTATTATGTCGCTCTCATATAATCAATTACTTTTTGATATTCCATAGAACCGCCGAAAAGATCCAGCGCGCTTCCAATCGTTACATTTAACCGGTTCCGCCCTGTTTCCTTTAACAAGTCCAGATCTTCAAAACTGCCTACGCCTCCGGCATATGTAATCGGTATCTTTCCCCAGTTTCCAAGCAGCACAGCCAACTCCCGTTCAATCCCCGCTGCTTTTCCTTCCACATCTGCTGCGTGGATTAAAAATTCATCCGCATAGTCCATCAGATAATCCAGAAGAGAAAAAGTAATCTTCTCTTCCGTAAATTTCTGCCAGCGGTCTGTTACTATATAATAACCATCTTCACGTTTCCTGCAGCTTAAATCCAGCACCAAATGCTCTCTGCCTACTGCATGTTTCAATTTTTCCAGATTGGTATAATTTACTTTTCCATTGGAAAAAACATACGAAGTCACAATCACATGACTGGCTCCTGCCGCCAGAAACTCTTCCGCATTCTCTGCATGAATGCCGCCGCCGGCCTGCAATCCTTTGGGATAAGCCAAAAGAGCCGACAGAACCTGCTCCTTCGCAGCCTCATAATACTCACTGCCCGCCGGATTTAACAAAATAACATGACCGCCTTTTAATCCGTCTCTTTTATATAAACCGGCATAAAACGCACTGTCTCTTTCTGAAACATAATTTTCTTTGGCTTTGTTCCCTTCATCTTTTAAACTGCTCCCGACTATCTGCTTTACTTTTCCATTGTGAATATCAATACACGGCCGAAACTCCACTGCTATTTTCTCCCTTTTTCAAATCCTTCTTCTGCTACGGAATCAGAACCTGCCATTCCCATGATGATAAATACCAGGGGAATAACAAAAATCGTATAACTGTTTACCAGCCCTTGCAACAAATATGCTGCCAGCACCATAATGACGATCATCTGCAGATTCCGCTCTTTTCTTTTCTTAAACGCTGTCACAATTGTTCCGAAAATCATGCCAAAATAACCAATCACTCCGGCAATTCCGGTTGTGATAAGCACCTGAACAAAATCATTATGCGGTTCATAAAATGCAGCCTGAAACGTCTCTATCATCTCTGTTCCATAAGAGGGATAAATAAAATCAATAAAACATCCCGCGCCACACCCGAACAACTGATTCACCAGAGGAAGCTTTGCAAACTCCTTGATACTCCGAATCCAAATATATCCTCTGTAATTAAACAAACTATCCTGCAGCAAGAACGCACCCCATACCGTTCCTGTCAGCTGTTCCCTTAAAAACAGATTAGAAATCAATATCCATACGATTCCTACAGCAAACAAAGACAATCCGATCCGCTTATAATATTTTTGTATACTAAGCAGTTTTTCTGTTCCGGGTACTTTGTTTCTTTTTCGTATCCAGAACAAAAGCGCAAAAAGAATCAATTCCAAAATAACGGTTTCTATTCTCAGCAGATACAGAGCCAATCCGCTAAACGGATACATATGCCCCTGCAAAATCGTTTTTAATAAATATGTGGAAATATTTGCTGCACAAAAGATCTGAATAATGATGATATAACTCTCTAGCCACTGCTCCTTTTCCAATGCAAAATAAAGCAGCAGTATGATCAAAAACAGCATCAGGATGATTCCGCTGTCTGTACGAACGCAAAAAGAATCCATAAATCCCAAATAAACAGATACTGCCAATAGATATCTTAACATGGTTTCCCTGCAGATCAGAAACATTACCATTGCCGCCGGAAGCATCAGACTGATATAGGAAACATTAAAATCCACATTTCCAATAGGGCTGATAAAAGCTATTTTCTGCGCATCTATAATATTCTTCTGCATATTTAAAATATCCATCTGACATGTCAGAAAAATCCCGCTCAAATAGATAAATGCACTGGCAGCCAAATTAACCAGTACCAGAGTCCGGTTGCACCGGGCATACTTCTTAACTGTAAAATAGGCTATACCGCAAAAAGCCAGTACAATCGCTCCTGTTTTAATATTGTCATTTCCATAAATTGCATTTTCTTTGTTCAGCGCCGCCAATGTAGAAATCGCAACAGATACGAGAAAGAGAATTGCAAATCCACTGATCAGATTTGGCTTTATATTCCGATGTTGTTTTGTAATCAAAGTAATCTGGCTGATCAAAGGAATCGCCAGCAGACAGATATATACTGCTGATGCAGCAGTAAAAAAACTGCTTTTTACAGAATGGATGCCGATCAGATGTCCAGGATAAAAAACCGGAAACAACCCAAACATCACCAACAGATATACATATGTAATCTCTCTGCCGAATATTTCAGAAATATCTATCTTGTTTTTCTGTTTCTTTTTCTTTTTCATAATTTTCTTCTTTCTGCCTTTCTAGTGTAATTCTTACCTATATTAGCATGTAATATTTTAAATTTCAAGTTTTACCAGCGCCAACGACAGCGTATGTTCTTTGTCTGTTACTGTTCTCACACCCATGGTGTTCACAGTAACAAATCCGTCCTATTTAAAGTTGCCTTACGGCAAGAGGCCGGATTCCGGCCCCAGCACTGTACTGGCCTGTGACCGTGCAGCGCAGTGCACGGTCCAGGAGCGAACAGTAACCTTTGTCTCATTTATAATCCGGCTATGATCAGTGATCCATTTTTTCATGATAGCATATAGATTCAGAAAAGTACATACACTCCTTCATGGATTTCTGGCGCTTAGAATTTAAAATACAGGGAAATATAACATTGTTTCATAATATAAAAAAAGCATTTCGCGCGAACAAATATTCTGTTATAATAATCTTACAAGCCTGTTCCAAAAAACATGCGGTAACAGAGCAGACAGGAGGATTACACATGAACGAAGGCCATATTTATATAGCGATTGACCTGAAATCTTTCTACGCTTCCGTGGAATGCGTGGAGCGGCAGTTAAACCCACTTGAAACGCATCTCGTGGTGGCGGACGCCAAAAGAACCGAGAAGACAATCTGTCTTGCAGTGTCCCCTTCTCTGAAAGCTTACGGAATTCCCGGAAGGGCAAGGCTGTTCGAAGTCATCCGGCGGGTAAGGGAAATCAACCGGGAACGAAAAAGCAAAGCCCCCAGGAGACAATTTGCCGGCTCGTCATATCACGCGCCGGAACTGGCAGAACATCCGGAACTGGAGCTTTCCTATATCATAGCCCCTCCAAGAATGGCCTTTTACATGGAATACAGCTCTATCATATACCAGACTTATTTAAAATATATCGCGCCGGAGGACATTCACGTTTATTCCATTGACGAAGTGTTTATGGATGTGACGCATTATCTGAAAACATACGGCATGTCGCCGAAGGAACTGGCTTCAACCATCATACGGGATGTCCTTGACAGCACGGGCATCACTGCAGCCGCCGGAATCGGCACAAACCTCTACCTCTGCAAAGTAGCCATGGATATCGTTGCCAAGCATGTCGAACCGGATGCGCATGGAGTCCGCATTGCCTGGTTAGATGAAATGAGTTACCGGAAGCTCTTATGGGATCACCGTCCTCTCACCGATTTCTGGCGGGTTGGACACGGATACCAGAAAAAGCTGGAAGCCGCAGGGCTGTTTACCATGGGCGATATCGCCCGCTGCTCTCTGGGCAAAGAGCAGGATTATCACAACGAAGACCTTCTTTACCATATGTTTGGCGTCAACGCGGAGCTTCTGATCGACCATGCATGGGGCTTTGAGCCGACCACCATGGATCTGATCAAGGCCTATCGGCCGGAAACAAACTGCCTGAGTTCCGGTCAGGTCCTGCAATGCCCGTACGATTCCGAAAAGGGAAAGCTGATCGTGCGGGAAATGACAGATCTGCTTGTTCTGAGTCTTGTGGAAAAAAGACTTGTCACAGACCAGATGACGCTTACTGTCGGATACGACATTGACAATCTTACGAATGAGAAAACCAAAAAGAAGTACCACGGAGAAGTCACAACAGACCGTTACGGAAGAAAGACGCCCAAACATGCCCACGGAACAATCAACCTGGACCGCCAGACTTCCTCCACCCGGATTATAACGGATGCCGTCATGGAACTTTATGACCGCATTATAAATCCCGATCTTTTGATCCGCCGTGTGACTGTCACTGCAAATCGTTTGACCGACGAAACACAGGCTGCAAAAACCGAACGCTTTGAGCAGCTTAACCTGTTTACCGATTATGCGGCTCTGGAAAAGGAACGGAAAACGGAAGAACAAAGACTTTCCAAAGAAAGAAGCCTGCAGGAGGCCATGCTGTCAGTGAAAAAGAAATACGGAAAAAACGCCATCTTAAAGGGCATGAATCTGCAGGAAGGAGCTACCGCCATGGAACGCAACCGCCAGATCGGAGGCCACAGAGCATGAACAATCCAAACAGCCATAAATACGATGACATTATCCATCTGCCGCACCACATTTCCCAAAAACATCCCAAGATGCCGCCCCTGAACCGCGCCGCGCAATTTTCGCCTTTTGCAGCGCTCACCGGATACGACGACGCCATCCGGGAAACGGAACGGCTGACGGACCCTTTTACTGAACTTGACGAGGACAAAAAAGAGCTGTTGGATAAACAGCTTCAGTTAATCAGGGAAAATCTGGCTCACAGACCGGAAATTGAGTTCACATACTTTCAGCCGGACAGCAGAAAAAACGGCGGAACTTATGCAGTTGTCTGCGGAAGGGTGAAAAAAATAGACGAATATGAACGCAGAATTATTTTTACGGACGGGACAGCCCTTCTGATGAAACATATCCGTTCCATCAGCGGAGAACTGTTCCGAACTATGGATGAATCAAACATATAAGCGGGAAAGACGCCACTCATGCGCAAAATAATTATACCAGAGCGTAAATGTTTTTCTTGCGCCGTATATCCTGGCGGCGCATGAAAAATTCACTCCCACCCGGTTTCTGTCCCGGTCTTCGGACAACACTTTATCAATGGTAACCGTAATGAGTTCTCCGGTTTTGTCACGGAACCGAAACCGCATCGGCGTAATTTTCCCATTTGTATCCGTGCAGGAAATCATCTGCACAGGAATATCCACACACAAAATGCTTTCCAACGCCAGCGCTCCTTTCCAAATTGAAATCAGAATTGCGAACTTGTTTCACAATTACACATTCTTATTCCTAATAAAAATGATAAATCCATAATAGTATGCGAACATACATTTGTAAATCGGTAATGTCTGGAAGGCGTCGTTTAGGACACGACTTTCACCGATTAAATTGCACACATACCGGGCACACAAAAAAACAGAGAAAACAATCGTTCTCTCTGTTTTTATATGTAAATACTACAGCAAAATCTTTTCCTTCTGTTATCTTTTTATATCCTTACCACTGCTACTTTGGCGCCCTGGCCTTTTCCGCTTAAAAGTTTCGTATAAGCGCTCAATTTTGAGGATTTTACACGAATCAAAGCCAATTTTTTAATACCGTAAAATGCGTTTGACTTCACAGAGGTCAAAACTGTTGACCGGATCGTAATCACACTCAGTTTTTTGCATCCATAAAACGCTTCTTTTTTGATGCTTTTTATTCCTTTGCCAATCGTTACAGTGGTCAGTTTTGTATCTCCATAAAACGCTTTCGCTTTAATCGTTGTAACTCCTTTTGGAATCTTAACATTTTTCAGAGCTACACAGTTTGCAAATGCCTGCTTTCCAATTGACGTTAAGCCTGCTTTCAATTCAATATCTGAAAGTTTTGCACAGCTGTTAAATGCATTTGCCTTTATATTTGTGACTGATTTTGGAACCGTAATCTCTTTTAATGTACCACAGTTTCTGAATACTTCTTTATCAATTGTCAGCAGACCTTCATTCAGCGTGGCTGTTTTCAGTGCAGTACATCCCATAAACGTTTTTTCATTCAGCGTAGTGACAGTTTTTGGAATTTCAATTGCAGTAAGCGCAATACAGTTATAAAATGCCTCTTTGCCGATAAATGTGATATTTCCACCCATAGAAACCGACTCTAACTTAGAACAGTTTGAAAATGCAGAATTTCCAATTGTAGTCGCATTTTCTCCGATGATTACCGATGTGATCTCCTGATTGTCCTTAAAAGCTCCGTCTGCTATGGAAATCACTCGATACGAAATTCCATCAATTGTAACAGTGGCCGGAATGGTAATCGCGCCTGCAGCCGTAGTGCCTGTATATGTCACTGTGGCGCCTTGTTCCGCCACTGTATATTTGTCTGTCCCTGCCGCCAATTCTGTTCCTGCCGGATGTGTCGTAATTACCGGCGGCTCCTCTGACGGATCAGTGGTCGGGCCTTGCGGCGTTACTATTGTCGGACCCTGCGGCGTTACTGTGGTTGGACCCTGCGGCGTTACCGTGGTCGGACCCTGCGGCGTTACTGTGGTCGGACCTTGCGGCGTTACCGTAGTCGGACCCTGCGGCGTTACTGTAGTCGGACCCTGCGGCGTTACTGTAGTCGGACCCTGCGGTGTTACTGTTGTTGGACCTTGCGGCGTTGCAACAGTCTCTCCTTCTGATGCCATATTAATTTTCTCCGTGGCGCCTTCTGCATAAAAATCAGAATAAGCTACACTGGAAACCATAGTCGAAACGGCTAACAAAATACTCAATAATTTTTTCTTCATATTTTTGCTCCTTTCTGCAACTCCCTGTATTATACTATAGAGCTGAAAAATTAAAGTCAAGTTAAACTGCTGCAAACACCTCAACAGGAAATATTTTCAAGATACTGCATAGTTGGTTCAACAAACATCACAGCCGGCATTTCTGAAATCAATATATCGCAGATTCTGGCATCGGCGGATTTACCGCCGGCGGGACAGGAGCCCGCTGCATAACAGCCTCTATACATTCGGCAAGCGCAATTTTCTCCTTTATCGGTTTCCCAGAGTAATGGTACATAAGATGCCTTGTATCCATTACTATTCCTTGAATTCTCTCATAGTATTTTTTATTGCCGCGCCAATCTCCAACGGCCTCGCCGATATTGCCTACATTTTCACCTATCTCAAAGCAATTCTTGGCTTTGTTAAAAGGCATGATAAAAGCATTGAACAACGAATCTGAATTCACGCCCATATATTTTTCGATATACTCGCCATATGTAATCTGTTTATTGATTGACGATGCATTCGGCAAATGATTCGGTATGCCTGTCCATCCATATTTGTAGCACTTTGCATCAAGCACATAATATTTGCCATTATAAATCATAATGGTATCCGGCATTAACGGTCGTTTCTCATGATACTCTCCGTAATCAAGCAGCCATCGGGATCTGGGAAAGTACTTATTCTTATCATGCTCTCCAAATGCCTTGTCAATTATCTTCTCCCAAACATGGTCAAAGTCATCCGTACCAAAATAAACCTGTTTATCAGAAGTCTTCTCATCCATATAATTCAACATATCCAGCATTCCCTGGAACAATGCCCGTTTTTTGTCATCATTGGCAGCTGCCAGCTTAGACCGAACTATAGCAATTGACGATTTTATATCGGGATGCGGCCCCGGTTCTTCTGGTTTATGCGGAACATAAAGCCAGCCCAGTCTTTCAAAAGCCTCATATACGCAAAACCGATGAATCCGGGTGATTCGTTTTGTATCGTTGGGCTTTGTCGCTCTAACCTCAAATTTTGTAAAAATAAAAGACCTCACTCCTTCTTGCGATTGAATGAGCGGCATCTGCTTCCTCACTGTTCTGGCCCAATCCTGCTTACCGGCAGCAGCCGCCTTATATGTCTGTTCAGTTTCAACATAGTATTTACACCCTTTATTCAGGAAATCTTCAATTACTGTTCTATAAGCATTTATCGGAAAGTCAACTGACTGCGACGCAGTAAACTTATTTACTGCCAAAAGCCTTTCTGCTTTGGTAGTAAACTCCGATAACACCTGAATCAGATGTTTGATATCCATTCTGATTTCAGCATCCGTTTCAGGCAATTCATATCCGATGGGAAAATACACCACAGCATCCTCACTGTCAGCTTTTATCCCCACAAATCGGTCTCCATTCTCATTGGAATTCACATGACAATGCGCCCGTATGTCATACTCCGCCAGCTTATTCAGGGCCAAATTCATATCCATTGACATTCGCCACCTTTACCCTTCTTTGGCGCCGCGGAGAGCGCCCTGTACATTGTCTTTAAATATCTTAAATCTCTCAAAGCCTCTGGCATGCATAAACGCATGAATTACCTGTTCAAGACTCTGATACTCTGTACTTTCAAACACAACCTCCCGATTGAATTTGAAAGCATCGTCCCAAAGATACTTTATTACCTTCTCCGGAAATCTGCGATTCTGTTTCATAGCCTCGCGAATCTGTGTAAGCCGTTCCTTTTCCATATCAGAAAGATTATCTGCATTTTCTTTCTTGCGAAGAGAATCATATTCTCCATCGTTAAGATCCCCCATCTTATCATCGTATTGCAAATCTCTAAGATGAACAAAATATGTACCAAGCCGCTTATCTTCTGCTGTAGCCATACGCATTCCGTTGCCAATCACAATGTTGTTGATTTCTGTACAGAAATTCTTCCATGTAATTTCTGTGTCCAAAATTGGGGCATCGGCAAATTCAGGTTCAACATGATCAAAATTATTCTCAATAAGCCTCATATCCCATCTACGCTGAAACGCCGTATCAAGAGTGAATACATTCTGATCGGAAGTATTCATTGTACCGATAATAGACAAATTTGATGGAATGCGAATATCATCTTTCGCCCTGTCCTTACCATACATAACTGTAGCAATATCAATGTTTTTGATCCCGTACTCGCTTGTTCCTACAGGAAAACCGTCGTCATTCTCCTCTTTGATTTCAATTTTTCTATCTAACAGCTGAAATATTTCACCAAAGATTGCCGGAGCATTGCCTCTGTTTATTTCCTCGATAATCAGAATATACTCCTCGCCAGGATGATGATAGGCGTCATGAAGAATATTCGTCAACGGACCAGGCGTAAACTGATAGCTGACTTGTCCATTCTCTGCAACGCTTGGCAGAATCTGACCTACAAAGTCCGAATAAGTGTAATCCGGATGGAAAACCAATCTTACTACTACGCTTCCCGGCTTACGATATTCATGTTCAATCGTCCAGCTTTTTCCCGATCCGGGAACACCATATAAAAGGACGTTTGTACCTGTTGTTAATCTGTTCTTCTCCTTGTCATCAGCTGCATCTTCTGTGGCAGTCTCTCTATCGCTAATCTGCGCCTCAAATTTTTCAATATCAAACAATGACTTCACAGACCCTAAAAATCCAAGATAGTTTTCTGTAGCAAATACATTCGGGTTTTGCTCAAAAATAAATACTTTCTTGGCAACTTCCTCAATCTTCTCGACTTTCAGCGATATGGAATCCTTGTCAATGGTTAATGTTTCTAATTGTCTCAGCGCCTGGATCAAACGATTATCGAATTTCGTTCTGTATCGTTCAAAATGATCAGAGGCATTTCCCATATCTTTTCGCAGCAGCCCAATTAGCAGCAAGGTTTCTAAAAAATCTTCAAATTTTTTTGTAGTGGCCACAAGATACCTGTATTCCGTCATGGAAATACTATACTTTCCAGACGAACGGCCAAGTTCAAGCAGAACTTTATAGAGCAGCATGACAGGATAAAGCCTGTAATCTCGTCTCACACCCTGATATGCCTCGTCAATTTGTGAGCTGATAAACATTTTCTCTATCTGCCTTTGAATGATGTCCGCATATAATTCTGTTTTCTCATAATTACCACCGCAGCGATTCGTAATTTCATGGAAGGTCTCTGTGATGACTGCCTCGTCATATTTTGACGACGTCATTGTTATCAGTCCAAAAAAAGCGGCAACCCGCAGCGCACGATAATTGTTCGAGATCTCTAAATCAGGGTGAATGGATTTTAACTTTCGTAATTCTTCACTGATAAAATTCTGCAGATTTTCTCGCACGTCTGCAGACTGATACTTTTTCAGAAAAGATACCAGATAACACAAGCTGTCAAATGCAGTTGGCTGTTTTACCAAATACCAGCACTCATAGTCGCTTGCTTTTTCAAGCTCCTTAATTTTTGTTTCAAGAATAGGATTCATTTAATCTTCCTCCATTGCTAAAATGTTTTTAACAAGTCTGGCAAGAAAGTACGATACCTTTGGAGGCACAGCATTTCCTATCTGCTTACAGACAGACGTTTTACTTCCATAAAAAACAAAATCATCCGGAAAACTCTGTATTCTTGCCGCCTCACGCGGCGTGAGCGTTCTGTCTTCCGTTGGATGTATAAATCTGCCGCCCGCAGGCGTATCAAACCTGGTTGTGATTGTCGGCGCCTGCTCATCCCAACACAGCCTCCCGTAAGCGCCGCTATGAACAGAATGAATCTGCTCCTCCAAAGCAGTATAATTCTCTCCGTTATTTACCCGTTTCATTCGATCCACCGCCAATGCCGAATGGTTGGTCTGCGTGTGATTCTCGAGAGTCTGTAAATTACAGGCAAGATACCTCTCATAATCTGTTTCAGGCGCAGGATTTCCGATTTTACCGTCTTGTGCCGCCTTACCAAGATTTCCTATAGCGTCTTGAACCGTTACTGTTTCAAAATAAGAAGGCTGTTCCGATTTTATTTCCTTGCGTACAGCATCCCATAAACGATCAAAATCGATACCTTTTATGGTAGTGCCGATGATGATCAATCTTTCTCTTTTTTGCGGCACTCCAAAATCAACAGCCCTGACAATTCTGCGGTAAGTATCATAGGGCTTGCCGCCAATCATATCAGCATCCGAAAAGATTCTCATAATTTCTTCAAATATCTTTCCTTTCTGCATGGTCAGCATGCCCTTGACATTTTCCATAACAAAAACTTTCGGCTTTACTGTCTTCACAACATTAAAATAATGCTTAAAAAGATAATTTCTTGGGTCGTCTATAAACCCGCGCCTTATTCTTGCCCCAGCCATGGAGAAACCCTGACAGGGCGGTCCTCCTATAATTACATCTGCATCCCCTCTTTTGAATATGCCGGAATGGTCTATGTTTTTAATATCATCGACAATTACATCCACTTTGGGGTGATTCTGTTTATATGTATTGGCTATTGATGCATCGAATTCAACCGCTCTGTCGACTTCGTATCCGTCCTTAATAAAACCAAGAGACAGTCCGCCGCAGCCTGCAAACAAGTCTATTACCTTCATTCTACGCCTCCACTTACTCTGTATCTGTATGAAAAATTCTTAATATACAAATTTTCTGCATCAGTTAACCCGAATAATCCATTTATAAAATCATCGACAGAATGAATCTCCGCTACACAGGATTTATGTTTATATTCATATTCCGTCTGTTTGGTGCCTACATATGATTTTGTTTCCTCCAGTTTGTCTTCCAGTTCAGCTGCCAGTCTTGCAGCAACTGTGTAATCCTCAATATGCGGCGCCATAAATCCCTGCAATTCTTTGTTGGTGATATGCCAGCAATCAGATATGCATATCCAATACCACCAAAACAAAGATGAATTTACCAGGCAGAAAAAATAATCAGCCATTCCAGCAGTTTGAAATGTAAAACGCTTGTATTCAGACCCTTCGTGTTTTTGCCTAAAAGCTTTTATCCAAAAGGCCGCCCTCATATTTATATAAACCGCATCCTCTCCGACGCCCGGCAAATCGATTAAACGCTCGCGGTTTCTTGCAGAACATATCTTTTTATACACTTCCACATCAATAGGCGTTCCCAATTTAGGTATATAATCGTCCACCGCAAAATCGTTCTTAACAGCGGCCGTCCGCTCAAACAAGAGCCTGCGTTCTTCTTTATACCAATACTGATAGCCGCCGGTAAAAACCCGCTTATCACCTTTTCTGTTTTTTCCTATCAAAATACACAGCTTTTGGTGTACCGATTTAAATAAGCAGTCAGGTCTGTCCGAATAGCTGAATATATATTGCTCTGATATATTTCGGAAAAGTTCATTTCTAATCCTTTTCATCCTCGGCGTAGAAACATATGACAGCGGTATCACAAATCCCAATGCGCCATTCTGGTTCAGCAGTTCGGCGGAATTATTCAATACATTCGCATAAATGTTTCCATACTTTTTTGCTAATTGAAGCTCACTCTTACCGTCTTCCACATACGGCGGATTCCCAATAATCAAATCAAACTTATGCCCCAGATCAGGCGTCTTTGAAATAAAGTCCTTATTTGTAAAATTCTCATTTAAAATCCTGTCAATCGCAGAACATCTTTTTAAACCATAACGTCTCAGTGCACATAAAAATAATCTAATCTTCGTGATAGAAGTAGATTCTTTATTGATATCATTCCCATAAATAGTCGAAATAATTTTTTTAATCATTCCTCCCGTTATGTGCTCTGCATGTTTATCAAGCAAATCAAATTTTGTTTCAAGCAGTGCAAGAACAAATTCTCCAGCTCCACAGGTCGGATCTAACACCAGCTTGGTCATGCAAAAAGAATGATAGGGTATTTCGTTTAAATCCATTACATGCAAACCATTTGTTTCAAGTTTGCCATATACGGATTTTATACTATTGTCAATAATAAAATGCACTACATCAGACGGGGTATAATAAACTCCCTTGCTTTTTCTGATGGATTCTTTTTCATTTAGGGTTGACAGCGTTTCTTGAATAGTTTCATATGAATAGCTTTTCCCTTCTACCGATGAAAATCGAAACGACTCCATTCCTGCAATTGTCAACAATATCCCCTTAAGCGCTTCTATATCCCTTTCCTCATATCTTGGTTTGAAATATGCAAAAGTCTCATTAAGCGCTTCCGCCATCATGTTACTTGTTTTTTTTTCACTCATCGTTTCCCGCGCTCTTTCCACTATTAACCCATCCACAGAACGTCCCTGGTTTCATTCCTATATATTCAACAGTTTTTTCCAAACTGATATCATGATCATGGTTCTGTGTCTTCCTCATAAAATCCCCCTCAATTTCATTGATTATACAAACACTTTTCATATGATATCATATTCTAATCCAATTCCAAAGAGGATTCAAGGAAATTTGTTTCACAACCGATAGAACAGGTACTTGAACATTGTCAAATGAGCCATAAAAGTAACTTTCCGCTGCCCCTCCATCGTACAAGAAACAGGTTACACCCCTCTATCTGAGGGTTGCTTTCTTTGAAATTGGGCGCACTTATGCCTTGCACCCCAGAAAATCTTGGGTTCGTCTGGCCCTGTGGCACATTCCGATAAAAACGACAAAAGAAAAACCGCAAAGGCTGTCACCACATAAGGAGATAATTTGAAAACATTATTGGAATACAACTTATGGGCGATAGCAAAGGCAAAAGCCAGCGTAAAAAGCAGGAATGCTTTTCTCGCTGGCTTACTCTATACGAAAATATAATCACATATTTGTAAAATGTAATTTTTTTGACACAATGAGGAAAGGTAATGCAAAATTCAAAGCAGCACTTAGCGGTTGGTAATGTGCATATCAAAGCAGTCAACAACTAACCCAAAAATAAAATTATGGAGGATTAATACTATGGAAAAGACATTGTTTGAATAGATGGGCGGGACATATACAAAGGTTGGCGATTATTATTTGCCTGCGCTCGCCTTACCTGCCGAAAAAGAAAAGCATATCGGCGTATGGGGACAGAGACATGCAAAGTATTTGAAACAAAACCATAAGGTTTTATATATGGTCCTCTTTACCAGCGGCAGGCTGAATGAATATCTTACAAGTGTAGACGCACTGGCAGTAGATATGTTTTTTCGGCTGGCAACGAAATATTCCGACAAGCAAGGCGTGACAGAACAGTTGAAATCAAAAAATCAATTCTTATGGATTCAAAAGATGAATAACATTTTGGCGTGTGTAAGGGAAGTTGTTGAAAATGATATAATTTATTCATAGGTGAATGACAGCGTTTCCGTAATAAGCGGCAGTCCCATCCAAACCTAAGCAAAGACAGTAAGACAGTTTGAGAATTGAAAAATCCCATGTTTTCATGTATAATTGGAAAAAGAAGTTAGACTGGAAAATTGAAATTTACAGGAGGAACGAAATGAAAGAAATATTGGAATTTAACCACAAAAAGCAATGTGGTTTATGGTTGATTCTTATTGGAATAGTACTAATAGCAGCTGTCATTTGTGGCGGTGAATTTTTTGTTAATCCGTTTGTGTTTCTGATAGGT
>CAJUEY010000018.1 GCA_910585825.1 uncultured Lachnospiraceae bacterium | reverse complement strand
AGAATAAAATATTTGCTTATTATACCACCACCCCAATATCTTGTTCCATTTTAGCAAATTGCTCGGCAATTTGTATATCAAAATCTACATCATGACGTAAAATACAGGGTTTTTGATAATTTGCATAGTCTGAATACCTGGAAAATGTATATCCTTTCTGTATTATCATATCAATAAGATTCTTAAAAGCATCAAACGTAAACTTCATTTATGACCTCTTTTTTCTTAGAATGCGTAAAATTATAATATCTCAATATTATTTCTGTCTGCAATATTTTTCATCACATTTTTGGTATCAAAGATAAATTTCGCATTTTTTTGCACCATTTCATAGTCTACTGTCGTATGCGCAGCTGTAATCATGACCAGATCATAGGATGCTACGATATTTTCATCTATATTGGAAATTCCCTCTTTTACTTTTCCATTTTCTTTATAGGAACTGATATATGGATCATAAAAATCAACATTTGCTCCTGATTCTTCCAGTTCCTCTATCACGCGAAGCGCCGGACTTTCCCTATAATCGTCAATATCCTGTTTATATGCCACCCCTAGTACAAGGACTTTGGATTTATAAAGGGATTTCTGAAAACGATTTAAAATTTTCCCTGCGCGTTCCACACAATATTCCGGCATTTTATCATTGATCATCATAGAGGCCTCTATCATAGAAGTGTGAAATCCATATTCTCTCGCTTTCCAAGACAAATAATATGGATCAAGCGGTATACAGTGTCCCCCTAATCCCGGCCCCGGGTAAAACGCTTGGAATCCATATGGTTTTGTCTTGGCTGCATCTACAACTTCCCATAAATTGATATTCATTTTATTACAAAGAATCACCAGTTCGTTGATCAATCCGATATTGATATTGCGATACGTATTCTCCAGTATCTTTTCCATTTCTGCAATCGCCGGAGAAGAAACCTCATGTACATCCCCTTCCAATACTGCTCGGTACATGGCTGCAATCACTTCTGTTGCATCTTTGCCGATTGCTCCCACTACCTTCGGCGTATTTTTTGTCTTATATACTGCATTGCCGGGATCTACCCTCTCCGGAGAAAATCCAAGATAAAAGTCTTCGCCGCACTTTAATCCGGAACCCTCTTCCAAAAGGGGTTTGATCAGTTCTTCTGTAGTACCCGGATATGTGGTGGACTCTAAAACGACCATGGTATTTTTCGTGAGATGCTTTGCAATTTCAATGGTGGAATTCTTTACATAACTAATATCCGGCTGTTGATGACGATCCAATGGCGTGGGAACGCAGATTGCAATAAAATCAACATCCTTAATAAACGAAAAATCTTCCGTAGCAGATAACATTCCTGCATCTACCAATTCCTTCAGATCATCATCGATAACATCTCCAATATAGTTGTGTCCAGCATTTACCAAATCTACTTTTTCTTTCTGAACATCAAACCCAATGGTGTGAAATCCTGCCTTTGCCTTTTCCACTGCAAGGGGCAATCCTACATACCCCAAGCCGACAACTCCTACGCGGATTTTCTTTTCATTGATCTTCTTTAATAATTCAGCCTTTATCATTTTTATTTCCTCCAAATTTGTAATCTTTATTTACAGACCCATATAATAGGGCACAATCCAAAGAAACAATAAAACTATAACGATAACTGCGCCCATCCCTGCTGACCATTTACTGTATTTTAAGGTCTTCTTTATCTCTGCTATATTTTTTTCCGCACTTGGAATAACAAATAAAACTTCTCTTGCTGCCTGTTCCTCCTTAGTAACTTTTGTCAATGCAGTACCAATTATCATTGCGATTATATTGCACACCATGCCTCCTGCTGCAGTCTGCAAAATGTTATACTTCTGTTTTCATCTGCAAATGCGATTTTCTCCGGATACTTTTGAGCAGAAATATCCAGATAATCTGTTACGACACGAACCATATGACACCTGTTTATACAGCATTTCAAGCTGTATCCTTTCCCTTATTTGTATTTTATAATCAGTTTCCACAAATTCTCTGCCGAATTAAAATTCTCCGCTGTCACATCTTACGGATCTATTTCCACATAAAATTTCTCTTCAATTTCTGTGACAATAGAAAAATTTTCAAGAGAATCAAAAATTCCATCATCTACTAGTGATGTTTCCTTTTCATAATCAACGTCCGGATTAATATCCATTAAAATTTTCATTAGTTTCTCCATATTTTATCCTCCTGAAAATTATTTTTTAAAATTTTTATTGAGTCCTTTGCCAAAATTCTTGCCAGGTTTACTCAAAATTCTACTGTTTTGGGGAATATTCCGTCCCGGAAACGTATTGACTGCAATCTCTGTATTTGATCCTATCCTGGTTCCCGGAAGCAAAGCCGAATTGACTCCAAATGTTACATTATCACCAATGATGCAGTCGCCTGTTATAACGGCTGCCGGCCCGATCACAATATTATTTCCCATGACATCTCCATGGCTGATGATTGAAAATACATCCATAAACAGATAATCTCCGACTTTGGGATTACCTGTCACCATAGCATTAGGGAAAATAACTGCACCTTTTCCCAAATCTGCAATTGACGAATAATATACTTTTTCACTGATAAAAGAACCCGCCTGTAATCCGGCCTCGTTTATAAAAGATATCATTTTCTCTCTGTACTTAATCAGCCTGACAGCAATGATATATTGTGCTTCTTTATCCATTTTATTTATATCCACTGTGTCTGTGTCTCCCAGCTACGGAATATATGGATCCAATTCAGGATTGCTGCTCTGGGCATAGTAACCTTCTATATGCTTTCCTTCCAAATTCATATATTCATAAAGTTCTATGGCAAATCCTCCTCCACCAAGAAAAATGTACTTTTCCATTTGATCACTCCTTTATGCTGCTCATCCAATATTGTTTCCCCATTCTTTATCAGCTTTTCTGCAATCCATTACACTGAACCACATACTACTACTTTTTTCCCGTAATTGCAAACTATAAATACATACTATAGTTTTTCAATAATCGCAATTAATTTATTTGTATGCTGTTCAAAGGAAAATCTCTTCGCTGCAATCGCTGCATTTTTCCCCCATTGTTCCATATTCGCATCATCACTGATCATGTCTTTTATATGCTTTGCCAATACATCTGCGGTGGTCATTTCCTGTTCAACGCCGCAGTCATATTTATTAATAATTGAATACGGATTAGACAAAGTAGATATAATCGCTTTTCCACTGGCAAGATAATCGAAGATTTTATTTGCACTTAAACCATACTTCGTCAATTCTGGCTTATCCTGTGACTGTACGATCAACAGCCATGCCCGGGAGACAATATCCGGTACATATTTCTTATCTGCTTTTCCGAAAAAGATAACGTTATCTATTTTTTCTTTCACAAGTCTCTGTTCTAATTTTTCCCGTTCTTCTCCGTCTCCAAAAATACAAAATGTTACTTCTTCTTCCTTAAGTAATTTTGCTGTATCCAGCAATTTATCAATGCCATTTACTTCCCTGATGGAACCCGTATATATAATTTTCTTACCCTTGATATGATCAAATTTCTCATTTACATATATTTTTTTCTCTCTTTGCTTCAAAAGTTCAGGAAGATCTATACCATTATTAATATAGTGAACCTTTTTCAAATCAATCGGCCCGCCATTTCCCTTATCCCATTTTCGATCCCTGATGTAAGCCTTGCCGCCTTCCATTGTAAAAATTAAAGCGTCTGCCTTTTTATAAATCCACTTTTCACCCAAATATAAAATTTTCGCCAACAGGGACTCTCTTTTTAATTTTCCGTAAGCCACAATACTTTCCGGCCATAAATCCCTTATCTCGCAGATACATTTAATTCCCATTTTCTTTGCAATCTTAATCCCGGCTATTAATGTCAGCGGATGAACACTGGAGGCAAAAATAACGTCCGGTTCCCCGTACCTTTTTGCATAGCTTTTTGCCGCTCTGGGAAGAAGGCGATAAAAAGCAGCCATATTTTTAATACGGCTCATCCCATTTCCAGTGTATCGAGGCGTTTTTAAAAATACATAAGGAATTCCTTCTTTTTTATCTTTTTTTCCGATATATGCTCTTCCGTGTGTATCTATTTCCATATCAAATCCATGCACGGTATTAGCGCAGAATATAACCGGAGAATAGCCCTCTTTTTTCAAATATTTGGCAAACCAGTAATGTCTGCCTCCCTGATCCAAAAAAGTATCTGTCGCATAATGATTTAAAATCCATACATTTTTTTTCATTATTCTATCCCTGTATACCCAATCCTGTTATTTAGCTGCATCGTCTGACCCATCACCATGTATCACTTTTACTTCATTATATTTCATCATTACAAGATTATCAGGATAATTCCCTATACTAACATCATTTTCCACATGACATAAATTATTGATAATCAGGTCAATGTGATTTACCCCGCATTCATATGCATGCGGATATCCGCCTCCAAATCGCGGATTCACTTCTGATATATAATAATTTTCCTTTATACGAAATATATCAATATCAATCTGACCCCTTAATCCAAATTCTTCAGCAAACTTTATGATCCAGTCAAAAAGAACAGGATCTTTAAAAGAAATCGCTTTATCTGTTTCTCCTGCCCGCATCACAAGCTTGTTTTTGGTAAAAACAGAAACCATTTTTCCGTTTAAAAGATCAATATAACAATCTGCACCGATTTCCTGCCCTTCCAGATACTCCTGTATCAACAGTTCTCTCTCCTGAGCAAACAAAACTTCCAATGTGTCTCTATCATATACTTTAGAAATCGCAGTACTTGCACTTCCTCTGATCGGTTTAACAAATACCGGATAATCAATAATTCCGGCTTCCTTATCATGATAGAAAGCCTCTTTATCCACATATGTTTTCGCACATCTGTATCCATGATCCTTTAACCACAAATACATTTGATATTTATCCAGACACCGTTCACACTGCAGATACTCCGAACCGATCAATCTGATATTTAGAGCCTCCAATTGTTTTTTATTTTTTGCCAATACAGAAAGTTCCGGATCGATCAGAGATAATATTCCGGTTATCTTTTCTTTTTGACATATATCCAATATTTCATTCCAATAAGAATCCTCTGTAATTTTCGACACAATGTAATACCTGTCTGCCTCATATAAAGCAGGCGCATAAGAACTACAGTCCGCTCCAACAACTTTTCCTCTGCCTTTTAAACTCTCTTTAAAATATTGAACGATCTTATTTCTGCTCCCGCAGCTTAAAATCAAAATATTAATCTCATTTATCATATATGTCACCACCTAATACTATTTTGTATATATTCTTCTTCACTCCACCTTTGCCGGACTAATCGGTATTTTTCACCTTTTTTTACATAAATATCGGGAAAATACTTAATAAACAAAGGACTGAGACACATTGTATATGCTCCTGCTTTATGATAGACAATTTTATCTCCAGGCTGAAGCTTTCTGCACTCTTTCAATTCAAACAAACGATCATGTTCCATACAAGTATACCCTACAACAACCTGTTTATCTACTGCTTTTGAACGAATATCCGGATCTGAATGCCAAATCTCATAAAAATAAGAGGTTTTCGTCATCAACGGATCTATATTATTACGGCTCCCATCTGTAACAATAAACAGATTGCGATTCGTTTCTTTTACATCAATAACGGAAGTAACAAAACTAACAGGGGAACCAATTACTGACATTCCCGGTTCTATAATCAACTTTGTTTTCTCTTTGTCATATTCTTTACATAAAATCTCAGAGATGCATTGAAAATAATCTGCAAAATGAGGTTTATCTTTCAACCCTCCAAAAAAGCCTCCTCCTATATCAACATAATCCAGATCCAACTGATATTCCCGTTTTATCCTGCACGCCATAAAACTAACAGCTCGATAAATATCCAGACTCCTTGTTTTTGAGCTGCAATGCAGATGAATTCCTTTTACTTCAATATTCTGATACTGTTTTATCGCTGCCAATGCCCGTGCAAATTCACCATTTTCATAACAAAATCCGAATCTTCCGCCTTCGTTTCCGCATTGGGACTGCTCCGGACACATTTGCTCCAGATCAAAATTGATCCGAATGCCCACAGAGTAATGTTTTTCTGTATCTGTATCCATAAGCCATAAAATTTCTCGCTCCGAATCCAAGTTTACAATACACCCATTTTCAAGCGCCTCTAAAAATGTCTCTTTTGATTTTATAATTCCATTATAAATAATCTTGTTTTTAGAATAATCCATTTTCATTGCCAGATTATATTCATCATCTGAAACAACTTCCGCATAAAACCTTTTCTTTCTGAAAAACTCTACAACCCAGGGAAGGGAATTTGTTTTAAAAGAATATCCCATAATCGTATTTTTCCAATATAATTGAATCGCAGCCTGCAACTCTTCCACTATAGATTCCAGTTCATCCTGGTCTATCAAAAAATATGGGGTTCTATACTGATTGATCTGTCTTTCGCTTTCCACTGCCTTTAAAATCCTCCATTGTTTCTGATGTTTCACTGCTGATTCCATCTTTGGAGACAACTGTATGAATCGTCATCATCAAAATTTTTATGTCCAAAAACAAACTTTCATGTTTTACATATGTTACATCCCATTTAAACTTTTCTTCCCAACTGATCCCGTTTCTGCCCTTTACCTGTGCAAGACCTGTTAATCCCGGCCTTACATTATGTCTTTTTTTCTGGAACTCATTATATAACGGCAGGTATTGGATCAGCAGAGGCCTCGGTCCTACAAAGCTCATTTCCCCTTTTAAAATATTCCATAACTCCGGCAATTCATCCAGACTTGTACTTCTTAGCATTTTCCCAAACTTTGTCAGCCTCATTTCATCCGGCAGAAAATTTCCGTTCCTGTCTTTTTTGTCTGTCATAGTCCTGAATTTATAGAGACAAAAAATCTGCTCATTCTTTCCCGGTCTCTCCTGTTTAAAGATCACAGGACTGCCCAGCTTTATTTTGACTAAGACTGCAATCACCAGTATAAAAGGACTTAATATGCATAGTGCAATAAAAGCCATTACAACATCAAATACCCTTTTTAGGATTGAATCATATAATTTCCTCATTCTTTCACACCCACAATTCCTTCACTATGCCACAGATTCTCTCTAAATCTTCATCTGTCATCTTAGAATCCGACGGCATACATACGCCTTTTCTGAAAATTGAACCGGCAATACTGTTATCTGCCCCCATTTCTTCATCTGTGATATATAGCTCTTGTACATCAGAAATAAAATCACATTCACCAAAAAATGGCTGTAAATGGAGTGGTTTCCAGACCGGCCTGCTCTCTACGTCATCTTCTTCCAGAGTAAGCATAATATCTATGGGTTTTACTTTGCAGTCATCCGACAACTGTATCGCTGTCAGCCAGCAGTTGCTGCGTTCCTCTTCGCCCTGAGGCATAAGGGAAACCCCTTTTAACCGTCCAAGATGTTTTTTATAGTATTCATAAATATATCTCTTTTTTTCAATCCGCTGGTCCAGCACCTTTAACTGTCCCCGCCCGATTCCGGCAACTACATTGCTCATACGATAATTATATCCGATCTCACTGTGCTGATACCATCGTGCAGCATCCCTGGCCTGTGTAGCCCAGAACAAAGCTTTTGCTGCCCGTTCTTTTGCATCTGCTGTATTAAACAGCAGCATTCCGCCGCCGGAAGTCGTTATGATCTTGTTTCCGTTAAAACTGATAATGCCATAGTCTCCAAAGGTTCCTGTATACTTTCCTTTATAGGCAGTGCCCAGACTTTCTGCCGCATCTTCGATCAGCGGAACATTGTATTTTTTACAGATTTCTGCAATTTCCTCAATGTGCGCACAGATTCCGTATAAATGGACAACGATTACTGCTTTCGGCAATTTTCCCAATTTTTCATATTTATCAAATGCTTTCTGTAACGCAATGGGGCTCATATTCCATGTAGATTCGTCACTGTCAATAAATACAGGAACGGCTTTTTCATAGACGATCGGATTTGCCGTAGCCGAAAAAGTCAATGACTGGCAGAAAACAAAATCTCCCTGCTCCACTCCTGCTGTTTTTAATGCAAGATGAATTGCTGCTGTTCCGGAAGCCAATGCAACTGCGCTTTTCGCCCCCAGTTTTGCAATCATCTCATTTTCAAATTCTGTCACATTTTTTCCCAGCGGCGCAACCCAGTTGGTATCAAATGCCTCTTTGACAAATTCTTTTTCATATCCTTCCTCACTCATATGAGGAGACGCTAAAAAAATATGCTGTTTCATTTTTTCCTCCCATACTGCATTTCTTCGACTTCCTGTTGATATAAACCAAACAGATGCAGAACCGACTGACCGTACAGTCCTGTTTTATCATCTGCCAGAGAACCTCCTGTCGCAGACGTATAAAATGCCTTTAACGCTTCTTTCTCTGTAAGATGATACTCTTCTTTTATCAATTTTACAATATCCGGAATGATGGTTGCCCGAATTAAATAATGTTCCATATTTTCACCTGCACTCAAAATAAGAATCAAATTTCAGATATGCCAACGATTTTTCCGTACAAAACGCAATCTGATTATTAATTTTCTCAAATTTCAATCTCTTAAAAGCATCTTCCTTTCTCATAATCCCCTGCAGCACATATGATATCGTTTCACCTACATTATCGTTTGCGATTTTTCCGGATATAATATCATAACCATGCGAATATTTTATATCGCTTCTGCATCTCACCACCATATCCAGCCATTCCATACCGGCTCCGGAAAATTCTTTTATCTTCAAATTATTTATATCATCCTTTTCCCATGTATAACAGGATACGACAGGAACTGTTTTCTCATACCGCTTTCGTTCTTCCAGCATAGCTTTCCGCCTTGCCCATCGGATTGCCTCTTCCTTAATATCTGTCGTATAAAATGCAAACCCAAAATCTCTTCCAATTTCTCTTTGTATTATTTTAGGATGATCCACAATTATAGTAGATCCATGATACAAAATGTTTGAAATGATAATCTGCTCATAATCTCCTCTGCTCCAGCTGTCTTTTAACATAAGCCTAATCTTTCGGCACAAACGTCGGCACAATCCTTTTCACCCATTCGCGGATATCCTCCGGCTCCTCTACTACATAATCCCTAAGTTCAGCCAGCTGCTTCATAAACTTTTCATCGTCCATTTCAATCGGTTTCCCGATATGGATCAGTTTATTGGCCGTATCCTGTATGCCTTCTTCTTTCATCAGCATTTCTTCATATAATTTCTCCCCTGGCCGAAGCCCGGTAAAGGTAATCATAATATCCTCATTTGGCCTATGCCCGGATAAAAGAATGAGGTTCCTGGCAAGATCCACGATCTTTACCGGTTCTCCCATATCCAGCACAAAAATTTCTCCGCCTTTTGCATAGGCGCCCGCCTGCAGCACCAGAGACACCGCTTCCGGAATCGTCATAAAATAACGGATAATATCCGGATGCGTAACGGTGACCGGACCTCCCTCTGCAATCTGCTTTTTAAATAAAGGAATGACGCTTCCGTTACTGCCCAGTACATTTCCAAACCGGACCGCCACAAATTCCGTTTCGGAACGTTTATTGTATGTCTGAATAATCATCTCGCAGATCCGCTTTGTTGCTCCCATAATATTTGTGGGATTTACTGCCTTATCGGTAGAAATCATAACAAACCTCTTCACATTCCATTTATCAGATGCCTGTACCACTTTCCATGTGCCAAGAACATTGTTCTTCACTGCTTCGTTTGGACTGGTTTCCATTAACGGCACATGTTTGTGGGCTGCTGCATGATATACAATATCCGGACGATAAGTTTCAAATATTTTGTCCATACGAAGAGTATTCCGTACGGACGCGATCAATGCCGCCAGATTCAGATCCGGAAAATTGTGCAGAAGTTCCTGCTGAATATTATAAATATTATTTTCATAAATATCTACAATGACCAGCTGTTTCGGTCTGTGCGCGGCAATCTGCCGGCACAGTTCGCTTCCGATCGAACCGCCGCCGCCCGTTACCATGACCACTTTACCGGATACATATTCCATAATAGAACTTAAATCCACTTCGATGGGTTCCCGTCCCAGTAAATCATTAACGTCTACTTCTTTCAATTTGCTGATACTGACTTCTCCATTGATCAGCTGGTACATGCCCGGAACCCGACGCAATTCACATCCGGTTTCTTTGCAGATATCCAATATTGCTTTGATCTCAGATGCTTTTGCCGATGGCATGGCAATAATGATCTCTGCAATTTTCATCTCTTTTGCAAGCCTTATGATGTCTTTCCTTGTGCCTGCAATCCGAACGCCATGAATATAACTGCCTACTTTTTCTGTTGAGTCATCTATGACACACGCTACGTTAAGTTTCACATACCGGCTGTTATTGATTTCTTTGATCAATGCATTTCCCGCATCTCCTGCGCCAATGATCATAACATTCTGCCTGCTTTTTGCATCTGTACGCAAATTGATCATAGAACGGAATGCCCGATATCCGTATCTGCTGACAAACACAATACAAATCAGAAAAATGCCAAACAGCACATAATAACTCCTTGGCATCGGCACCGCCAGTTCCCTGTGTGTAAAATATATTGCACAGGTATTGATAACCGTATTTGTAACACATCCGATCACAAGATACATCAATTCTGTTGCTCCGGCATAAATCCATAAACTTGAGTATAATCGAAATGCCCAAAACACAATTAGTGTGATTGCCACTTCCACGGGAAATACTTCCCATGCCAATTCATAATAATGGACAGGTATCCGTGTCATATGAAAGTCAAACCTTACAAGCAATGCCAGAAAGCTGGATGCCAGAACGGCGCATATATCATAACAAATGAAAAAAACTCTTCGAACCCATAACATTTTATTATTTATTAGTGTAGACATCTTTTATTCCTCTTTTATCAGCTTTTCTTATTTTAATTTTTCCTATTATAGCATCCTCAAACTATATAATCAACTTGTCTGTTTATTTTCAATCATATATCTTCCAAGCATCAAATATGCCATCAGCCATATGGGTTGATAATAAGGATATTCTATATTCCCAAAGAATCCCACAATCCACCAGAAAAGAAATCCTCCGGCTGCCAGCAGATCTGTACATTTCCAATGGCGCCTCGTATCCCACAGAACCTTCATCGCTCTTTTTAAAGCCCGGTAAAACATTGCCGCATATGGAATAACTGCTATAATCCCATATCGAAATATAATCTGCAGGAACTGATTCTGCGCCTGCTGCTGTCTGCCCATGATCCGAAGCCCTGGTAATTTATGACCAAATAAGTTTATCTCTCTGATATACTCTTTCCAAATCAGAATCTGCTGATCCCATGAATGAATTTTTACATTCTGATAAACTCCGATTCCGCTTTCTGCCAGTATGGAAATAACCGAAGGATCTTTTCTGCTTTCATAAGTTTCTTTTTTATATTGAACCATGCTCTGTAATTTCCATGGGACATTCTTCACTGCAAAATAATAAAGTGCAGCAGCCCCTGCAGCAAAGGCAAGATACCATATCATTCTCCTTTTTTCCAAAGCCGTCAAATTTTTACTCCCTGCAAAAAGCCACCATCCCAATGCCGCTGCTGTCATAAACCCAACATAAAAAATCGCAATTTCTTTTCCGCTTATAAGCGTCTGCAGCATAGCTGCTGCCAGTCCACAAATAAAAACTCCCATTTTCTTTCCTGTATCATGTTTTACCTGACATTCATATATTTCAACTAAAAATATCAAACACAAAAATGCAGAAAAAATGCCAAAATCCGATGCACTGTTCATATATCCGTTATATAATAATCCATCATATTTTAATCGAAAGCATATATTATAAATCACCCCTCCTGCCGCAAGCAGTTCTAATGCGCGCATCATATCTCTGAAAATATCATCTGGATACTCCATATACTGCAGGATAAAAAAAAGCAGTCCCACAGCCAAAAGCATCGTAACGCCGACAGATTGAAACCGTTTCAAAACAACAAAATCTGATACGCATGCCCACAGCCAGTACATCAGAAAACATCTTGCAATACTTCCAGTCCATTTATCTGCTTTTCCTTCTTTTTCTTTTGATAAAAAAGCAATCAACAGCAGAACACCAACAATCATGAGATTATAATATTTAAAATAATTTTTACCCGGATATAGATTACAATTATATATTATGATCATACACATAAATAAAAAACAAAACAAAACTGTTCTGATATAACTGCTTTTCTTCCGGCTCAGCGGCGCTCTCTGTGTCATAGTACCGCTATTCCCTGCCACTGCATACAAAAAATGCAAAAATCCCCATATTCTATTCGTGAAGTTTTCATACATGCTTCTTATCATCAGATTCCACAGCCTTCTCATCATCAAAATATATTCCCATAGCGATATACATGCTATACCAGCATACCCATCCAAAGGATAATTCCAGATTTTCCACAAACAAAAGAAGCGTACAGCACAATGCATTTGTCAGCACAAAAAAAGTATATTTTTTTTCCAGCAAATGTCTTTTAAAATACCGCCAGGCATACCATATATTATACAGAACCAACAATATATAAGGCACTATTGCAAAAATACCATAGCGGTATGCGATTGCAAGAAACCCATTATGAGGCATATGCGCCCCTCCCATAAACTTGGCGTTTCCTTTGTGCCCCCACAGATTCATTTCTCTTAAATACGCTTTCCAGAATAACGTTCTGCCGGTTGTTAATGTTTCTAATGAAGTAATCGTCTTTATTTTGTATAAAATACGATTGCTGTAATTTCCCTCTGCTGCCTGAATAGTAATCATAAAAGGATTTTCTGTCACTGTGTCCTGATAATAATCCCCTTTAAATTTTACTTCCGAATCAATTACCCTTGGCAGATAATATACACCGTAACGATTTCCCATGCATCCGATGCCAAATATGATAAAATACAACAAAAACCCGAATATCTTTACCTGTTTTCGGTTTCTCCACAATTTATATGAAAAAATAAATGCCGCCAACGCTGCCGGTAAGATACTGGAGATACTTTGTGTTTTCCACAGGAGATCTCCACAAATTCCTAACAGAAAAATATATAATAAATCCCTGAGCAAAACTTCTTTTTTTGTAATATTAAAATCTATCTCTGAAAGAATCGCAATCCATACAAACAGCAAATACAAACCAAATATTCCGGGACTGTATGTTGCTCCCGAATAACGATATCCTGCTATATAGGGGCGAAACAACCAGCAAAACAGAAGATTCGGCAAAAAACTCCATTCTATGCCCCGAATAAAATCTCTTATAAGCATTTCCCTGTTTGTCATATTTCCCCACATAAAAAACAGAAAACCCATAACAAATATCATGCTGTAACCTGCATAGGCAAATCTCTTTTCTACTATAAAATTAGATATTACAGCCAATAACCACAGTTCAAACCATGCTAAAACAAATTTATTCTTCCAATTTAGATAGCGCAGCGGTTTTTCCCAGCACAAAAAGGATATCTGCATAAGGATTATCACGCAGATCAGCGCTAAAAACCTGTATGATCGTTTATCAAAATAAAGATCCTGTATAAAAGCAATCTGCATAAAAAGAAAAACAAAACAAAACAATCCGCTTCGCATCCTGCTTCTCTTTTGCCCGGAGTATTTTAGACTGAATTTCTCACCCTGTTGTCCAATATACAAAAAGATTGTCTGCAGTCCATGTATTAATGTATACCAGGAAACCCCATAACTTTTCTTTTTCCCCAATTTGTAAATAAGGCCTGTGATAAACAAAAAGCCTGCAAACAGAATGCAAAAATATTTCGCAAACTCTGTTACCGAAATCATCTTATCATTTTCCCGGAATTGTACTTTTTCTATATTGAATGATAATCCTGTCTGGTTTTTAATCACTATATAAAACATGCTGTATTCCACATCTGGTATGGCAAGAAGGTTAGAGCCTTCACGAAGTTCTGTTTTTATCTGACCTACTATCCCTCCATCTTTACCATGACAATTAATATAGGCTTCAAAACTCTCTTCGTTCACATCAGACAGAACTAAATATAGGTATTTCCAGTTACCTGGAAATGCTGAAATATCTTTCGTTGCCGTCTCTTCATCTACAACCCAGTGTTGCTCAGCTGTATCATAATGCAGACTGGAATTTCCATTCCATTTTAAAATATCTTCTGGTACATCATACACTTCCCCCACATCATAAAACCGATCCAGATTAAATGATCCGCAGATCAGCATCATTGCTCCGGCTGCTGCAAAGCAGATGCTGGTTAAAATCCATGCAATTTTACTAAAATATTTATCAATAACCGGCACCCTTCTCTACCTCCATTTCAAAAATCCTGCATTTTCTAAAGTTTCCGGTATAACGGCGTATCCCAGGCCTTTGCTTCACATTACAAGTCTGCCTCACAATCATAACATTCACATGAAATAACTATCCCATAAACTTTGACGTTTTCTCCTTCACCCACCATCGTTTCAGCATCCTCTTCAAAAATCCCCTGCTCTTCTTATCCATTTTCTCCAGACGCTCTACAATATCATCTCCGTTTTCCATAGTTCGTATAATCTTTTTATAACGTTTCAAACTCTTTTCCAGTTCTTCTTTTTCCTCCAGAAATTTCCGGTCTTCCTCCAGCCACTTATCTAGAGTGGATTCCATAAGTTTGCTCCGCCATGCCCGGGCCTCTTCATCGGTATAGGATGTCTTCTTCACCTGGCTAAGGGGCAGGCTGCAGTCCTTCATTTCTTCCACAAACTCAGAAATCTCTTTGATCAAAGCCTCTCTCACAGCCTTATAATCTGCTTTGTTCTCCGGGGGATTCATAAAATCATATTCAAAATTGCCGGTGCGAAAGTCTTTGTTGCTCACAAAATGAATCCATTTACTGTAAGGCTCCCACCGGGTAAAATTGCCTTCATCTTCTATTTTTACGACAGAAAGCACCGGCACGCCCATAGCAAGACAGGGCAGCGATACATGCAGCCTTCTGGTAATCACAAGCTTTGCATTCTGATACTGTGTCAGAAGTTTTTCCACAGCGTCCATTCTCTCTTCCAGCGATGCGTCAGAATGTCGATAGTCGCAGCGATGGGTAAATACCTTGATTTTAAGCCCGGTATCTTTTAACATCTCTCTTGCCGCCTGTTCTAATTTGTCATTCAAATCCACCAGACAGACATAAGCGCCTGCATCTTCAGTCTTCCTTTGTTTTGGTAGGGTCAGTGTGATACAGCCGCTGAAATAACTGTCAAATCCTCTTTCCTTAAAAAAATCCAGGCTTGACTGATCTCTGACTCCCAAAGGACCATATGTTTTAAAGTATTCTCCTCCAATCCCTTCCAGCCATTCGTCACGTATCGGAGAACTCTTCCGGTATATGGTGTAATTATTCATATGCATGCTGACAAATTTAGGGATGATGCATTCTGCCGGCGGCCAGTTCCATTTCTTCCACAGCCACCAGGCGCTCATGATTACCGCTACCGGCTCGTTGTCTTTGGAATGAAAGGAATTTATATTTTCCCGGTCAATGACATAATCCACCTGGGGCAGATGCTGCATCGCCGCATAAGTCTGGATATCGTCTCCTCTGTTCATCGTTGTTTTATGCAAAATCACGCCAAATTTCATACTGCTCTCTCTTTCTCAAAACGCAGCTATTCAGCCTTCGGTTTCACAGCTGCTAAATCCGCTTTTTATCATTCTTTCAAACATTTCTTTCAATCCCACTGTGGGTTTCCATCCCAGCTCCTGTAATTTTGAGCTGTCCAGACGGATCACCATTTCCGGATTGTATCCAAAAGAGGCCGCGTCTTCCGGGATTTCAACCTTCACCTGAATTCCGTTTTCCGGATACAGGCTGCATACCAATTCTGCCATTTCTCGGATGGACACCGCCGTATCCATGTTGGTTACATTATAGGCCTCGCCTTTTTGTCCCTTTGATAAAATATATAAAATTGCCCGGATTGCATCTTTCGTATAACAATAACTCCGAATGGTTCTGCCCTTTGTATGCAGTATAATGTCTTTTTTCTCTACCGCACATCTGGCAAATTCTGCAAACACCCGGCTATCCTGATATTCCACTCCCGCCCCAAATGTCTGGGAAAGTCTTGCCACTTTAACGGGGACATCATATTCACCGGCATAAGCGGCACACATGCACTCCGCCATACGTTTTCCTTCGGAATAACTGCTCCGTATGCTCATGGGATCTAAATATCCATAATCCTTCTCACCAATTCTCTGTTTTTCTCCTTCCGGCGCGCCATATACTTCCAGAGAAGAAAGGTAGACCATAGAGCTGATTTTTTTCTTTCGGGCAAATTCCAGTATATACTCCGTTCCTTTTAATGCGGTCTGAATGGTCTCTGCCGGATGTGCCACAAAATATTTAGAACTGGTAGGGCTCGCGCCATGTATGATATAATCCACGTTTCCCGGATAATCAATAGGAGAATTGATATCTCCATAATATACAGTCAAATCCCTTTCGTCCGCCAGATCTCCAAATACTTTTTTTACTTTTTCCTCGTTTCTTGCCATGGCAACAATCTGAATATTGCTGTTCTGCATTCGATTCATGCAGGCAAGCGCCAACACAACCTGAGATCCTAAAAGACCTGTAGCTCCGGTAACGAATACCGTACTGTTTCTCAGATTATCGGTCAGATTTCCATCTCCTGCAATTTCTTCCATATCCTGACGGAGAATTTTATCTTTGATTTCCATTTGCCCGTTCCTCCTGTCTGAAACCACGATTCACCCACAGTTTTTTCTCGTTGCCTGATTCAATTTCGTCTCAATCCGATTGGTAAGCCCCAGTCCAAAGGCCTGCTCGTTTTCCTTATACTGCAAAAGCCCTCTGAAAATATAGACGTCTTCCGGCGTCGTCACTTTGATATTGCCCCGGTTACCCATCACCATATGGGCGTCCATTCCCTGGCTGCGGATGATGGTACAGGCGTCCACCATATTTTCATAGCGCGTCTTGGAGGCCCGCACAACATCATGGGCGGCAATAATTTCTTTCAGATAAAAACTCTGGGGAGCCTGCGCCGCAAACGTCTCTTTCCGGTACGGAACCTGTCCCACCGCCTCTCCGTCGCTGCTGATCATAATCGTTTCATAGCAGGGCGTACAGGTAATTCCGTTTCCATGCTTTTTGACGCTTTCAATATTGTTGCTGATGACTTCATAGGACACAAAAGGACGCACCCCGTCATGAATCAAAACAACGGAATCTTCCGGATTTTCCTTCTCCGCCGTCTTAAGGGCATGATAAATGGAATCCTGCGCCGTCTCTCCTCCGGAAACCACCTGCGCCACCTTCTGCAGACGATACTCCTCGATCAGCATTTTCATATATGGAATATACTGCTCCAGAACAGATAGATATATTTTATCAATTTTGTCATGATACTGAAACAACTGTAAGGTATAAACAATAATCGGCTTTCCATTGATTTCCAAAAACTGTTTCGGAATGCCGGAACCCATGCGGACGCCGCTTCCTCCGGCAAAAACAATCGCTATATTCACTATTTGCCCTCCTTTACAATGCATCTTAATTCCAGATCCCGTTTGTAGCCCTCCGGCAGAAAATCCAATTCTCTTCTATGGGCATTTTCTCTCTCCACCCGCTCAAGTTCTGCCCGAATGTCTTTTGGAATTCTGTCATAGACCAGCCAGTCAATGACACGGTCGGATGCATTGCTGTCAATATAATCAAAATGGTATGTGATATACTGTTCTACTTTTTCATATTCAAAATCTTTGCTGCGGAAAGCCTCCAGCAATTCTTCAAAGGTATAGCAGACTTTTCCGGGAGCAGACGTTTCATAATCTCTGTGGAATCCTCTGGAAAACGCATACTGGGTTTTGTCAAATGCAAAAAAGAGCATCGGCTTTCTCATCAGAGAAAATTCAAATATATTGGAAGAATAATCTGTAACAAGCAGATCTGTGATATAAAACAAATCATTGATATTCAGATATCCGGTTACGTCTGTGAATTTATCTTTATATGCATCTTCAATGGGCACCTTTCCTTTGATCCAGGGATGCATTTTAAATAGAACTGCATATTCGTCTCCGCAGGCCTCATACAGCCCCTGAAAATCAATCCTTTTATAGGGATAATATGCCTCTTTCTTTCCTCTTCCCCGGTAAGTGGGCGCGAAAAGCATTACTTTTTTGCCTTTGCAGATCGGATATTTGTCGTAAAGCTCTTTTGTCTTCTTCTTCCTGTAATCTTCGTCTAAAAACTCATCCATCCTGGGCATTCCGGTAGGCAGAACCTGTTCGTCATTGATTCCCCATACCTCTGAGAAAAACGGCGCGATATTTTTGGAGCCTGCAATGCCGAAACTGTACTGTCTGTGGCAGGAGGCAGCTCCGGGTCCTCCCTTGTGCCCCCATCTGCTGTATCCGGAGGATTTGAAACCGGCTCCGGCATGCCAAAGCTGAATCAATTTCGTATCTTTGGATAATTTCAGCCAATTCAAAACAACGGCATGATCGTCCAAAAAGATAATGCCGCTCTGCGCCAGTTTCCGAATCAGTCCAAACCAGCTTTTCAAACTCTGGGATTCAGATGCGGCAGAACGGGCCGAATACAAAATCCGAAATTCCTTATCCATTCCTCTTTCCCGCATCCGGTCTGCAACCGCTTTTAAATTATACCGAATGGTGTCGTTTTGTTCCGACATCAGCAAAATAGTATTTTTTCGTTTGGACGCATAAATTTTACAGAAAAACGAATACATGGTCCGGATTACATTCCGTTTGCTGAACCAGCTATCTTTCAGGCTTTCTCCCAGGCAGAGAGCCTCCCACAAGCCCAGTTTTTCCGGAAATTTCAGTTCGCATTCCTCTGCGCCTAATATGCAGAAACGGAAAGGAAGCGTTTCCGTTTCTTCTTCTACATAAAATGAGACGGCATACCCTTTGGTATGCTCGGAAAACAAATAAACTCTGGAAAAATTGTCCATTTCTCCTACAATTGCAGCATCTGTTTCGCAGTCTGCCATAATGCAGTCGTCCCTGCATACAAAAATACGGTATTCACTGGAAGGCAGACAGACATTTTCTCCGCCGTTGGTCACATTGAGTTTCAGATGATAGACATCATCCTCTGCCCCTGTGATTTTAAACATAGCGGGAGAATGATACAGCTGGTCTACTGCATAAAAACAGAGCTCTCCCTTCTTTTCCTCAGGATCTGCATATTCCACTTTTACATCCAGATGCAGAAAAATCCGTTCCCATCTGACTTCTTTTACGGTTGCCGTAATTTTCTTTTCTTTGATATAGTTTTCCATTCTCATGATTTTTCTCCAAAAACTATCCTATCATTTCTGCGTATATTGCCGAAACTTTGTCAATATCACCAAATCCCACAATTCTACCCTGTTCTAAAATCATGGCTTTATTGCAGATTCGCTTCACCTGCTCCAATGAATGAGAGACGAACAATACCGTTGTTCCGCCCTCCATCATACTGTGTATTTTTGCCTCGCTTTTTTTGCGGAATTTCGCATCTCCAACCGAAAGCACTTCATCTAAGATCAGAATCTCCGGCTCTGCAATTGTGGCAATGGAAAATCCCAGTTTTGAACGCATACCGGAAGAATAATTCTGAATCGGCACATCAATAAATTTCTTCAATCCGGAAAATTCCACAATCTCATCATATTTGCTTTGGAGATATTTTCTGCTGTAGCCAAGCATGGAGCCATACAGAAAAATATTTTCCGTTCCGGTATACTGCTTTTCAAATCCCGCTCCCAGCTCCAGCAGCGGAACGATTGTGCCTTTATGGATTACCTTTCCTTCATTGGGTTTAAAGACGCCGGCAATCACTTTTAACAGGGTGCTTTTCCCCGCACCGTTTAATCCCAGAATTCCCAGCCGGTCCCCCCGTTCCAGTGAGAAACTGATATCTTTTAAAGCCCAGAATTCCTGCCTTTTATTTCCGCCAAATATCATAGACGGAATGTCTTTTAATTGTGTAGACTTTGGTTTTGCCTTTTTACCGGCCAAATTAAATTTGATGCCAATACCTTCCAGTCTCAATGTCTCTTTTCCCATACCGTACCTTTCTATATTGCTAAAATGAATTCATCCTGTTTTTTATAAAACATATATGTTCCGATCAACGAAAGGACAATTCCAATCTCTAATGCCGTCAGCAGATAATTCCACTCCATTGGCTGCCCCATAATCGCATCTCTGAAATTCGTTATGACGCAAAACAGAGGATTGAATTTTAAAATCCAATAATAACCGCTCTTCATCAGCTTTTCCGGATAGTACATGATCGCGCTGGAATACATGATCAATGTCAAAAGCACATCCCATAGGTATTCCATATCCCGGAAAAACACCGATATGGTGGCAAGGATCATGCCGCATCCATAAGTCAGAACAAACAATACGGCAAAGGGCAGAATCACATAAAACATATGCAGTTTCGGATACACTCTGCAGTATACGCACAGCGGAATCAGCACCAGAAGGGAAATGCCCGTTATAATATAATTAAATAAAATGCTTGACAAAGGATACAGGTATTTCGGTATATAAACTTTTTTGATCATCGGCGCGTTCATCCGAATCGATCTTGCCGCAGACTTTGTAGAGGATGCAAAAAAGGAATAAAGCAATCGTCCGCACAATACATACAGCGGAAAATCCCTGCCGCCTCTGCCGAGCAGCGTTCCAAACACAACGGTCAGCACAATCGTAGAAAGGATCGGCTCTAACAGCGACCATATTATTCCCAGATAAGATTTTCGGTATTTTAACTTAATTCCTCTCTTTACAAGCTCCCACAAAAGTTCCCTGCGTTTCCAAAATGTTTTCAAATGTCCCATATCAATTCCTCACCTTTGCTTTTCTCTGTTTCGTATCACACATGCAAGAATCAAGTCCGCCACGCGTTCCGCCGCATTTCCTTCTTCCACAGAACCCTTCTGCTGCAAAAATGCTTTTGTTTTTTCTATATATAAATCTGTATCAAATCCCAGAATATTATAGGACAACTGACGATTATCCGATGCAAGGGGAAAAGGCGTTGCTTCCAAAGGATAATAAAGTCCTCTCATTTCCTGATATCTGGCATAATCCGGCGCATAGAGAAAAGCCGGACGCCCGGTCAAAAGGAAATCAAAAACAGCGCTGGAATAATCTGTAATCACCGCGTCTGCCGCCGCCAAAAGCTCTTGTATATCCGGGTAATCCGTTACACAAATGCTATCGTCTCCATAGGTTTTTATTTCTTTGGCATCCCCGGCCACCCTTGGATGCAGTCTTAAAAGAATTTTCCAATATCCCCCAAACCGTTTTTCCAGATTCCATTTCAGCTGTTTGAAATCAATGGGTTCTTCCGGTTCGCTGTGATCGTCCCGAAACGTGGGTACATATAAAAGCAGCCTGCAGTCTTTTTGTCCGATGTAATCCTCTACGGCCGCCCTTGCCTTTTCTCCTCTTTTATGAAAAAAGATGTCATTTCTTGGATGCCCGTATTCCAACACTTTATCCACGTCCCAAAACGCCTGTCGGTAAATATTTGTTTCAAAACTGCTGTTGGAAATCCAGTAATCGGTATATCTGGAATTTCGCTGCGCAAGAATTGTCCAGTTTGTATCCCTCGTTAAATTTTTGCAGTTATTTTCGATTTTTTTGATTCCGAAAGAACCATGCCACATCTGAATATAAGTCTGATTCGGTTTCTTTAACAATCCTTTGTTCAGATAATGTACCAGCTGATAATTTCCCGCCCAGACGCCTGCCGTTGCATATTCGTACATCGCTTCTCTGGAACCGTATTCTACCAGACGAACCTGTTTTGGAAAAAATTCTCTCTGTCCCGCCGGATCTTTCACAGTCCAGACAATGTCCAGATCCTGCGTCCGTTTCAACAGCTCCTCTGTCACATACTTACTGTTGCAGCCGTATCCTTTGCCCATATAATTGTCAAAAACAATCTTATCCGGCTGCACCAAAAGAGGTTCCAATTCCCGGTGATAGCCTTTGGTATAGCGGTCTTTGATGCAGAAAGGCGTATGTTTCAGACGGTACACCTTCTCTTCTCCCTGAATCTCATATGAAATAATGGTCTTTGCCAGTTGTCTGATCTTCCAAATATAAGGATTCAATGTTTGCCCCTCTCTTGATACATCAGATAAATGTCATGTCTCGGATAACGTTCTTCCTCTGGCGGAAGTTTCTCAAAATCACCATAAAGCCGTTCCAGATAAGGCCTGATATCCCCCGGTACAAAAAAAGTTTCACCGGCAAAAGACGATTCCTGTAAAGGCATCAGATAATTTCTCGGCATAATTTCCCGTTTGTAACCCGCCACGCCAAAAAGGCTGCAGATATGCTTACTGTCCCTGTCGCTCCATGCGGTCATGATTTTCTTCGTTACCTTCATATAAAAATCAAACATGAAATTCGGCGTAACTTTTAAAATGATTTTAGAAATGCTCCGGATCTTCGCTCCCTTATTCTTAACCGGATTTCTATACTCTGACAGATAATAAATCAGCGAAGAAAGCATCTGTACTTTGCGTAAAAACCCATTCTCCGGCACGCCGTCAATGGGATGAATATCTATTTTGGCTGTATTTTCATAACCCTTTTGTAAATGCTTCGTATCATAAAGATAGCCAATGGGAGCCTCCGGAATGATATGGTCTTCCACCGGAGAATAGACAAATTCTCCAATACGATTTGCCCCTGCCGCCATGATCTGCTCCATTTGTTCAAAATCAGACCGCATCATGGCGATATCCACATCATCATCCCAGGGAATAAAGCCCTGATGGCGGTATGCCCCCAACGCGCTTCCTCCCACCAGAAAAAAAGTCAGTCCGTGTTCATCTGTAAATGTTTGAAATGCAAGCAGCATCTCCACCAGACGCTGCTGCAGACCTTCTAATTCTTTCATTCTGCTTTTCACCCTGTTCATCTCATAACGCTGCACCCTATGCATAAAGGGGATGCTGGAACGTATTTCCATTACGGTATGCATTATAGCACATGCCCCTATACCCGTCAATTTAAGGGTATTTCTTTAATGTTTACGCAGAAATCTTCCATAAAAACAGCTTCTGAGCCTCACCGGAATCATTGATATGACAACTTGTCCTCCGGCGGAAATCAGAAAATCCGAAAATTTGGATACGCCGGTCTGATAAATTTTCCATCTGGCTTTTATCCCTTTTACTGCGTATAAAAATCCTCCCCGCCGCTTATACATACCCTCTCCGGTACGCATATAAACCAGAGTTTCCTGTATATTATACCCTTTTGCGCCGCATCCTAACATCCTTGCCCACAGATAATAATCTTCAAATCCCAGGCAGTCTTTGTAATTGCCGGCTTTTAAAACAGATGATTTGCGAAACATAATCGTGGGATGATTAAAGGGATTTCTCCGGCCTGCAAATCGCCGGATCTCTTCGTCAGTCTCCGGCACCTGTCTTTTGGCTCCGGCATCGGAAATATCCGTCGTAAATTCGGTAATATTGCCTCCGCACAGATCAATCTCTTTTTCCTGAAAAGATTTCAGCTGCATCCGGCATCTGTCCGGCACGCTCATATCGTCGCTGTCCATTCGGGCAATCAGTTCATTTTTACAAAAGCAAATCCCCTGCCGCAGCGCATTTCCAAGACCACTCTGTTCTTTCAGCCGAATGACTTGAAACAGATTCTGATACTGATTTTGAAATTCTTCTATCACAGCATCCAGTTCCTTTGTCAGAGGTCCGTCGCATACAATGACAAAATCATCTGCTGCGGCCGTCTGACGCAGCATACTTAAAACGCTCTCCTGAAAATATTCTGCTTTTTCTTTGTAATATACTGACATTAATACGGAATAGGATTCCATTGCGTTCCCCTTCTGCCGGCGCTTTTAATTCTTCAGCGCCGTTTTCTGTGAATCATCTACGCCTTCGGATTTCTCTTTCTGGAACAGAATCCGCACTGTTAATATGATCAATTTGATATCCAGCCATAAAGAATAGCCGGTAATATACGTCAAATCCATTTTCAATTTGTCGTAAGGAAGCGTATTATACTGCCCGTATACCTGGGCATACCCGGTAAGCCCCGCTTTTACTTTTAAGCGGTATGGAAATTCTGGAATTTCTCTGGAATACTCCTCTGTAATTTCTTTCCGCTCCGGCCTCGGACCGACAAACGCCATATCCCCTTTTAAAATATTAAACAACTGGGGCAGCTCGTCAAAATGCAGTCTGCGGATGACTCTTCCCACCGGAGTAATACGGCTGTCGTGTTCCTTTGCAAGGCGTGCGCCGTTCTTCTCGGAATCTATAATCATGCTCCTGAATTTGAGAATTTCAAATTCCCTGCCGTCTTTTGTCTGCCGTTTCTGCCGATAGAACACGGGGCCTCCGTCATATATTTTTACAAAAAAAGCAATGAGCAGCATGACAGGAGACGCCAGCACAACTCCCACCAGAGAAAATGCAATATCCATAATCCTTTTTACAAACATCTGGCGATAGGTCAGTCCATTGTTGCGAAACAAAAGCAGCGGCGAATCGAACAAATCTATGCTTTCGGAATGACGAATCATAATATCCGTAATCTGCGGGCTTCCATAGCAGCGGATGTTCTCTTCAAAGCAATATTGAATCAGCGTATTCCGGTCTCCTACGGGGATATCCCCGATCAGTACGGCGTCATACTTTAAAATTTCAGAAAAAATGCGCTCCATGCCTGCGCTTAAAGGAATTTTTTCTTTCACATGATATTTATCTTTTCTGGATTCTATTTTGCGGATAATGGTATCCGGACTGACATCGCCGTAGATCAAAAGCATTTCATGAGGAGGATAAATGAAAGTATAAATCCAACGCATAAACAACGCCCAAATCAGTACGATGATCAAATCCAATCCGGCCAGTGCAAAAATGGGCCCGCTGTTCTCCAGAAATTTCCAGTCTCCGTTAATCAGCGCCAGCTGCAGATAAGCAACGGCATTCACACACAAAATCGTCAGCAGCTGGGAATACATAATATCCCAGGTTTTTAGATACCCTACTTTTAATGCGCCAAAGGCTCTGGAAAATACAACGATGAACAGTCCATACAATGCAATAATCGTCCAGTTGCCCCGGTTCCAGTAAACCACCGGCATCATATCTTTATAATGATGAAACCAGAGCCAGCCATACATGGCAGTTTGTAAAATCACAATAAACATTTTGGCCCAGAACATGATCATACGCTTATTTTTTAATGATGATGATGTTTTCATAGAAACCTCTCTATTTTCTCAGCATTTTTTTCAGCTTGTACTTCGTATCGATTTTGGGTGCAATCCACTCTGCCGCTGCAAGGCTCATAGAATCAATCCTGAGATCCAACAACAATACCCTGTTTGTCCGGGGCAGTTTTTCCAGTAATATATTGGGATCGTCCGTATCAAACAAATACATACCTCCCGTCAGTTTATGTCCGTTGCTGATAAAATTCAGCACACACTCGCTGCTGCCGGCAAATGTCAGACGTTCCAACTCTACCGTACATGCCTGACTGCCGGGATCGATCCGCAGTTTCATGACATCCTCTTCTATGGGTATTTCCAGATGATAAGTTCCGTCTAATGCCTTGCTGTGAAATGTCGTTACATCTTCTTCGCAAAAACCGCTGCCCCTGTCAAAATAAATCTGCAATGCCCGTCTGCGTTCCAAATCATCCACCACATGCAAAACGCTGGTGATGTGATATGCCGGCTTTCCCTTTTCTTTATACAATTGCCGCATGGGGATGCGTCCCCCCAGCACATACTTCTGGAAAGCATCCTCCATTGCGCCATAAGCTGTAAGTTCCCGCTCCGTAATGCCTGCCCGGTCGTAAAGGCCGGCAGGATTTAAAGCTCTGCGGACAGCCGTAGTATCCGCATAATAGCGGATGCTGCGGTATAAAATAAAATTCACAGGAACGGGAAAATGGAAAGACCATTCGTAATCAATCACATTCCAGCTTTGATCTGCTCCCACTAAAATATTGGGCATAATCAGATCAATATCGCTGACTTCCAATGCATTTAAACCTTCCGGCAGATCCGGCTCTCCAAATACCCTCTTAAATTCTTCTGTTATCTGAAAATCCCGGCAGCGTTTATTCAGTCGAATTTCTTCCAATACCTCCATGATCTTTTCAGATGCTTTTTGATGTTCCCCCTGTTCCAGATAATGATCCAGCTCCTCTTCCATCGTATGCCCCTGTAAAAAAGCAAGTTCCGCCCCTTCTGCGCTGTTCTTGCAGGAATTGATCAGAAAACGGCTGCCTGCATACAGCTCCTGCAGCTTTTCCGCCGTTTTGGAAAGGTTTGCAATATGCGGTTTTGCCTTGGGAGTATCTGCCGTTTTCAAGAGATGAAATGCGCCGTCAGAATCTCTTGTAATATAAGTGCGTATATTATGAGACGCTCCTCTGTCATTGGAAAATTTCACATAAGAGATTTCCTCTTTTTTTTCATTCACAAATGTTCCAAAAACGCTTTTCCCCGCCACTACAAGATATGCGTTGGAAAAATCCTGAAACTGATTTCGGGCAATCAATGCATCCGCCGCTTTCGTTTCATCAAACAATATCATACGCTCCGCGTCAAAATTGCCGATCTGGTCAATCAGCTCTCCCTGCTTGGGAAGATATTCATCCGAATAAATATTCATGGCAAATTGATGATCCGGAAATGGGTAATAAAACTTATGCCATACAAATCCCGCCCGCCGCAAAGAGGACGCTATCTCTTCTCTGGTAGTTCCCACGGAATCTGCAAGAGCTTCCACGCCGCCGAAATATTCTCCGGAACCGATTTCCTTTGCACCGGCCAGATATTTTAATCCATATGCATTTTCCGCCGCCAGTACCAGTTTCCCCTGTTCTGACAATTTTGCATAATCCAGTTTCAGCATTTCCCAGGATGCATCAGAGAGTCGGATGATATAATCGTATTCCTCTTCGGATGTCTGATCCGTCTGCTCCATGGAGCAGGTCACATAATCTGACATCTGACGCAGTTTCTGCGCAATCACATCCGTATCCGTTCCTATATAGCATACCCGGTCTGTTTTCCGGATCGGAATCCATGCAATTATATTTGCTCTTAAATGAGATGTTTCAAAAATATCCACGGCAGATCCCCCCTTTATTCCACGGTAATGCTTGTATTCATATCATAATATCCCACGGTATTTTTCGTTGATACCACAGTCAGATTACAGACGTCATACAATCTATGATATACGGTAAACTCTCCATGAGGATATCCGGTGCAGCCCAGCGAAAGCAGATATTCTCCTCCCTGCAGATCCATATTCTGTTTGAAAGAAATGATTTGCACATCCCCAGCCTTTTTCGGCGTAATTTCTATCTTTTCAAACATGGTATTCGTTCCGCACAATTCAATTCCCAGCAAATTCTTGAAAGAGAAGGCAAAAATGGGTTCCGCTATATCTTCATGAAAAAGCACTTTCATCTTCACTGTCATCTCAGAACCTTTTTCAATGACATTGCTGTATCTTCCATTTGCGTCTACAAAAGCAAAATCAATGATTTCTGCTTTCTTACTGCCATACTCCAAAACCTCCGGATTAATGGGCAGAGTGCTTCTCCAAAGAGCCTGATTCCCCTTCTGCTCCCAGAGTGTTTTACCGTTTTCTTCCTCATCATCCAGCTGATTTACCAGAACCCGCTTATACATATCCACTGCCTCTTTTGGCGTTCCTTCAAACAGCTTGTGGCCTTTGTTCAAAAGAATCGCCCTGTCACAGTATTTGGTAATGCTGCCCAAATCGTGGCTGACGAAAAGAATCGTCTTGCCCATTTTTTTAAACTCTTCAAATTTGTGATAGCACTTGGACTGGAAAAAGACGTCTCCTACAGAAAGCGCCTCGTCTACGATTAAAATCTCCGGATCAATATTAATGGCAACGGCAAAAGCCAGACGCACAAACATTCCGGAGGAATAAGTCTTGACCGGTTGATTCACAAAATCTCCAATATCGGCAAAATCCAGAATATCCTGCAGACGTTCATCGATTTCTTCTTTTGTAAAACCAATCATCGTACCGTTTAAATAGACATTTTCAATTCCGGTATATTCCATATTAAAGCCTGCTCCAAGCTCTAACAATGCAGAAATCCTTCCGTTGACGGTCACTTCTCCGCCGCTGGGATTTAACACGCCGGTAATAATCTTTAATATGGTGGATTTTCCGGAACCGTTCGTCCCGATAATTCCCACCGTCTCACCTTTTTCTATTTCAAAATCCAACCGGTCTAAGGCAAAGTGTTCTCTGTAGCATTTCTTTTTCGTCAGATTCAGGGCGTCTTTTAATCTGTCGCGCTGACGGTCATAGAGATGATATATTTTACTTACCTTATCCACCTTGATTGCAATATCGCTCATTCTTTTTACTCCTACCTCTTAAAGCACATCTGCAAAATGCATCCTGAGCTTTTTGAAGACATATGTTCCAATCCATAAAAACACAAGGGTAAATCCCCAGAAATACGCTGTCAGTCCCGGCCGCTCCCAGAATGCTGTTTTACCAATCAGTGCATCCCGATATCCCTGCACAATATAGTATAAAGGATTCAACATTAAAATTCCCTTAAGAACCGGGCCGATATCCATAGTATCAATATTCCACATAATCGGCGTCGCCCAGATTCCCACCTGCAGCACAATATTAATTACCTGATTCAAATCCCGGAAAAACACTACAACAGCGCTGGTCAAATAGGTGACTCCCAGTACCAGCACAATCAGGCAGATCGAATAATAAATCACCTGTAATGTATAGAAATCCGGATAATATCCGTACAACGCATATAAAATCACTTCAAATGCCAGAAAAAACAAATGCACAAAAACTGCGGAGAGAATTTTGACAATGGGCAGTATGTCAATACGGAATACCACTTTTTTAACCAGATAAGAATAGTCCAAAAGAGCTCTCGTGCCGCCGCTTAATGCATCATTAAAGAAAAACCACGGAACCAGTCCGGCAATCATCCACAGCAGAAAAGGCATTTCTGTTCCGGCTGCATTTTTCACCGGAACCGGTTTTAAGCCTTTTTCAAACACAAACCAATATACCAAAACCATGATCAACGGCTGGACAAATGCCCAGACAATCCCCAGGTAAGATCCCGCAAATTTTGTTTTAAAATCATTGACAGAAAGGCGGGCAATCAACTTTCTGCTTTCATAGACCCCCGCCAACGACAATTCCTGATTCTTTTTCTTTGATGCTGCCATACAATTTCCTCTTACTTTGCTGCTGTCTGCGGCCTTTGGCCGTTCATAGTTACCTTACTTCTTCTCTTTGATGTAGTCTTTGATACCGCCCCAGACTTTATCTTTGTCTGAAAGGATCAGATCATCTTCTGTCATACCTTCCGGCATGGGCCATTCTACGCCGATGTCCGGATCTTTCCACAGCAAGCCGCCTTCATCATTCGGATGATAAAAATCCGTTACTTTATAACAGAATTCCGCATAATCACTCAATACCACAAATCCATGGGCAAATCCCTTGGGAATGAAAAACTGTTTTTTATTTTCTGCAGAAAGCATTACGCCAAACCATTTTCCAAACGTTTCGGAACCTTCTCTTAAATCAACGGCAACGTCAAATACTTCTCCTTTTATGACACGAACCAGCTTGTCCTGAGGATAATTGATCTGAAAATGCAGCCCCCGCAGCACACCTTTTTTGGAGGCAGATTGATTATCCTGCACAAATTCACAGTCAATCCCCTCTGCTTTAAAATCATTGTAGTTGTAGGTCTCCATGAAGTAACCCCTGGCATCTCCGAATACAGAGGGTTCAATGACTTTTAATCCCGCTATGCCGTTACAATCTTTTGTTACCTGAATCTTTCCCATGTTTTACACCTCTTCTATAGTCCTTCTGCAACCTCGATCAGATACTGTCCGTATTCTGTTTTCAACAAAGGCTGCGCTAATTTTATCAGCTGTTCCCTGTCAATAAAGCCCCGTTTGTATGCAATTTCCTCAATACAGGAAATATATAATCCCTGGCGTTTCTGAAATGCAGAAACAAAATCCGCCGCCGCAAGGAGCATGTCATGACTCCCGGTATCTAACCAGGCAAATCCTCTGCCCAGTGTCTCTACGGAAAGGATGCCTCTTTTCAGATATTCGTTGTTGATACTGGTAATCTCAATTTCACCTCTTGCGGAAGGCTTTACGTTTTTGGCAATCTCTACCACGTCATTGTCGTAAAAATAAAGTCCCGGCACTGCATAGTTGGATTTGGGATGTTCCGGTTTTTCTTCAATGGACAATGCCCTGCCTGTCTCATCAAATTCCACAACGCCGTATTCTCTGGGATCTCTCACATAATATCCGAAAATCGTAGCTCCCTGCTGACTCTCCGTACGTTCCGCCGCATTTTTCAGCACTCTGGAAAAGCTCTGTCCATAAAAAATATTATCGCCCAATACCAATGCCGCCGCATCATTTCCGATGAATTTATCTCCAATGATAAAAGCATCTGCCAGCCCTCTGGGTTCTGTCTGAACGGCATATTCAAACCGCATGCCCAGCTGTTCTCCGGAGCCTAACAAGTCTTTGAACACCGGCAGATCTCTGGGAGTGGAAATGATGAGCACTTCCCGAATCCCTGAAAGCATCAGTGTAGATAAAGGATAATAAATCATGGGCTTATCATAAATAGGCATAATCTGCTTGCTGATGGCTTTGGTCAAAGGATAAAGGCGGGTTCCGGAACCGCCCGCTAAAATAATTCCCTTCATCGTATACTCCTCTCATGCCGCAAGAAAGAAGGTTTACCCGGTTTTTCAACTGCGCAACCCTTCTTTCTGCAAAAATCAATTATTTATCTTGATACATTTCGTTGTAATATTTCTGATAATCACCGCTGGTGACATTGTTCATCCAGTCTTCATGTTCAAAGAACCATGCGATGGTTTTTTTGATGCCTTCTTTAAACATCGTCTCCGGCTCCCAGCCAATTTCTGCTTTGATCTTGTCCGGAGCAATGGCATATCTTCTGTCATGCCCTTTTCTGTCTTCCACATATGTGATTAAATCTTTGCTTACCAGCTTTCTTCTTTCGTCATCTTCCGGCAGCATTTCCAGAAGCGTCTCAATGATGATATTTATAATCTCTATATTCTGCTTTTCGTTGTGTCCGCCGATATTGTAGGTCTCTCCCAGACGTCCCTGCTCCTGCACCATGTCGATTCCTTTGGCATGATCGTCAACATACAGCCAGTCACGGACATTTTTGCCGTCTCCGTATACCGGAAGCTTCTTTCCATGGAGGGCGTTATTGATAATCAACGGAATTAGTTTTTCCGGGAACTGATATGGTCCATAGTTGTTGGAACAATTCGTAATGTTCGCCGGGAAATGATACGTATCAATATATGCTTTTACCAGAAAATCAGAAGATGCTTTGCTGGCAGAATAAGGACTGTGGGGATCATATGGGGTTGTCTCATAAAAATAACCGCCGTCTTCCTCTAAGGAGCCGTACACTTCATCTGTGGATACGTGAAGAAATTTCTTCCCATCTTTGAAAGAGCCGTCCGGCAGTTCCCATGCAGCTTTGGCACAGTTGAGCATGACAGCTGTTCCCAGTACGTTGGTCTTCACGAAAACCTCCGGCGTCCGAATGCTGCGGTCTACATGACTCTCTGCTGCAAAATGCACCACCCGGTCAATATCATTTTGTTCAAAAATCTGCATAATTGCATCTTTATCCGTAATATCGGCTTTGATAAATGTATAATTCTCCCTGTTTTCGATTTCTTTTAAATTCTCCAGATTGCCTGCATAAGTCAGCGCATCCACATTGATGATGCGGATCTCGTTGTCATATTTGCGAAACATATAATGAATATAATTGGAACCGATAAATCCTGCTCCTCCGGTTACTAAATAGGTCCTCATAAAATACGATCTCCTTTATTCGTTCTATTTCTACCATAATTAACACATTATAGCATTGTCTTACTGAAATTACAAGTTTTGACAAATTTACTTTCTCACAAACAATTTTAGATAGATGCCCGCCGCAAAATTGCGGAACTTACGAATTCTTACGCTCCTGTTTACTTCTGCTTTGGACAGTTTCAGTTCTTTGCGGAATTTGTTCACCAAATGAATATGCTCTTTCACATAATCCTCTGTTTTATCCCCCGCCATAACATTTCCCGTATTGGAGTCGTTGCGAACTCTGAAATAATTCAGAGGCTCATGTATAATATAAACGTCTCCCATACAGGCCAGCTGCACCCAGAAATCATAGTCCAGAATATACGTATACCAGGGATCAAAGCCTCCGGTCTGTTCTACTGCGCTTTTACGGAATGTATTTGCAAGAGGCGCTCCAAAATAATTTTTTACAAAAAAGCCTTTTCTTGCAATTTCTTTTCCGTTTGTTAATCCTTTTGTCTTATATCTTCTGTAAAATCCCTTTGGCCTGCCGTCTAAATCAAACAAACGGGTGTCGCTTTCCGCCAGCACCGCCGTGGGATTTTGAATCAAGGCGTTTACTTCTTTTTCCAGCGCTGTTTCCGCCAGCATATCATCTGCACAGATTAATTTGATAAAGTCTCCGCTGCATTTGGAAAGACAATGATTCCAGTTGCCCGACATACCCAGATTCTTCTCATTTTTATATAATTTAATCCGGTCGTCCTTGATTTTTTCAATAACTTCTACCGTATTGTCTGTGGACTTGTCATCACAAATCACAAGCTCCAGATTGGGATAGGTCTGATGCAGAACAGAATCTATCGTATCTTTGATATAGGCGGCGTTATTATAAGCCGGAATGCAGACACTTACCAATGGTTTCATAAAATCTCCTTCATATATACATCCAATGCGTCTTTCCATTCTGCCATTTGAAACCGGCTGCCCGCCACCAGACGCAGCATGTAATTATCCAAAACAGAATATGCAGGACGCTTAGCAGGTGAATTGTATTCCTCTGTGGTAACATATTTCACGACAGTGTCTTTTCCTGCTTTTTTGAAAATCTCCACTGCAAAATCCGCCCAGCTGCACTGTCCTTCACAAGTTGCATGATAAGTGCCGTAATTCTCAGTGGGTTCCAGAAAATGAATCATCTTCGCCAGCTCTGCCGCACTGGTGGGAGAACCAAACTGATCCGATACCACAGTAATTACATCATGGGATTCGGAAAGCTTTAACATGGTTTTGACAAAATTCTTTCCGTCTCCATACAGCCATGCGGTACGGAAAATAAAATGTTTCGGAGCAAATTCTTTCACAAAATTCTCTCCCTCCAATTTGGTTTTTCCGTATGCGCTGATGGGATCTACTGCATCAAACTCTGTCAGCGGTTTGGGAGATGTTCCCGGAAATACGTAATCTGTAGATACATGAATCAGCTTAATATCATATTTGGACGCTGCAATACTTAAATTTCTCGGGCCTATGGCATTGATGCGGTAAGCCAGATCCCACTGCGTCTCGCAGGCGTCTACATTGGTATGCGCCGCGCAGTTTATGATTACATCCGGTCTTGCCTTTTCTGCCAATGCAAGAACCGCATCCACATCTGTAATATCCAGAGAAATGACGCCTTCCCCCTCCGCTACATCTGTATTAATAAATTCCACATCATCCTTTGCATATTCTTTGTTAATTGCTCTTCCCAGCTGGCCGTTACAGCCCGTCACCATTATTTTTTTCATGTAAAAATCCTTTCCTGATTATTATGCTTTTTCCATACATAAGGGGATGCTTACAGCATACGATTGAACAAAAACAGCCCCCTTACTACCCAGTTATCCAATCTGCTCTGCCTGTACCACTTTTTGTGAAAAAGAATCGTAAAACGTCCCGGAAATTTTTCTGCCCGGAGAATTTCTTCCACCAGCGCGTCTTTTTCCGGATCTGTATGATAAAAACGTTTAAAATCTGACAGCTGCTTCTTCAGATCTCCATGGCGTTTCTTCAGATCTCTTGCTTTTGCCTTGATCTGAGACCAGAAAGATGCACTGGCTCCTACTTCGTTGCCGCCGTGCTGTCTGTAATAAATATAGGAATTTTCATCATAATACATACTTCCCAGATAAGAAGCCGCCATATAGCACCACCAGTCATGGTGAATCACATCCTCCGGCAGCCGGTCTGCGATAATATCCGCAAGCTCCCGGTTCATCAGCAGTGTACATCCAGAACAAATGCTTTCTATTACAGCATTCCCAAAACCGGGAATCCTATGAGGATTCTGCTGATTCTTGAAAGGCTCTAAATTCTCGTCTGCCAGTGTTTTGGCGCCGCAGTAAAGAGCCGGTCCGCTCAAACGTTCCAACTGCTCTGCCGCTCTATCTATTTTCTCCGGCAGCCAGTAATCATCCTGATCGCAAAATCCTATGTATGCTGCATTCGGATTTCTTTTCTTAAGCAATTCAAAAAAACTTTTGTTGACTCCGATATTTTCTCCCTGATATGCGCGAATATTGGAATGCCTCTCTTCGTATTCTTTCAAAATTACAAATGTATCATCTTTGGAGCCGTCATCCCGAATCAAAATATCCACATCCGGATAACTCTGTGCCAGAATAGAATCCAGCTGTTCCCTGACAAACTCCTCCCCATTGTAGGTTGACATCAAAATCTGAACTTTTGGGCGCTGCCTGTAAGGCCCGTCCTCCTGACTTCCATCTTTGTTTACCTTTTTTGTATTATGATTCCCATTACCACATATGTCACTATTCATCTTTTTTCTTACAGGTTTCTCCTTTCATTTGATTTGCCTCCCGGCATATAGATTTATCTAACCGGCGGCTGTTCATTCGGTCTTCCAGCAGCGCCAGTTCCTGTGTCAATCTTTTCAACTGCTCCTCCTGTTTGGAGACTTTCACAGTCAGTATGAACAACAGCAGCAGTGTAAAACAAAATCCAAAGAAAAACATCATATTTACCGGCAGTTCAATTCCAAGCAGATGCACCAGATAATTCATAATTCCCGGAAAGACATCCAGAATCAAAACGACTCCTCCTACCGTCACCCAGGAAAGGGCAAATCTGATATCCAAAGCCTGTTTGCGCACCATATTGGCAATCCAGACCAGCGCCGCCACAATGACTACCGCCACCATAATTTGTGTTTTCAAACTCATAAGCCTACCTCCGAACCGCCGCTATCAAAATTGCCAGAGACACTTTGATCATGTAATATATGGATTTTCTCGGTGAAATAGAAGATACGCCCTCTTCTCTCGCATTCATCTGTACCGGAATTTCATCTACTTTTTTGTCTGCTTTTAAAATTGCAACGACGCTTTCCGGTTCCGGGTAATCCTTCGGATAATTCTTTGCATAAATTTCAATCACCTCTCTGCCTGCCATTCGCATGCCGGAGGTGGGATCTGTAATCTTCTTGCCGGTCACCAGTTTAATCAGAGCCGTAAAATAACGGATGCCGACTCTCCTCAGCCCGGAAGACTGGAATCCCTCTTTTTTGATGTAACGGGAGCCAATCACCATATCCAGATTATCCTTCGCCAGCTTATCCGCCATTTCATTCAGATATCTGGCATTGTGCTGTCCGTCTCCGTCAAATTGTACTGCTATATCATAATCGTTTTGGAACGCATAGAGATATCCCGTTTGAACACCGCCGCCGATTCCAAGGTTCACAGGAAGACTAATGACATGAAAATCATTTTTCCGGCACACCTCAAGCGTTTTGTCTGTGGAACAGTCATTAATAACAACATAATCAAAATCCGGTGCATATTCCAATATATCCCGTACGGTTCTCTCAATTCCACCCTGCTCGTTATAGGCGGGGATAATAACCAGTTTTTTCATAATATCCTTTCCAATGACAGCAATATGCCATAAATCGCGACACACTGCATACATATCGCAGAAAACATGATTTTTCTGCTGATATCTTTTTTCATCACTATGTTTCTGCTACTTAACCAAATGACCGCCATTGGAAGCAGCGGCAGGAAATATCTGCCCTGTATACCGAAAATCTCCATCGATTCTCTGGGGGTCCAGCTGATAAACAGGGAAACAAATACCATTCCAATGGAACAAACCGCCGCAAACAAACAAAACAATTTCTGCCCTGCAGTAATCTCCGGTTTCATCTCGCCTCTGCCGTCCTCTATCCGCAAAACAGATAAGGCGATCATAAGCGCCATTGCATATATAACAATGCGGGATACATTGATATCCAGCCAGCCCAACTGCATTCCGAACATATTTTCCAGAAAACTGTCACTGTTTAAAAACAGTGTTCTGGCGGAAAGAAGAATAAATTCCATTGGATTTGACAAAAGGCCTGCCGCTCCGTAAGTTTCTCCTGCCAGATAGGCTCCCGCCGCCTGCTCTTCTGTAGGGCTCACAACAAATAATACGCTTCGCAGCGTCCCAGACAAAAATGCAGCAATCGCAATGCCCGCCATACAGCCTGTAAAAATCCACTTTTTCTGTTTTGATGAAAACCGTTCCGGCGGAATCAACAGTGTAAGAAGACACAAGGGCATATAAGTTCCGCCTTTACAAATAGAAAGCAGTATCATAAAGGCAGTATATAAGGCTATCTGCCTCTTTTGAATCGGCTCTTTCTCATAGACCAATCCAAAGACTACCGCAATATATAAAAAGGCAAATTCGATGACCAGTGAATCATAGGAATAGGAACAGCACTGCTGTATTGTCATAGGCAAAACGGCCATAATAAATGCAGCTGTTTTTGCAAATCGCATAGTGCGGATAAACCAGTACATCAAAAACAAATAGCACAGTATTGAACATATTCTGCCCAAATAAATTACCCATAGTCCGTTTAATCCCAAAACACGGCCCAAAAGTATGCCAATAACCCCCGGAAGATAGGTAACAGCCGGCGCTCTGGTATCCGAATGCGGAACTACGGTTACGCCGCTTTCTCTTCCCGGCTGTGTAATTTTTGTTTTTAATTTGTCATATTCTGTCAGAGACGGCGTTGTTTCAAATATCTGCATGGCATGAAAATCTTCTGTATCCATTTGAATGGTATCTGACTCCGACCCGCCTTTTCCCAAAATCCGATTCGTAATCTGATACGCCTGTTTATAATGCGCTTCTTCATCCGGAACGGAGAGGGGCGGCAGCAGCAGCAGATATATCACTGCAAGAACCGCTCCTGTAAACAAAAACACTTTCTCCGGCTTAAACCGGAAGACTGCCAGTCCCAAATAAGTGCCAAGCAAAAGGCCGTAAACCAATACAGCGCCAAACAGCCCCCATGTTCTCCAATAGGTAAACTGACGGTCGGCCGTTTGTATGTTTAAGGTATAATCCGTATGTTCTCCATTGATGGTAAGGGAAACATCATTATGCTCCCGGGTCGTATAGCCCACTGCCAGTTCCAGCTCTTCTCTGATATCCTCTACGTCCAACCGGATTGTCAGCTTTTGATTCTCCCAGCCCGTCTGGGTCCCCTCAAAAGATGCAATCAGATTCTGCTCGTCTGCCAATGTATAAACCGGATAGTCGGCAGACATCACCGAGGCGCCTGATTCATCTGAAATTTCCAGATGCAGCGCTCCCAGATCTTTGTTTTTGTCGTCTTCTACAAACTTTTTCAGTCTCTTCTCATTCAGTGAAATTCTTGTGCCTGCGCTTAAAAGCTCATCGGAAGGATACCGAAACGACTGCTCAATATGATCACCGTCCCGTAAAAGATAGAAATTTTCTTCTTCCGCCTTAACCTGGGTTGTCATCCTGGGGAGTATCATTCTCGTTAATATCGTCGTCTTATATACCAAAACAGCGGCAATCACAAAAACAACTGTCATCACACCTATTTCTATTCGGTTTCTCCTGTTCAAACTCTGCATCGCTTTCGGAAGTCCTCCTATTTGTCCAACCCTTCGTCAATTAATTTTATCAGGAAATCAAGCGCTTCTTCCTCATCTTCGCCTTCGCAGACAAGTTCAATTTCATCTCCGGATTTAATACAGGCTCCAAGAACGCTTAAAACACTCTTGGCATTTGCCGTATTGCCTCTGTAATGAAACGTAATCAGCGATTTGAAATTCATTGCCTCCTGACAAAGTATTCCTGCCGGACGCAGATGCAGTCCGGTAGGATTCTTAATTGTGACTTTTTGACTTACCATATCAATTCCTCCCGTATTAAAGCATTATCTTCGTAATCAAATCTGCAAGTTTTCTTGCCTCTTCTTCTATAATATTCTGGTCCTTTCCTTCAATCATAACACGCACCATGGGTTCTGTACCGGAAGGACGAATCAGCACTCTGCCTTCGCCGTTAAATTTCTCTTCCAATTCTTTCACCGCCTCGGCGATTTCTGTGTATTCCATATAGTGATCTTTTTTGTGATTTGGAACTTTTGCATTAATCAATGCCTGAGGCAGCACTTCCATAATCTCTGCCAGATCCGATAATTTCCGTCCGGTATCCACCATAACCTTCAAAAGATGCAGTGCGCTCAAAAGTCCGTCTCCGGTTGTATTGTCATCCAGAAAAATAATATGTCCTGACTGTTCGCCGCCGAGATTATACCCTTTCTCTAACATATGTTCCAATACGTATCGGTCTCCCACCTTTGTTTTCTCAATATTCAGCCCTTCCCGTTCTCCCATCAGGCTGAATCCCAGATTCGTCATCACCGTAACGACAATTGTGTCTTTTTTCAGACGCCCCTGTTTCTTCATATGACTGCCGATAATCGCCATGATCTGATCACCGTCCACCATATTCCCCAGCTCATCTACCGCCAGCATACGGTCCGCATCTCCGTCAAATGCAATTCCGATATCTGCCCTTTCATAAACAACTCTGGCTTTCAGTTCTTCCATGTGTGTAGAACCACAGTTGGCATTGATATTCGTTCCGTCAGGATGTGTATGAATCGCTACCAGATTCGCCCCTAAATCCCTAAGGGCCGCCACTGATGTATAATGGGCTGCGCCTTCTGCACAGTCAACTACAATTTTCAATCCGCCAAGATCTACCGGTACGCTCTTTTTGATAAATCGAATGTATTCGTCTCTGATGTCAAACCGATATTCTATTTTTCCAATGGAAGAGCCTGTGGGAATCGGCACGTCCTTCATATGATTTTTGATCAATGCCTCGATTTCATCTTCCAGCTGATCAGAAAGCTTATAGCCTTCTCCGTTAAAAAATTTAATACCGTTAAATTCCATAGGATTATGAGAGGCGGAAATCACTACACCCGCATCTACTTTATGTTTTCTGGTCAGATATGCAATTGCCGGTGTGGGAACTACGCCGGCATAAATCGCATTCGCTCCTACGGAACAGATGCCTGCCATCAATGCATTTGCCAGCATGCCTCCTGAAATTCTGGTATCGCATCCGACAATAATCGTCGGCTGATGTTCTCTCTCTTTCGTAAGCACATAAGCGCCTGCCTGACCGAGTTTCATTGCAAGATCAATTGTCAGCTCTGTTCCTGCCACGCCCCGCACACCGTCTGTACCAAACATTCTGCTCATTTCAATTCCTCCATTTACGTTGATGAATTTAGTTTGTTTGCTGTCGTTATATTTCCGCCTGTCTGCGTATCTGTTTTGTTTATATTACTTCCCGATGAATTTTGCTGACTGCTGCCGGCCGGAACAATATCCAGGGTTACGGCTGCATTTTTTGCCAGTTTATATTTGCTGTCCAGATTCAGCTCCAGACTCACCGTATGTTCTCCCTCCGTCATTCCGCCTACATTAATGCTTCCTGTCAAAGTCGTTTCATCCAATGCATCCAGATCCTTGGCCAAACCTTCCAGTTCTACTTCCACGGTATCTTTCAAAAACGCTACACTGTATCTGCTCGCCAGATTGCTCACCGTAATATTGGCAGTAGGAACTTTAAATTTTCTCCGCTCATGCTTTTCTATTTTGACTGTCACGGAAACTTTTGCCTGGCTGTTATCCATCAGTGTTGCTCCCTCCGGCAGATATGCGGAAATATCCACTTCTTTTTCAATATCGCCGGTAGCATCCGTCAGATCCAGCACTTCTTCCGGCACTGTAATATTATTAATGGTATTCAAAACAGAAGATACTCCTTTGATCTGTACTGTTTCGGGTTTGTATTCCATATCAACATATTCATAACCTTCCTGAAGCGTGCCTGACGTCTGAAAATTCAAAGGCACTTCTTTGACGTCCAATATCTTCACGGATACCATGACATTTTGTATATTAAAGGAAAGATCTTTGGTATCCACTTCCTTTCCTTCTTTGTCGTAAAGCACGGGGATTACGCTGTCTGTCATATCCTGAGCCATGTTTTCTACATTTACAGTTGCTACAGCTTTGTCAATCCTTTCAATGACAGAAGCCGGGCCCGACACCCGAAGCAGCGTCGGCGAAACGCTCATCTCGCCAAGGGCATGCTGATCCATAGGCTTTCCTTCTGTTTCAACGGAAATCACATACGGCCTTGACACCAAATCTTCCACTGCAAGCTCCAGATAATACACCTTGCTGGCAATCGTCACATAGCTGTTGTAACGCTGAGGGGTAATTTCAATGGGTACTCGTTCCAGATTCTCAATCAGTTCCAGATCAGCTATCGCCCTGAAATCAGAATTGCTCATCCGCTCCAAATAGGAACGTTTGCCGCTCACTTTAAAAGTGATTGTATTGCTGTTATTTACAATCTCATAGTATTTTCCTATGGCTGTCAGATAATCGTTGTTCTCTACGCTGACAGTTGTGGTAAAAGACCTTGTCGTCACCGGATCATCAATATTGACAACGGCAAGCCAGAGTACGCAGGCAAATACCACTGCAAGAATCTTCAGACCAAAATTATTTGTGATCATTTTGATTATCCTGTTTAACATTCCTAAGCCTCCTTTTCAGCAAGCCTTTCCGTTTATTCTCCGGTTCATATTTCTGTATGGCTTTCAGATGCTTTCGCAGCCCTTCCTGATCCAGTCCACGGATAATTCTGCCTTCTTTGGCAACAGAGACTCCTCCGGTCTCTTCTGATACAATAATGGTAAGGGAATCACTGATTTCGCTGATACCTACAGCTGCACGATGTCTGGTTCCCAGTTCTTTGCTCAGTTCCATGTTGTCAGAGAGAGGCAGGTAGCAGGTGGCTGCCACAATCCGATCTCCCCGGACAATAATCGCACCGTCATGAAGGGGTGTATTTTTTTCAAATATGTTAAGCAAAAGCTGATTGGTCAGCACTGCATCTACTGCAATTCCTGTCCTTTCATATTCGGAAAGAACTACTGTATCTTCAATTACAATTAATGCTCCGGTTTTGACTTTGCTCATTTCAAAACAGGCCCGGACCAGTTCATTGATGCTCTTAGCGCTAATGGTTTCCATTTCATTTTTTCCAAGATCAAGGGATGCAATCCCCCGCAGGAAATTCTTCCTGCCCAACTGTTCCAAAGCTCTCCGCAGCTCCGGCTGGAAAATAATTACAATTGCAATCATGCCCACATTAATCATCTTTTCCGCCAGCCATAAGATCGTATTCATCCGGAATAAGGCCGCAATCATTACAAAAACAAGTATTGCCATTAAGCCTTTAAACAGCATCCATGCTCTTGTACTCTTGATCCAGACCAGAATTGTATAAAACAAGAACGCTATAATGATGATTTCAACAATATCAATAACTGTTATTACCGGCAAATCCATCCACATCAAATATTTATCCTGAAATATGCCAAATATAGACATCATATTTTCCACGCGTTCCACTTCCTTTCATTATTAATGCCTGCTTTTCAGGCATAAAGGGATGCCCGATGGGTTTTTCCTTATTACTGCCTGTTTTTTTAATCGAGATCCCTTTCCCTGCGTTCTGCAGGCCGTTTTCTGGTATTTCGCCTGCCGCTTTTGGTGCTGAATGTTTTGACCTGTTTTTCCTGTTCTGCTACATACATTTTGGGAACGGCTTTTACATAGTAATAATATTCATCATCTTCAAACTGCACCCGTTCCGTTCTGGAATAATCCAGGTTAAAGAAAAGAAATTCTAACACAAAAGCCACAAACAGCGACAAAAGAGAGCCGATTATCAGTCCTAACGTTCTGCCCTGAATTTCCAGTACCATATATCCGGCAAACAATACGATAAAGTTCACAAGCGCGCCTACAATGATCGCCACTGTCCATGCATAATCAATGGAAAGCTGCCGGACAAAAAATACAATTACGGTCACCAGTAAAAATGTGCCGATTACCAAATACATCTCTTTATTATCCAGAATCTGATTCAACGCTGCCGTCATCTTAGCGGTTGCCACAATTTCTTCACTGCCGCCCAAAGCGGCCTCATTTTGTTTTACGCCGCTTAAAAAGAACCAAACAATGGTACCGCAGCTTACGGACACAACCGAATAAACTTTGCCCATAAGTCCCGCCGTAAGCGGAATAACCGGACCGAGATTAAAATGCATACAAACCGGTGTTAAAAGCATATATATACTGTCTTTGGGTGAAAATCGAAAATATAAAAGCGCAACCAGTAAAAACAAAACAAATGCCACAGCCGCCACTTCCAAAGCCAGCGTAAATAAATGAAGAAGTATTACTACTCCTGCCAACACGATCATGGCATTCAACGGAAGCAACGCACAGATCAGCGACAACACCAGTGTCACCGGCAATGTTTTTAATCTTTCCATATAACCAATATTGCCATTTATTATTGAAAAAACACATATCGCCAATATAAATTTAAACAATGGATTCAAATATATGTCAAATTTTACATATATATTTTTCAATCTTTCTTTCGCTTCCAACAAACCTGTCAATGTTCTTCCCTCCCGATACTCGGATCTTTATCTTCAAATTTCTTCTTCCTCATGATATATTTTGTTGACTTTTTTAAGGTGCAGATAATATTTTTTGACTTTCTGCCGTCCCTTTGTATACCTTTTGTAGTATATAACATACGTCACAGCAAAGTATACCGCCATACAGACCCCATAGTATATGCCAATCCTAACTGCAATCCGGGGAATGTCCATAGAACTGATCTTTTCCAGCAGATCCTCTGCAAAATACAGCCCTATGCCGCCTGCAATCAAAACGAATGCAATTGTCCCTGAAATAAAGCTTTTTAACATTTCTTTTGCTATATAATCTTTGCGGAAATACTGTATCATCGGTTTACATTCCCGACCCTCTTTCTGATCGAAAATCGCCAATTTCGTCATTTCACACACGCGTTCCTGATTTAACATAATTTCCCCCATACGTTTTTTAATTACAGCTAACGCTATTTTACACATATAGTGTATGATTAGTATACCATACAACACAATAATTGTAAAATTTTTCAAACAAAAAGACGGCTCCCCACCGTCTTTTTGCCAATCTCTGTTCTATGAAACGTAAAATTTTTCTCGCATGCTGCATCATGACTGATCAAGAAAACGCATACGATCCTTTCCTTTTTCTTTTTTGGTCGGCTCCTCTTTGACCGGCATAGCATACATAGCCTGTAAATTATTTGCCATGGTATTTTTGCAGTGATCGCAGAACCGTCCTGTTTTGATCATTTTGCCGCATCCCTCGCATTCGATTCCAACCGGAGAATTTTTGGTAAAAACCAGTCTTTCTTCTCTTACCCATTGTTTGAGCTGTTTCACCGAAACATCATTCTCTTCTGCAATCTGCTGCATAGAGGCAGAATCATTTTCTCTGATATAATCTCTTACCTGGATAAATTTATCCTCTAACTTCTGTTTACACGCCATGCAAATCGGCGGTCCCTGAATATAATTAAACAACCTTCCACAGTTCCTACAACTTCTGGCATCCATATGAAATCCTCCTAACTGTCTTTTCCTATACCGATGCAGCAGGTATATATCTCTTCTGCACCTGCGTCCAGCAAAACTGCCGCTGCTGCATCCAGGGTGCTGCCTGTCGTATATATATCGTCTATCAACAGGATATGTTCTAATTGTACAATATTTTGGGTCGTTTTAAAAGCCTTTTTCAAGTTATTTTTTCGTTCTGTGTCATTTAACATTTTCTGGGGTTTCGTATCCCGTATCCGAATCAGCAGATTTGTGTATACCGGCAGATCCCATATCTTCCCCAGCTCTTTTGCCAGAACCTGCGCCTGATTATATCCTCGCTTTTTCTGTTTCTTTTTATACAGAGGAATCGGCACAATTGCCTGGATCTTTTTCTTTTTGATCCAATCTCCATATGTCTTTGCAATTTCTTCTGCATATCCTCTGGCATACTCTCTTTTATTCTGGTATTTAAACCGATATATTGATTTTTTGACTTCTGTTTCATAAACCCAGAGACTTTTTCCTTGTGTGAAATAGTGCTTTTTCTCTCTGCAGTCCCTGCAAAATTCTTTTCTTTCATCTACAAGTGGTTTTCCGCATTTCATGCATACCGGCTCTAAAGCCATATGTATCTTTTTTCGACATGCCGGACATACAACCGCCTCTGCAGATACCACTTGATCGCAGATGACACATCTGGGCGGATATAAAAGATCTAAAAACATCCCGTCCAGCCGGCTGAGTTTTTTTCTGATATTTTGAATGATGATTCTGTATCCTTTCTGTTGTTCTGATTTTTCGCAGCAATTATAGATTTTGTCAGGCAGGCATCCGGTTCTTTCACAGAATCAGACTTTAAACAGGCAGTATTTCACCACCCAGTTCACCGATTTTTCTGATTTCCTCCGCCAGCCCTGAATAACGTTTCTGCTGCCTTGTATTATCAACCATCTGAGAAAAGGTCTTTTCATCCCCTACAATCGTCACGCATTTTTTGGCTCTTGTTACCGCAGTGTAAATCAGATTCCGGTTCATCAGCATCTGGGGGCCGTTCAGCAGCGGAATTACAACTGCCGGATATTCCGAGCCCTGGGATTTATGGATCGTTATGGCATAGGCAAGCTCCAACTCTTCTAAATTTTTCAGGGAATATTCCACCATACGGCCTTCATCAAATTCTACCGTCATTGTTTCGGCATATTCATTAATCTCCTGAACAATTCCCATATCTCCGTTGAAAATCCCAAAACCTCTTTCTGTTACAAATCCATAACTGCTGCGGTTCTCCCATTCCAGCTGATAGTTGTTTTTCGTCTGCATTACCTTATCTCCCTCCCGGAAAATGCGGCCTCCCTGCTCTCTCTCTTTTTTATCTGCAGAACACGGATTCAAATACTGCTGCAAGACGCCATTCAACCGTTCCACACCGAGAAGTCCTTTTTTCATCGGGGTAAGCACCTGTATATCAAAAGGAGATGTTTCTATAAATTTCGGCAGTTTCTGTATGATCAGCTGAAGCATCACATTGATAATTTTATCTGCCTCATATCTTTTCAGGAAAAAGAAATCCATGCTTTTATTGTCCAACGCCACCTTCTCGCCAGCATTAATCTTGTGAGCATTCTGAATAATATCGCTTTTTGCAGCCTGACGAAAAATCTTTTTCAACGCAACCACCGGGAATCTTTTGGCTTCAATCATATCCTTTAGCACGCTGCCGGGGCCTACACTGGGCAGCTGGTCTACATCTCCTACCAGAATCAGTCTTGTTCCCGGCGCAATTGCTTTTAACAATGCATACATCAGATTAATGTCCACCATAGACACCTCATCAATAATCACCGCATCCGCCTCCAGAGGATAATCTGTGTTTCTGGCAAATCCGGCATTTCCTTCCATTCCTCCGTTTAATTCCAGCATACGGTGGATCGTCCTTGCCTCGTACCCTGTAGCCTCGCTCATACGTTTTGCCGCCCGTCCGGTAGGAGCTCCCAGACAGATATCCAGCCCTTCCGCCTCAAAATAGTGAAGCAGAATATTAATCGTCGTCGTTTTTCCTGTCCCCGGTCCTCCTGTGATAATCAAAAAGCCGTTTTTAATCGCCTCTTTTACGGCAAGCATTTGCATTTCGTCGGATTCCATTCCGCTCTGCCGCTCAATCTGCCGGATCTTCTGTTCAATCGCATGCTCAGGGATTTCATATTTGACATTCAATTCCCACAGCATCTGCGCCACTGACGATTCCATATAGTAATAGGCAGCTCCGTAAATATGATCTCCTTTTATCATGATTTTTTTGTCGATGGCGAGATCCATATAGTGTTTTTCAATCAAAGAATCATCAATGCCCAACAGTCCCGCTATCCTCTCTGTCAATTCCTCTTTTGGAAGATAGGTATGCCCTTCCGAAGCCCCCTGAACCAATCCATACAGAATTCCGCTTTTAATCCTAAAATCCGAGTCTCTGCGAATGCCTGCTTTTGCAGCAATCTCATCGGCAATCTTAAAACCCACTCCCTGAATATCATCCGCCAGCTGATAGGGATTTTCCTGGATGACACGGTAAATGTCCTGATGATAAGTGTTATAGATTTTAATTGCCAGATTCAGGGAAATTCCGTATTTCTGCAAAAAAATCATTGCCTGCCTCAAATCTCTTTTCTCTGCCACCTGATCGGAAATTTCCATTGCTTTTCGTTCGCTGATTCCTTTTACTTCTGCCAGACGCTCCGGCTCTTCTTCAATAATCCGGAAAGTATCTCTCTTGAAACGGCGTACGATCCTGGCTGCTAAAGCCAGTCCCACTCCTTTGATGGCCCCTGAGCCTAAATACCGCTCCATGGAGATTTCATCCTCCGGTTCGCACTCTTCCAATTCACTGACTGCAAATTGTGTTCCATAGGTAGGATGTTCTGTATAATTTCCTGTCGCCTTTATATTTTCTCCTTCATTTATCATTGAAAAAGTTCCTACACAGACCAATTCTTCCCCTTCACAGATCATTTCAAATACCGTATATCCATTGTCCGGATTCCGAAAAATAATATGTTCTACATAGCCTTTGATCGTTTCCAATGATTTTCCCTCCCAGAAAATTCTCATGGGAATTTCTATCCTGCAAGAACTTCCCATGAGATAAAAATATTGGATGCAGGTCATTCCATACATCCAATATCTGTACTCCTTTATGTTGTTCGGCAATTAGAGGTTATACCCTCTGGCATCCCTTTTTGCCATACGGCAATTAGAGGTTATACCCTCCGGGCATCTCTTTTTGCCATGCGGCAATTAGAGGTTATACCCTCCGGGCATCTCTTTTTGCCATGCGGCAATTAGAGGTTATAATTTCGTTTCATCTGCTCGTACATTTGCTGTGCCAATCCCAAGCTTTGCTGTTTGCAGATGCCTTCCGCAAAAGTCTGAATCATCTCTTCTTTGTAGAAATCTCTCAACTGCGACATAGACGCATCTTCATTTTCTTCGTTTCTTGGAATTGTCTTTTCTACTTCTTTCATCACCTGTTCTACAAAATATGCCTCAAACTGTTTGCACACATCCAACAATTCATCATCTGTGGATGCCGAAAAGTCACCGCTTAATTTATTCTGCAAAGCATTTGCACTGCTGTTAGCCGCAGAACTGCGAGTTTGATCTATCATAGCGGAAATGCCGTCTATTCCTATGCTCATCTAATTCCCTCCTGTCAGGACTTCATTATCTTCTTAAGTTATTCGCCTGCTGCAGCATATCGTCTGATGCCTGAATTGCTTTAGAGTTCAATTCGTACGCTCTCTGTGCAATGATCAGATTAACCATTTCATCTGCAACCTGCACATTGGAAGCCTCCAGATAATTCTGACGCACATTACTTCTTATAAGTCCATTTGTCGTCGCCTCATTCATAGCTGCTCCAGATGCTGCCGTCTCAGCGAGGAGACTTCTGGATAATTTCTGAAGACCCGCCGGATTTGTAAACTGATGTAATCCAATTGTCTGATTCATGGATACAAAATTACCGTCTGTTCCCAGATATCCAATCTCACCATCGCCGGAAATCTTCATGCTGCCGCTAGTGACGCCGTTTGGAACAACAATCGTATTGCCATTTGAATCCAAAACAGGATAACCGTCTGATGTACAAAGGGTGGTTCCTGTCGGTCCAATCGCCCAGAAAAAGCTTCCGTTACGGGTGTAGTAAACATTTCCGTCTTCTGCCCGGACTGCAAAGAATCCATCTCCGTCAATTGCAAAATCGGTATCGTTCTCACTCGCCTGCATCACTCCCTGCGTATATATGGAAGTAATCGCTGCCACTCTGGTTCCAAGCCCTACCTGCGCCGGAACAGGTTTGTTCTCTCCGTTTGCGGTTGTCGTCCTGGTCTGCATATTCTGATACAGCAGCGATTTGAATTCTGCCCGCTGCGATTTGTAACCAACTGTATTTACATTGGAAAGATTGTGGGAAATTGTATCTACATTTGACTGCTGGGCAATCATTCCTGTTGCCGCAGTCCACAGTGATCTCATCATACTAATTTATCCTCCTGATTATACCTGCCCTACGGAGTTAACCGCTTTGTCCAGTGTCTCGTCAATCGTTGTAACAATCTTCTGGTTTGCCTCATATGCTCTGGTAATCGTTATCATATTCACCATTTCGCTGACAATATTGACATTTGACATTTCCAAACATCCCTGCTCAATTCTTGCATTCGATGCCTGCCTTTGTCCTCCCGGAACCATATCATAAAGATTCTCACCATATTTTTCCAGATAATTGTAATCCGCAAAATCAACAATGCCGATACGGGCTACTGCTGTATTATTTTGATAAATCGTACCGTCCGAATCAATTGTAATTTCCCGATTCGGATCTACTCTTACGTAATTCGCCTGCCCTCCCGCTGCATTCGCTGCACCATTGGCATTTAAAACATAATCCCCGTCCTTTGTCATCAGGTAGCCATTGCGATCTACAGTAAAGGCTCCGTCTCTTGTGTATTTAATGGAAGTTTCTCCATTCTTGCTGCGAAACTCAATTGCAAAAAAACCCTCGCCGTCTAATGCCACATCATATGGATTATCTGTCACATAAAACGAACCCTGACTATAGTCCCGATAAGTCTCGCCCACCTTTACTCCAAGATTTACATCTCCAAGTCTGCGATGCTGTGTCATTTCTGACGTATCCTTAATCTTCAGCGCTAACTGAGCGTCAAAGGACTGGTTTACGGTACCTTCTTTTTTGAAACCGGTTGTATCTGCATTGGCAAGATTGTTCGTCATCACATCCATCCGCCGCATTTCTTCTATCATACCGGTATAAGCGGTATATAACCCTTTTACCATCTACAGTTCTCCTCCCTGCTGCATCTTCTGCTCATCCCTGAACTGTATGCCATCCATGTAAAGATTTTCTGTTTCTCTAAGGCATCTTATCATGATGCCGCTAAGTATCCTTATATTATATCGGCAAAATATTGCCTGTACTTTAGTCATCGTCCCGTTTTCCTGATAAAAATTCCACAAATTTACCTGTTCCGATTGCCACACAGGTCATCGGCTGCTCTGCCGTCATCGTATTAATGCCGGTTCTGTCTTCCAACAACTCTTCCAAACCTCTGAGCAATGCGCCTCCTCCAGTCAATACAATTCCCCGGTCTGCCACATCCGCTGCAAGCTCCGGCGGTGTTTTCTCAAGAACGCTGTGCACTGCCTCTACAATCTGCATCGTAGGCTCGCGCAAAGCATCTTCCGTCTCCTCAGAAGATACCGTCACTGTTTTTGGAAGTCCTGTCACAAGATTGCGCCCCCGGACGTCCATCGTCTCATTGTGTCCGTTGGGGAAACAGGAGCCAATTTTGATCTTGATGTCTTCTGCCGTTCTTTCACCGATTAAGAGATTGTGTTTTTTGCGCATATAACGCACAATCGCCTCGTCAAAATCATCTCCGGCAATTTTAATAGAGGTACTTACAACAGATCCCCCCAGTGAAATCACTGCAACATCTGCCGTGCCTCCTCCAATATCCACAATCATGTTTCCACAAGGCCTTGCAATGTCAATCCCTGCTCCGATTGCTGCCGCAATGGGCTCTTCAATAATCTTTACTTCCCTTGCACCCGCACTGTAAGTCGCATCTTCCACGGCTTTCTTCTCTACTTCTGTTACACCGCTCGGTACACAGACGCTAATCCGCGGTTTTCGGAAATTCTTTTTGCCGATGGCCTTTTGTATGAAATATTTGATCATCTTTTCTGTAACAGTATAATCCGAAATAACACCCTGCCGCAGCGGTCTGACTGCAACAATATTACCCGGCGTTCTGCCTAACATCAGACGCGCCTCTTCTCCAATCGCTTTAATCTTATTTGTATCTCTGTCAAACGCAACAACTGACGGTTCTTTTAATACAACGCCTTTGCCTTTGATATAAACTAATATACTGGCTGTTCCTAAGTCAATTCCGATATCTGTTGAAACCATTCTATGTTCCCCTTTCATCTTTCTGCAATTTATTGTGAACACAAACTGTAAATTTAATCATATTTTTGCATATATAACCTTATTATATACAAATACTTCCATTTTTCAAATCATTTTTTTGGAAAATAGAAAAAAAGTCGCAGAAATTAAGAATTTCTAAAGAACTTACAATTTACCCCTCCAAAACCTTATAAAATTTATACATTATTTTTGCCCACTCCGAAGGAGTGCGGCATATTGGGACACCCGGAGGGTGTACATTATTTTTGCCCACTCCAAAGGAGTGCGGCATATTGGGACGCCCGGAGGGTGTACATTATTTTTGCTCGCTCTGAAAGGCATACATATTTCAAGATTTCATCACAAAATGAACACATTCTTTCTCTATGTTATTTATGTAATGACCAACTCGTTATTACATTTTTCATAACTCATGTTCCCCGGATACAAATCCGGGGAACACTCCCCATTCTACAATTCTTTATGATTTCTCCAGATATTTTTTAATATATTGTCCCGTATAAGAAGTTTCCGTTTTAGCTACTTCTTCCGGCGTTCCGTATGCAACAACTGTACCGCCGCCTTCACCGCCTTCCGGACCCATATCAATAATATAATCTGCGGTCTTGATCACATCTAAATTATGCTCAATAACAATTACTGTATTCCCGCCCTCTGATAGCTTGTGAAGAATTTCAATCAGTTTATGCACATCTGCAAAATGAAGTCCGGTAGTCGGCTCATCCAAAATATAAATGGTTTTGCCGGTACTTCTTTTACTGAGTTCTGTTGCAAGTTTAATTCTCTGAGCTTCGCCGCCGGAAAGTTCTGTAGACGGCTGCCCCAAACGGACATAAGAAAGCCCTACATCATACAGCGTCTGTATCTTCCGATGTATGGAAGGAACGTGTTTAAAAAATTCAAGCGCCTCCTCCACTGTCATATTCAGCACATCATAAATACTTTTTCCTTTATACTTCACTTCTAAAGTTTCACGATTATAACGTCTTCCCTGACATACCTCGCAGGGCACGTAAACATCTGGCAGAAAATGCATTTCTATCTTTAAAATTCCGTCTCCGGAACATGCTTCGCATCTGCCTCCTTTTACATTAAAACTGAACCTTCCCTTTTTGTATCCCTTGGCTTTCGCATCGGGGGTTGACGCAAAAAGATCACGAATCATATCAAATACGCCTGTATAAGTCGCTGGATTGGACCGCGGCGTTCTTCCAATGGGAGACTGATCAATATCAATGACTTTGTCAAGCTGCTCCATTCCCCGGATTTCTTTGTGTTTTCCCGGAATTGTTCTGGCATGATTTAATTTCCTCTGCAAGGTTTTATAAAGCACCTCATTCGTCAGAGAACTTTTGCCGGAACCGGAAACTCCTGTTACACAGGTCATTACACCCAAAGGAATTTCTACATTTACTTTTTTCAGATTATTTTCTTCTGCTCCAATCACCTTCAAATAACCGGTAGGCTTTTTTCGTTCTTTCGGCACCGGGATCTGCATCCGCCCGCTTAAATAAGCTCCTGTAATAGAATCCGGATTCTGCATAATTTCTTCTGCTGTACCGGCCGCGACTACCGCGCCTCCATATTCGCCGGCCCTGGGCCCGATATCTACAATATAGTCTGCCGCCAGCATGGTATCTTCGTCGTGCTCTACAACAATCAATGTATTCCCCAGATCCCGCAGATTTTTTAAAGTCGCCAGAAGCTTATCATTATCTCTCTGATGCAGACCGATGCTGGGTTCATCCAGAATATATGCCACACCCACTAATCCAGAGCCGATCTGCGTCGCAAGACGGATTCTCTGGGCTTCGCCGCCGGAAAGTGTTCCTGTTGCTCTGGAAAGACTCAGATAATCCAAACCCACATCTACTAAAAATCCCACTCTGGAAGCAATCTCTTTTAATATCTGCCTTCCGATTATTTTCTGCTGCTCGCTTAACTCCATTTCTTTCAGATACTGCTGCAGATTTTTAATAGAAAGATTCGTGATTTCAAATATATTCTTATCGCAAACGGTTACGGCAAGAGAAGATTTCTTCAAGCGCTGTCCCTTACATTCCTGACAGGGTGTAATTCTCATAAACTGCTCATATTCCTGTTTCATAATATCAGAGCCTGTCTCTCGGTATCTTCTCTGTACATTGCGGATCAGGCCTTCAAATGCCACATCATAAACACCTTCTCCCCTCTGTCCTTTATAATATACTTTTACCTGTCTTCCATCTGTTCCATGAATGAGCATATTCCGGATATCTTTCTCCAGCTCCTGGTACGGTGTATTCAAATCGAATTCATATTCTTTGGATAAGGCTTTCAAAATGGCATACGTATAGCTGGAAGGATCTGTACAGGACTGCCAGCCCATAACCTGAATGGCCCCCTCTGCAATGCTCAGGCTTTTATCCGGAATCATCAGATCCTCGTCAAATTCCATTTTGTATCCCAATCCATAGCAAACCGGACAGGCTCCAAAAGGATTGTTAAAAGAAAAACTTCTGGGTTCAATCTCATCTACGCTAATTTCACAATCCGGGCAGGCAAAGCTCTGGGAAAAATTCATTATCTCACCATCAATGATCTCCACCATCAGCAGTCCGTCAGCCAGATCCAGAACATTTTCAATGGAATCTGTTAAACGTTTCTCTATCCCCGATTTGACTGCAAGACGATCAACAACTATTTCAATATTATGCTTTTTATTTTTTTCCAGTTTGATTTCCTCTGTCAGTTCATAAATATTGCCGTCTACCCGAACCCGGACATAACCGCTCTTTTTGGTTTTTTCAAATAATTTCTGATGCTCTCCTTTTCTGCCTCGGACAACCGGAGCCAAAAGTTGAATTTTTGTACGTTCGGGAAGATTTAAAATCTGGTCTGCCATTTGGTCTACTGTCTGTTTTTTGATCTCTCTTCCGCATTTCGGACAATGGGGTATCCCAATCCGGGCATAAAGTAGACGAAAATAATCGTAAATCTCCGTGACTGTTCCAACGGTAGATCTGGGATTTCGGTTCGTAGATTTCTGGTCAATAGAAATCGCCGGCGGAAGACCTTCTATCTTTTCCACTTCCGGTTTCTCCATCTGGCCTAAAAATTGTCTTGCATATGAGGAAAGCGATTCCATATAACGCCGCTGCCCCTCTGCATAAATCGTATCAAATGCCAAGGAAGATTTACCGGAACCGCTCAGTCCTGTCAAAACGATCAGCTCATTTCTTGGAATATCAATATCGATTCCCTTCAGGTTGTGTTCTCGGGCTCCTCTTATTTTGATATATTTTCTTTCCTTCATAATATATTCTCCTGTTTTTATCCGTCGTTTTCATTGCGGAATTTCTTCAATTCAATCATTTTATCGCGCAGCTCTGCAGCCGCTTCAAAATTCAACTCTGCAGCCGCCTTTTCCATCTTCTTCTTCACTTCAGCAATCAGCTTGTCCAATTCCTTCCTGCTCATGGATTCCGGATCCTTTGCAAACTGCTGCTCTTCCTTTGCAACTTTCTTTGAAATGCTGATCAGCTCCCGCACGGCTTTTTTGATTGTCTGAGGCGTAATTCCATGCTCCTCATTATACTGCTGCTGAATCTTCCTGCGTCGCTCTGTTTCACTGATTGCCGCTTTCATAGAATCTGTCATATGGTCTGCATACATGATTACATGCCCTTCTGAGTTGCGGGCGGCACGGCCGATTGTCTGAATCAATGATGTTTCAGAACGTAAAAATCCTTCTTTATCCGCATCCAGTATGGCAATCAATGTAATCTCCGGTATATCCAACCCCTCCCTTAATAAATTGATACCTACTAGCACGTCAAACACATCCAGCCGCATATCCCGAATGATTTCCGACCGTTCCAGCGTATCAATATCGGAATGGAGATATTTCACCCGTATTCCCACTTCCGTCATGTAATCTGTCAAATCCTCTGCCATTCGTTTGGTCAGGGTTGTAATCAGTATTTTATTGTGGTTTTTGATTTCTTTTTTTACTTCTGCAATTAAATCGTCAATCTGCCCCTCTACCGGCCGAACCTCCACTTCCGGATCCAGCAGCCCTGTAGGCCGTATCAGCTGTTCTACTCGAAACAGCTCATGCTCTTTTTCATAAACATTCGGCGTTGCAGATACAAACAGCATCTGGTTAATCTTGCTTTCAAATTCATCAAAATTCAAGGGGCGGTTGTCCTTTGCCGAAGGCAGGCGAAATCCATAATCTACCAACGTGCTTTTTCTGGACTGGTCTCCTGCGTACATTCCTCTCACCTGGGGAATCGTAATATGGGACTCATCCACAAAAATCAAAAAGTCCTCCGGAAAATAGTCGATCAGCGTATGAGGCGTCGCGCCTGCCGGCATACCCGCCAAATGTCTGGAATAATTCTCTATTCCACTGCAAAAACCGGTTTCCCGCAGCATCTCAACATCAAAATTTGTGCGTTCCGCAATTCTCTGGGCTTCAATCAGTTTATCATTGCTCTTAAACCAGCGGACACGCTCTTCCATTTCCTGTTCGATTGCCACACAGGCTTCATTGATCTTCTGCTGAGGCACAACATAGTGAGACGCCGGAAAAACCGCCATATGCTCCAGACGGTTTTTTATCTCTCCCGTCAGTACATCCACTTCTGTAATTCTGTCAATTTCATCTCCGAAAAATTCTATACGGTATGCCGTATCACTGAAGTTTGCGGGAAATATTTCCAGAACGTCTCCCCGTACTCGAAAGGTTCCGCGGTGAAAATCCATATCGTTTCTGGTGTATTGAATGTTAATCAGTTTTTGGATTACTTCATCTCTGTCCTTCTCCTGTCCCGGACGCAGGGATACCATCATATTCTGATAATCCACCGGACTTCCCAGACCGTAGATACAGGAAACACTGGCTATGATAATTACATCTCTCCGCTCCACAAGGGAGGCTGTGGCGGAAAGGCGCAGCTTGTCGATTTCTTCGTTGATAGCCGAATCTTTGGCAATGTAGGTATCCGTGGAAGGGACATAAGCTTCGGGCTGGTAGTAGTCGTAGTAAGAGACAAAATATTCTACTGCATTCTCAGGGAACATCTCCTTGAATTCTCCGTAAAGCTGCGCCGCAAGCGTCTTGTTGTGGGCGATGACCAGCGTCGGCTTCTGCAATTCCTGAATGACATTCGCCATCGTAAATGTCTTGCCGGAACCCGTAACCCCTAGTAAAGTCTGGAATTGATTGCCCTCCTTGAAGCCTTTGACCAGCTCGGCGATGGCCTGCGGCTGGTCGCCTGTGGGCTTGTAGGGGGCTTGTAATTTGAACTCTGGCATATGAAAACCTCCAATTTGTGACCGAAAAAAGTTTGCTTATTCGCCCGAAATTCGTGTAATTTGATTTTCGATTCGTGTAAAATGGGCTTGCAAAGCTGGCGAATAAGCGTTAAAATAGCAATTACACGAATGCAGGTCACAAAACCGTATTTTTGAAACGAAACAACACTGAATAACACCAGCCAGTACAGATAGTATTATCCAGTCATTTGGTTTTTCATTATAACACATAAGTCAAAAAAAGTACAGACCAAAATCGAACTTTTGTTCTGTACTTTTTTATATCTTTTTATGCCATTCAGTTATGCCAGTATCTTAGTTTCATGCAAGAAATTCACTGATTTGTTCTATATAATTATCTTCTGAAAAATCTGTACCGCTTTCACATTCTTCCTTTGGGATTACTTCATCAATAAACGGCTGGAGATCGTCTAAGCAGTCCTCAA
>CAJUEY010000017.1 GCA_910585825.1 uncultured Lachnospiraceae bacterium | reverse complement strand
CATACAGGTAAATCCACGAATCTACAATTGTGAGGTCACTTCATATTGTCTCCTTATAATTTATGTATACCCTCCGGGCATCCCAGTATGACGCGCTCTTTTTGAGCAGTCACATAATGTATACCCTCCGGGCATCCCAGTATGACACGCTCTTTTTGAGCGGTCACATAATGTATAAAACAGCAGGGCCAGAATGCTGCCTGCCCTGCTGTTATTATACTAATATTTTACGGAAAATGGAACCATCTTTTTATTCCTTTTGCAAATACAGCCGTTATAGGATTACTGTTCTCTCCGCAGCCTGCAGCGGTTATTATTTCACTTAAATTATATATGTCTTTTTGACTATCTTTTTATATCTTCTCAAATGTCCGAATAGCCCCATTTTATCAGCTATTCGGGCATTTTGTATTAGTGGTAAACCTCACATATCAAGGTCTAACTTCTTATATTTTTCCTATCAAACGTGGTTAAAATCGTGGTAAATACTTTTATGCGATTAGACGCTGAACCTCTGATTTTGCCGTATCTATGGACGCATGAGCATACCAGTTCATCGTGATACTGATGTTTGAATGCCCCATGATATACTGTAAATCCTTTGGGTTCATATTCTTGCTTGCCAGCCTTGTGCAGAACGTATGGCGTAGCGTATGCGGTGTGATATGTGGCAAGGGCTTGTCCTTGTGGTGCTTGTTATATTTCTTTACCATACGGACAAATAATGTTGTGTAATCAATCGCCACCTTTGGTTTGCCTTTGGAATTGACAAACAAGAAATCCTTATGTCCGTCTATTTCCATTGACCTTATCTTTGGGCGTTTCTTCATCACTCTGTGAAATGCCTGAATGGTTTCCTTGCTCAATGGCACGTTCCTTACTCCGCTTTTGGTCTTAGGCGTTTCAATGTAGTAGCCCTGTTCCTTGCTTTTCAATAGCTGGTGGCTGACTACGACAACCTCATTCTTGAAATCAATGTCTGCCATTGTCAGCCCACATAATTCAGAAATACGAAGTCCCGTTTTCAACAGTATCAGCACTTCATCATAATACTTATGATACACATTGTCTGTCTTGATGAATGACAGTAAGGCTTGTTCTTCTTCCTCTGTCAATGCAACTTTCTCTTTCGTATCATTTTCTATGACTTCACTTAGTTTGAAATCAAAGGGGTTCTTCCTCACATAATCATCTTGTATGGCGATGTAGAATGACGCTTTTAACGAGCGTTTATGGTTGTTGATAGTATTGTAGGAAAAACCTTTCTCTTTCATGCGTAACGCCCATTCCTTAGCGTCAGAGGGCTTAATGGTGTCAATGCTCCTTGCACCTAACTTATCCTCTTTTAATAACCGCATAAGTTGTTCCCTTTGTTTCTGTGTGCTTTTCTTCACATTTGCCCTCTGTGCGTTCTGTTTGGCGTACAGTTGGCAAAGCGTCATTTTCTTCCCCTTGCTGTCAATACCATCTTCCATATCACGTCGTATCTGCTGTTCCATTTCACGAAGTGAGGGCTTTTCCCGTTTTCCCTTTGGTGTCGGGTCTGCTGGTGTCAATCTCCAAGCATACACATATCTTGTGTTTCCAAATGCGTCTACATATTTATATAAGTATTTTCCGTCTGTTCGTTGGCTCTCTCCAGTGTGCAAGATACGTCCTTTGTTATCCCGCCTTTTTTCTTTCATGGTGTCTGCTCCTTTCCTTGTTGGAAAGAGCCTTGATATGACTTGTGTTCATCATAACACATACAAGGCTCATTTGCATTAGATTGCGTCTAATTTGTCAATGACACGTTCAAACTGTCGGCGTTTAATCTGTATGCGGTTGCCATTCATAATGAGCCAGCCAGCGTCCTTATTTTCCTCTGCCAATCTTCTCAGCTTGTTTTCTCCAATACGGAAATATTTTGACGCTTCTTCAATGGTAAGGGTGTATTTCTCCCATACGGGAATATCCTTGTTATTCATCAGATACCCCCTTTCCCGTGTTTCGTGTCAAACTGAATATAGGGGATAAGGTCAGTGCGGTCTATCCTCTGTAAATGGGCGGTCAGTTTGCTGGAAAGAGAATTGCTGTATCTTGCTTTATCCAGCATGGTTTCCACCCGTTCCAATCCGCCTAATGCGTCATGTTCTTCCAAGAAGTAAAAACTTTTCACTGCCGAAATCACGCCACCCTCTGTAAGCCACTGCTGTGTTTCTTCAAGGGAATTATGTGGTTTTGGCATACACAGTTTCAAGACTTCCACAGCCCCTAAAAACCTTTCCCAAAACCGACACGTTTTCCATCTGCTTTTATTGCTTTCATTTTTATTTGGCGCAACAAAGCGTAGATTATCCGCCAGCAAACCGAAAGCCAATGCTCCAAGTTCCAGCGGTCTGTCCTTAAATGTCATGGCAAAGGCATGAGCCTTATCATCACGCAGTTGCATTTCTGTGCGTTTCCAACTGCCGACTTCCTCAAGTGTCTTGTTGTATTTTGAACAAACTTCCTTGTCTTTGTCATAAAAACGGTAGGACAATCCCGACTTTCCAGCACCGATATAAACCGTCTTTGCGGTATCAAAATCATCAAACTTGCCTTCATCAAAGTGATAGCCCTCACTGTTTGCGATAAATTCCTCTTTTTCGCATTTCTTCTTTATCTGCTCTACGGTAAAGAATGGTATTTCGTTCTTATCATCTATGGCAACATCAAGCCTTGTGAAATGGAAATTATCCAGCCCGTATCTTAGTTCACAGCGTCGGAACATATCTCCAAAGGTTGCATTTCTGCTGTCGAGGATTTGAAAAATATCATCACACCCTCTGCCCGTCATCACAAGATAACAGCCAAGTCCTTTCGGGTTGTCCTCTGTCTTTTTTGCGTCGCCCGATACATAAATATCTCCAATCTCCCAACGTGTCTGATAGGTCTTGAATTTTACGGTTGCCGGATAAACATTGAAAATGTCAGGCGGTAAATCTAAAATGTGTGTGATTACATCTTCAGCGGTTGCAGTTTCAAATACAATGCTGATGTAATCAATCTTAACGGATAAATTTTCGTGTGTTGCGATACTGCATTACTCCTTTCGTACTTCCCGATTTTTTGCGGGGTATAAATTGCAAATTTTCCTTTATTTATCACAGTTTCTAGGTACTATGACATGTATACGCAGGGCGGTGTTACATGTATACGCAGGGCGGTGTTACATATACGCCCTTGCCCAACGCCTACGGCGTTGCCTTTCCAAAAGGAACTGTCTGTCCGAAACACGTCTGGGGGACGTGCCCCGTCCAGCCAGCCCTTTTTGGAAACCACGATTTTCAGTCTGACAGTCCATGCTCATTCATGCTGTCAAAGTGAAAATATCTTCTTTAAATGCTTACTCAAGCGTGTGATTGACCCTAGTGTGCTTAATCACTCTATCTGCTATGATAATAACGCCAATAGAATTACTTGTCAAGAACTTTTTCTTGACTTTTTCAAAAATAATAAGTATGATAGGCTTATAAAGTGATTGAAAGGAGAAGATATTCCATGAATTATAAGCATTTGGGACAAAATATACAGACGGTCAGAAAACTAAAGGGAATGAAACAGCAAGAACTTGCTGACGCTATCGGTATCAACCTACAAAGCCTTTCCAAGATTGAAAGAGGTGTGAATTATCCTACTTTTGAAACGCTGGAAAAGATAATGGCGGTGTTAGAAGTTGCACCGAATGAAATGCTGTCAGGCACATGGAAATTTGCTTCTCACATAGAGAAAGAAGTCTGTCAGTTTGTCAGAGGGGAAGAACGATTAAACGCTGAATTGAAACACGGTCATTATGATAACTTCTTTGACAGCGAGGAAGAATGGCTGGACTATGAATTAGAGCAGTTACGGGAGTATATCACGGATTACATCAATGGCAAAGACATCACAGCGTCTGACCTTTACCCAATCAAAGAGTTTGTCCAGCATTTGAAATTTCAGAAGATTTTAGACCGCTATGATGAGTTTTACAGCCTTGATATGTTCGGGGAAAGCACTGAGGGACACAAGCACATGAACCCTTATGTTCCATTCGGCAAAGGCAAGGTTATCGTAAATATGAATTTTGATGATGAAGATGAATAGCCTTTATCCTCTCACAGAAGATACAGCAAACAAAAAGTCCGATCAAGAGTGCAAGCACCACCTACGGTGGCAAGGCTCTTGACAGGACTTTTTCTTTACTGTTTTGAGGTAATCAAGAGGAATAAAGAATAAGAATGTTGCATTGAACAAAAAAATATTGACATACGTGCATACTGCATGATAATGTATACGTGTAAAGTGTATGTATGAGGAGGTGCAAGATTGCCACGTAATAAATATCCTGAAGAAACTATTCAAAAAATTTTAGATGCTTCTTTAAAATTGTTTTTAGAAAAAGGTTATGAAGAAACAACAGTATTAGACATTATAGCAGAAATGGGAGGCTTAACAAGAGGTGCTTTTTATCATCACTTTAAGTCCAAAGAGGAAGTATTTGAAGCGTTATGCGAAAAACTTTTTGATGAAATAAATCCTTTTGAAAAGGCAAAACAACATAAAGAGCTAAATGGTTTAGAAAAACTAAAATTTGTTATGAAGACATCTTTTGATGATACAGAACACCATAAATTAAGCATTGCTTCTATGCAGCTTATGGAAAGTCCTGCTTTTTTAAAGAAATTGATAGAAAGTAACAAAGAGCTAGTTCCTATGTATCAAGAACTAATAGAAGAAGGAATAAAAGACGGTTCTATACAAACAAAACATTCAAGACTATTAGCAGAGTTATTTGTCCTTTTAACTAACTTTTGGTCAATACCCACCATATATATGGTGACAGAAGATGAAGCATGGGAAAAATTTTTAATGATTAAAAAAATCATGGATAATTTGGGGCTTCCGATAATTGATGATGAAGTAGTTAGATTATGTAAGGAAAACGCTTAGCAAAAATAAGATTGTCGAAAGGCAATTTTATTTTTAAAATTATACATACATACACCATGTATAATTATGATTAAGGAGGATTTTATGAAAATATACATGAAACAAAACAAGGTATTACTTCTTTTCACTATTTTAACAAGCATAATTGCTTCCCTAGGGTATGTATTTATGGCTGTACTCTTACAGAACTTATTAGACATAGCTGTGGAAAAGAATATGCAACAATTTATTCCAATGGTTTTGTTCTCCATTTTTTATTTTGTTATGCTGGGAATTTTTCTATATCTTCAATCCTTGCTTAGCAAAAGGATTACTTGCAAAATCATTAAGCAAATTCGAACTGATGTATTTAAAGGGATAGTTAGTCAAAGTATGGGAGATTTCGGAAAAAGGAATACTGCCGATTATCTATCCATTATTACAAATGACGTAAAAATGATAGAAGATAACTTTTTACTCCCATTCTTTGAAGTAGTTCAATATACTGTTATTTTTATTTCTTCCTTTGTATTGATGATTTATTTTGATGTTATTGTAACTATCGTTGTATTTGTTGCAATTACTTTGATGTTTCTTGTTCCAAGTCTATTAGGTAAAGAGTTGGAAAAAAGGCAAAATACACTTTCTTCACAATTAGCAGATTTTACAACCAAATTAAAAGATATTTTATCTGGATTTGAAATTATTAAATCTTATTCGATGAAACAATATGTAATACAAAAATTCGATAAAGAAAATAGTGATACAATCCATACTAAATATAGTGTTGACAAATTATTTGCATTGAATGAGGGCTTATCTTCCTTTCTTGCACTCATGGTTCAAATAGTTGTTCTGTTTCTATCTGCCTATTTTATCATTACAGAGCGTATAACTGTGGGAACTCTGTTGGGTATGGTACAAGTAAGCAGTAATCTAGCTAATCCGTTGATTATGATATTTACGAATATACCAAAAATCAAAAGCATACAACCGATTATAGAAAAGCTTACAGTATTATCCAAATATGAATTGAATGAAGTACCAAAAAAGCAGTCAGCTACATTTAACAGCGTTGTTTCCATCAGCAATTTATCTTTTGCTTATGAGAAACAAAACAGAGTTTTAGACAAGATAAATCTTCATATTGAAAAAGGAAAAAAATATGTAATCGTAGGAAAAAGTGGTTGTGGGAAAACAACCTTAGTGAAACTCTTGGCTGGATATTACACCGAATATAGCGGAAAAATCCTTTATGACAATACCGACTTAAATATGATGAATGAAAATGATATTGTTCAACTATCTTCTATCATTCACCAAAATATCTATATGTTTAATGAGAGTGTCTACGATAATATTTGCCTACATGAAGACTATTCCAAAGAGTCCATAGATAAGGCTGTAAAAGCCAGTGGTTTAAATGACGTTATCGAAAAACTTCCAGAGGGGTTACTCTATGAAGCAGGAGAAAACGGCTCTAATCTTTCAGGAGGACAAAAGCAAAGGATTGCAGTAGCACGTGCTTTAATAAGAAACAAACCCATTCTGATATTAGATGAGGGTACTTCTGCTATTGATATGCAGACAGCCTATGACATTGAAAATCATTTGTTAAAGATAGAGGGCTTGACAATCATTACCATTACTCATAATTTGAAAAAAGAACTGTTAGAATTATACGATAATATTATTTATATGGAAAATGGAGAGATTATTGAACGAGGTACTTTTGAAGAACTTACAAGCGTACCGTCACGCTTTTTAAAATACCTTACAATAAAAAAAGAATAATGTAATAATGTGTTGCCCGTACAAACTATATGTTTTGTTCGGGCTTTTTTCAAAGCACCACTCTTTTCTATATATCCTCTAAAACGGTATAAACGGTATTTAATATTTTCCGTTTATATATTTAGGCTTTTGCGGAAAGGGGGTGAGATTATGGGAACATCTTCTTTTGAGAAAGCTGTTTGTTTACAGTTTAATGCTTTGATGATGATTTTGATAAAAGGTACATTATCAAGCCACAGAAGACAAATTGCAAGACGTTCTAGGCATGAAATTTTGTTTTGTGAATTGTCTGAAATGAAACGTGTTGAACATGGCATAAACGATGAATATTTTTTTGATTTTACATCATTTCAAGTTTTGAATTTTACAATTCGTGTATCTAATGAAGAGCTGGGTATAGCTTTACAAGAATTGACAGAAAAACAGCGTACTGCTATCTTGTTACATTTCTTTCAAGGCATGAATGACAGAGAAATTTCAGAATTGTATCATGTATCACGTTCTGCTATTAACAGCAGACGGGATAGAGGACTAAAGAAATTACAGAAGTTATTAAACGAAAGGAAATAGAACAAATGAAAAAAAATTATGGTTATCCCTCTTATAACCTCATTTGCAAAGCGACCAGCGGAGATGAAAAGGCAATCAGAGAAATATTAGATTTTTATAACGCTTATATCTCCAAAGTATGCTTACGACCATGCTATCACGCAAATGGTGCTCTACTTATGCAAGTTGATGAAGAATTAAAAGGAGAAATCCATGCGGAAATGATGAAAGCTATCTTGAAGTTTGAAATCAGAGTAAAGTAGTCATTTAGCATGAACAAAGGGAGATACACAGCTTTCATGTGCTATCTCCCTTATCAGTTTTATTGTCATATCAAGGCTTATTCAATCGTGGTAAATTCGTGGTAAAATGAATGTTTTTGCAATTATGAAATTGCTTATAAGTATAGTGTTTATGCGGATAATTCAAAAACTTATATAAAAATTCACTTAAATTTTGTATGTTTTGTCAAAAAATACCTTTCTTCTCTAATATAATACAGGTTCTGCACAAAAATAAACATTCATTCCACGTGAAAATCATCAAATTTCTGCCATTTTTATGCTTCCATCACGTCAATCTGGCACATTTTCATTGTCTCAAGCGCCGCCTGATGTGATTGCGGCGTTACACCTGCACAGCCTTTCGCATCCACAGATATCTTTGCCTCCGGGAAATACGCCTTTGCCAAAAGCACATTGGATACCACGCAGATATCGGTGCAAAGCCCCACAAATTCAATTTCCATAGCCTCTTTGTATTTTTTTCTGTGCAGCTCTTTTACCAGTTTTTTGGCGCCGAAAGTCTTTTTTTCAATTATTTTATAATTTTTGCCGGACAGTGCGTCAAATACCTTTTCATTTAAAAGCCACCCATGCGTCATCTTAATGCAATGAGGCGCCGGCAGTTTCTTTCCTTCCGCCGTTTCCAGATAATTTTGTCCGTGGGTATCCATAGTAGCAATGATTTCGCCGTCGAAATCCTTAATTTTGGAAACCACATAATCCACAATCCCTTCTGCCTCTTTTGTTCCCAGCGCTCCGTTCACAAAATCATTCTGCATATCTACAACCACTAATATTTTTTTCATGCTTCTTCCTCTTTTCTAATTTGTGTGTTTCCTCTTAATTTTTATTATGACGCGTCTGAAATGCCAAAACTGCGGCTTTTCTCTTTTTTGATTTTCATACGCTTTTTTATTTTACCATGGGCAATACATGAATTCAATCTGTCTTACAGAATCATCCTTGTCAAATTTTCAAAAAATCTATCTTTTTTAATGCAAATTTATCGTAAAAATGTTACAATGATAGATATTATTCATAGAGGAGGTTTTGTATGAAAAGAACAAAACAATTGATCAGTCTCATACTGGCAGCCGGTCTGCTGCTTACAAGCGTCCCGACATCCGCTTTTGAGCCACCGTCAAAAGCCGAAGAAATTCTTCAGGACGGCTATGCATCAACTGATGACGCATATGCGATTTATCCGATCCCACAGGATATTGACTATAGCATGGGAGGCTCTTTCTCTCTCGAAACAAATATCTCTGTCGTATGCGAAGACGGTATTGATGGCTATACCATTGATTTTCTGGATGAAATTCTTACGGATTACGGCAGAACGAAATCCGAGTCCCAGACAGTCGGAAGCGGAAGCCAGATTCTTTTGGGAATTAAGGGCAGCGGCGGCGTTGTGGACAAATGGGCGGAAAATCATATTACCCTAAAAGAATCATCGGAAGAAGAGGAAGACGCTTCCGGACTTTTTGAAAAGACAGACGCATATCTGTTAAGCGCACAGAACGGCACAATTGTCATCCTCGGCAAGGATACCGATGCAGCATATTATGGTCTTGCCACTTTGCAGATGATGTTTTCTTCTTTTAACGGAAACAAATTTTTAAATGTACAGATTGAGGATTATGCCACGATGAGAACCCGCGGCTATATCGAAGGAATGTACGGCATCTGGGATTATGAAGGCCGTGAAAGCTTAATGAAATCGACAAGAGATGTAAAAATGAACACTTATATCTATGCTTCCAAAAGCGACCCCTATCACAGAAGCAAATGGAATGAACCTTATCCGGAGGATGAACGTCAAAAGATCAAACATCTGGTTGAGGTCGGGGAACAGACAAAAGTAAAATATGCATGGGCCGTTCATTGTGAACATATTTTTAAAAATCTGCCAGCATCTACAGATTCCACATATCAGACCGTATTTAACCAGAGAGTGGATTCCTGTATTGCAAAATTCCAAGATCTCTATGATCTGGGCGTACGCAAATTTGCTTTGCTCAACGACGACTTTCCCAGCGGTTCCTATGAACAGGTTGTTACCTTTGTCAATCGAATTCAGGCTGACTTTATTGAACCAAATAATTGCGGAAATCTGATTTACTGTATGGACGGATATTACGGGAACGGCAATCAGAATGAGCTTGCCGCTATGCGTGACCTTGACAGCTCCGTTGAATTATTCTGGACAGGCGCCGGCGTAAATTCTCCCATTACCCAGACAACCGTAGATTATGTAAGAGAAAAGACAAATCATGAAATTGTATTCTGGCTGAATTATCCGGTCAATGAACATGCAAAGTCCGGCATCTATCTTGGGAACATTACCCACTATGTTGAAGATAACGTGACAAATCTGGCAGGCGCCGTATCGAATCCCTGTCTTTTTTCGGAACCTTCTAAAGTGGCGTTGTTCCAGCTTGGATCCCTCTTCTGGAACAATCATGCATATACTGAACAGGCAGATAACATTTGGGAATCGTCATTTAAATATCTGCAGCCGGAAGTATACAGCGCTTATCTTACCATTGCAAGAAATGTGGCAAATTGTCCAAACTCCGGAAGGGTTCCGAACGGATTCCCGGAATCAGAATATTTAAAAGAAACCCTGGAGCGCGTCAGCGCAAAAATTCAGAAAAGGCAACCGATATCTGCTGATTCCGATGCGCAAAAGCTAAAAAACGAATTTTCCAATATAATATCTGCAGTGACTGTCTTTCGGGAACAGTGCAAAAATCAGACACTGATAGACAATCTGGATACCTGGCTTTTGTCGCTCTCTGATGCTGCAACGGCAGGGGAAGCCATTCTGCAGGCTCTGTTCGATCTGGAAGCGGATGATATCGACGGTGCATGGAACAACCTTGGCCTTGCGAGCCAGGCTATGAGTACATATAATACACATACGTATTATGTCCCACATGATAATATATGGGTAGCCTCTCTGGCTGGCAGCAAACGTCTGGTTCCTTTCATTAACCAAACAATTTCCACTGCAAAAAATATTATCCTTCCTTATATAGATCCTTCCATTAACGTTCCGGATTCTTCATTTGCATCTTTTTATGCAAAAATACACGGAGCAGAAACAACAGATTCCGCCGAATCTTCCAAAATCTTTGACGAAAACGAAAACACGGCTGCCAAATATCAGAGTTCATTTGGCGATGGACAACAGAAAACCGGTGATTACTTTGGAGCGGATCTTGGAAAGGTCATTCCCATCCGAAGAATTGATATTCTTCAGGCAGAAAGCGACACTGATAATAATTTTTATCACAATGCCGTTTTAGAATATTCTAAAACCGGAAATGAAGATGACTGGACATCTATAAAGGAATATACAAACGACAGCGCCCCCAGGCAGATTCTTGTCACAGAAGAAGAACTTTCCAATGTACAGGCCAGATTTATCCGCCTGAGACTGACAAAAGCGGGAACATCCGGAGAAAACGGAACGACCGTAAAACCTGATTACTGGACGCATATTCGTGAATTTACAGTGAACGGAGCAGAACCAAAAGAAGAAGAAATTTCCTACGGTCCGATTAAAAGCGAACATGTCTCCTCAGACATTGCCGTGGAGAAAAGCAATCTGACTTACCGTCTTTCTTCCAACAGCGAGATCTCTCTTGCAGCTGGAGAATACGTCGGCATCAAAATGGATGATCTGGCGGGATTGAAAAACATTACAACCCCTGCTTCTGCATCCGCGCTGACACTGGAATACTCCCAAAACGGGATTGTCTGGCAGCCTATGCCTTCCAATGTAGAGGGGATTGGCGCCCGTTATGTGCGTCTGTATAACAAAACGAACTCTAACGTCAGCTTTGCTCCTGCAGAGTTTGCCGTTACCGTATCCATCGTTACCGTCCATCCGGCTGTCTCAGATTACAATCCGGAATTTTCTACGCTTGATGAAGCGAATGGTTCCAGCGACTGGAGCTCTCTCTTTGACGGAGATATAGGAACTTATATTTGGACAAATGTAGCACAGAAAAGCGATCAGTTTATTATCATTGATCTTGGAGTAAAAGCCCCCCTCTATAATCTGATGATTACACAGGGGCAGGGTCCTAATGGAAGCAATCCTAATCCTAAGTTTTATAATGCTGCTTTCTATCTCTCTACCGATAACCAAACATGGGGTGATCCGATTATAACAATTGCCGAAAATAACGGAACCATTACTGCCACTGGCGCAGACCGCACAGAAAGCAATGGATATATCACCATCAGCAAAACTGATTTAGACGGCAGATATGCGCGTTACCTGAAAATTCAAATAACCAAAAACAACGGTTATAAACTACGCATCAACGAAATTGAATTTAACAAAGATATTGAGTCTACAGATCTTCCCATCAGAAAAATCATGGGCACGAACTTAAGCGGCAATCTGGACAACATCGTAGACGGCGATATCTCTACCGTATATACTTCCGATGAACCGTCAGACGGAACTGCATCTGTAACATATACTCTAACGGAAAATACCCGACTCACTTCCGCAACCTTCCTGCAGAATGCCAGCAAGATTACCAATGCAGAAGTAACAGCAGAAATTTACGACGGGAAAAATATCAGAACAGAAACCTTAGGTACGCTGTGCGACGGTACTTCAACCTTCTGTTTTAACGGTCAGGAAGATATTTTATCTCTAACTGTAACCTGGCCGGAAGGTACGATTCCGACACTGTATGAAATCATTACCAATACAGAAGAATCGGTACACACGATTACACTGGAAGGCAATGGCGCTCCCTCCGTGTCAGTCCCCGCTTCCGAAAACAGATTTATCCGTCTGCCGAAGTACATTCCTGAAAAAGCAGGATATACCTTCAAGGGATGGACAGACGGAACCAACACCTATACTGCGGGCAGCCGCTACAAAATGGGATCGGCGGATACAACCCTGACGGCTGTGTGGGAGAAAAACAATGCTGAGCCGCCGAAAGACGATCCTCCGACGAATCCGGATCCGGACCTCAAAACTCCTCCGGCTGTCGAGGAAAACAAGATCTATTCCTATGAAGGTCTTGCATACAGGGTTACAAGCCTTACCGCCGCCACTGTGGAAGTCGCAGTGCAGAAAAACAATACCCTGACCAAAATTGTCGTACCCGATACGATTATCCTTAACAAGAAACCCTACAAAGTAACCTCCGTTGCGGCATCCGCTTTTAAAAACTTCAAAAATGCCACAGCAGCTACAATCGGGAAAAATGTAGAGACCATTGGAGACAGTGCATTTGCAGGATGTGTAAAACTGAAAAAAATAACCATGAAAAGTACCGCATTGAAATCCATCGGCAAAAAAGCATTCCAAAAATGCAAGGCTCTTAAAACCATCACCATCAAGAGCAAGTCTTTAAAAACAGTTGGAAAAAATGCTTTTAAAGGAATTCACAAAAAAGCAGTCATCAAAGTTCCGTCTGCCAAATACAAAAATTATGTCAAGATCCTCTCTAAGAAAGGACAGGCAAAGACGGTTAAGATTAAAAAATAAATAAAAAAACAGAGGATATCCTATTTCAACGAATATGGATATCCTCTGTTTTTTTGACTTCTTCAACATATTCTTCCATTAGGCGCTGCATCATCTGCGGCAGATCTGCGTCTTCTCCTAAATCATACTTTCGCCCCGGCACTGCACCGGCAGCCCGAACAGCTGCAGGATCGTTGCCGCAATATCACAAAAGCCTTCTCTCGTTCCGAAATTGATGCCGGAAGGAATCTGGCTCCCCACCATAAGAAACGGCGTATATTCCCTTGAATGATCTGTAGACGCCGTTCCCGGATCACATCCATGATCTGCCGTAAACATCAGGACGTCCCCTTCTCTCATGCGTTTTAACAGTTTCGGAATCTGGGCGTCCAGATAGGTCAATGCCTTTGCATAGCCGTCTATATCATTCCTGTGTCCATAGAGCATGTCAAAATCCACCAGATTCGTAAAACACAGCCCTTCAAAATCTTGATTCATATATTCCAAAGTCCGTTCGATTCCTTCTTCATTGCCCGCCGTACGCACGTATTCCGTAATGCCTCGTTCTGCAAAAATATCTACGATTTTTCCCACGGAAATTACGTCGTAACCTTCCGCCTGCAGTTGATCTAACATAGTAATTCCCGGCGGTTCTAAAGAATAATCATGCCGTCTTGCAGTCCGGACAAATTTCCCCTGCTCTCCTGTAAATGGTCTGGCGATGACACGGCCTACCCCGTGTTCTCCTTTCAGCATTTCTCTGGCAATTTTACAGTATTCATATAATTTTTCCACCGGAACCAGTTTTTCGTGGGCTGCAATCTGGAATACAGAATCTGCAGAAGTATATACAATCAGATCTCCTGTCTTCAAATGCTTCTCTCCAAAATCCCGAATTACTTCTGTTCCGGAATATGGCTTATTGCAAAGTACGCCCCGCCCGGTTCTCTTTTTAAACTCTTCCATCACTGACCGGGGAAAGCCCTTTGGATATGTAGGAAGAGGCGCTTCGGAAACGAATCCCGCAATCTCCCAGTGGCCAATCGTCGTATCTTTTCCTTTGGACAATTCTTTCATACGCCCATAAGAACCTCTGGGTTTCGGCTCTCTTTCCCCGATATCTACTCCATCTATATTAAAAAGCCCCAGCTTACGCATATTCGGCATGGAAAAATATCTGCTTCTTGAAACAGTCAGAAGCGTATTGCTTCCGGCATCGTTGTATTCGGATGCATCCGGCATCTCTCCGATTCCCACACTGTCAAGTACGATCAGAAATATTCTTTTCATGCTAATCTCCTTTCACTACGAATCATTGTGCATACTACAGCACATAAAGGGATACCCGAAGGATATCACTGATTCATTTTATAGCCGCATTTGGGACATACATTACCGCCCTTATACGAATATCCGCAGCGAAAACAACAAATCGTCTCATGCTTTTCTTTGGCAAGATAAGTCACTTTTCTGGAATCCGGTTTTTCCTGCAGATAATGAATAAATTCTTCCAGGCAGTTTCCCCACGCCGTCAATTCTTTCTTGTCTACTGCATAAGGGATCTTAATCTGTTCCCCATTATGCAGTTCCAGAAAAAGTCCCGAATGGAAAAATCCTGTCTGCGAATTTAACTTGCGAACATCCCCGACAGGCACGACATATGCATTTAGCATTGTCCGGTAAAAAATATGCTCCGGCGTCAATATCATACCTTCCTTGCCGGATCGGTCTCTGGAAGTATCCACCACAAGAATCGGATATTCAAATTCTCCTCTTGTAGCGCCATAAGTATCCAGCGCATACTGAATTACTTCATACTCCTCCGGCGCCGCCTCTTTGGCCAGTACCTTCCTCGCCGGATAATAATGATATCTGTCGTTTTTATTAATTCTGCCGTCTAATCCGTCACGCAGCCTGCAAACCAAAAGCTCACATTCGTCTGTCTTTAACTTTGTAAGCCGCTTTCGCATCATTTCCAGAGCATTTGTTTTTAATTCCGGCAAAAAAACTCCCTCTTCTAACTTCCGGTATGCTTCCATAGTCTCTGCAATCGTCATCTGAGCAGGATTGCCACAGATTTCCGCTATGGCATTTTCATCCAAAACATGCAGATCATCTTCTAACTGATGCAGATAGGGCTCTAATAGCTCCTCGTCAAAATCCTGATTTTTCAACTGCTCCATAAGATCCATCAAGCCTTTCCGATTGCTTGTCCTGGCATGGCGTATCATATTGGAAATTTCCTGCTGCTCTGCCTCTTTGCGTTTTTCGTCCAAATAATCTTCATAAGCTGTAAGATCTGCCTCCGGATAGCCTTTCAAACGCTCCATATAACTCTTATATTGTTTCATATTCAGCTGCTTCGGCATCTTCTTTAAAATCTCCTCCGCCTCTGACTGCGCCCTGTGGCTCCGCTTTGTATACAAGGGACTTAAAACGGTTTCTTTCTCCTGCTCTGGCAGCTCGGCCTTTTCAATTTCTCCGATTGCACGGCAAATGCCGGCATAATTCTGATGGATGCAGCTCTTAGCCAAATCTTTGACATATGATCTGGTCAGCTGCTGTTCTTTCTTTTTTAGTTCTTTCAGGAATGGCTCTTTTTCGGAATCATAGAGATTTTTATCCTCTAAAAGCTCCCTCCGTAATCCGGCAACCTGGGAAAGAGAAAGCCTTTCCAACAATCTGCATTTCGCTTCGTATCTCTTTTTGGCAGATTCCCGTCTGGGAGCGGGAATTTCCTGCGGAGAAGTTTTCTTCTCCTGCTCCTTTTTCTTCTCCTGCTCCTTTTTCCTCTCCTGCTCCTTTTTCCTCTCCTGCTCCTTTTTCCTCTCTGTCTGATCTGTATTTGAAATCACAGGCTCTGCAGCTGACGGTTTACTGTCAGGGTTTTCTCGCTGTTTCGCTGTTTCCTGACTGCTGTGGGTATCTCCGCCCGTAAAGGAATGCCCGAAGGATGCTTCTGAAGCTGCCTGATCTGTTTTGGATTTACTCTTTTTCTCTTTTGCAGAAGAACGTTTCTTCTTCTCCTGCTGCAGCGTCTTTTCAAAACGCGGTATGCTCTTCTCGGGATAAAATCCTTCTTCTATCTTTTCTTCCAGTTCTTCCAGCCTGTCATCCGTGAGTTGATCTATATGGCTGCAAATCGTCTCTGCATCTTCTTCTTTCTGAACCTGCATCTGTTCCTTTCGATTCCGCACCGACTCGAATTCATTAAACTTATAGTTGGAGACACGGTCTCCTTTTGCTCCCAGAAGCTCCATATAATCCATGTAAGCATCTTCATCATTTAAGAATTCCATGATATAGATGTCTCCTTCAGAAAGCAGTTTCTCCGGTCTTGGCGTATAAAAAGAATGACAGCGGCTGCAGGTATATGCCCTTGCCAAAAACACGCCGCCTTCTGAGGTTTCAATACGAAATTCTTTTCCCACCGGAAATACCACCATATGCAAATGCTCTTTACATTTTGGACAGTGATATCCCACCATGTAAAAATTGTTGCCCTGCCGCATCTTCTGTCGTTCTTCAAAAGTCGTCTGTGATTTTGAAAAAACAGCTGTCTTTTTCTTCCAGACCAGCTTGTGCCAAAGTCCTCTGGAAGATTCTTTCTCTGTCTGGCTTTCTTCTATAGTATCTTCCCGGGACTCAATGGCCGCCTGTATCACATCTTCATAACTGAGACGGATGCCGTCTTTATAAAAACGAAAATTCTCAAGGGAATAGCCCGGTTCTATGGAAAACTCCTGCAAAACCTTCGTAAATATCCTGTTTAACTGGGCATAATCCTGCTCTACTTTGACGCCCCGAATCATTCCCCATTTTCCAAACGCATACAATACCATATTCAATGTATTCTGTATCTTAATCTGATCCTTAATCTCAACCGTCTCTTCTTCTTGAACAGGAATATCAATTAAATTCGTCACTACTTTCCTGGTTTCAAAATTAAAAAATAAAGAACGCACCTTTCCCTGAAGAATCAAGTAGTCACCCACAACTGCAAAATTGCCGGTCCATTCCACCGGTTCTTTCATTGTCCGAATCAACCTTTCAAAGGTCGCTTTTAATTCTAAATTCGTCTTCAGTATTATCATCTTTTACACCTCTCTTTGCTACTATAAACTCTTAGACCACTTCTGGTCAAGTAGACTTTATAAAGTTTTAATAATTCTTTTAAGCCTTGATTTTTCTGGTTTTTTCCATTTTTGTTAGCACTCTTTCTAAAAGAGTGCTAATTTTCTATTGACTTTTCAATTTTTCAGTTATAATATGTATTGCAGAAAGAAAAATGAATTTGAAAAGGAGTGTTTTCCTATGGCAGAGAAACATGGTAATTTATCAATTAACAGCGACAATATTTTTCCGGTCATTAAAAAATGGCTCTATTCCGACCACGACATTTTCTATCGTGAATTAATCTCCAATGGATGCGATGCGATCACAAAACTGAAAAAACTGGATATGATGGGCGAATATGAACTGCCCGCAGATTATAAGCCGGAGATTCAGATTGAAGTAGATCCGGATGCCAAAACCCTCACCTTTACCGACAACGGCCTCGGCATGACTGCAGACGAAGTGGAAGAATATATCAACCAGATTGCATTTTCCGGCGCCAATGACTTTTTGGAAAAATACAAAGACAAAGCCAATGACGATCAGATCATCGGTCATTTCGGCCTTGGATTTTATTCTGCATTTATGGTTGCAGATGAAGTTCACATCGATACTCTTTCCTACCGGAAAGGCGCAGACGCCGTACATTGGGAATGTGACGGCGGCACAGAATTTTCTATGACCGACGGCATCAAAGAAGGCGTGGGAACAAAGATCACGCTCTTCTTAAATGAAGACTGTCTGGAGTTTGCCAACGAGTACCGGGCAAGGGAAGTCATGGAAAAATACTGCTCGTTTATGCCGATTCCGATTTTCCTGAAGAAAGCAAATGCAGAAACAGAATATGAAACCATTGATCCGGCAGACAAGTTGGATACAGATACCGTGGTAGAAACGATTATTGAAGAGGCCAAAACAGAAGAAAAAGAAAATGAAAACGGTGAAAAAGAAATCGTTGAAGTATCTCCAAGGACTGAGAAGTTAAAGATCGTAAAACGGCCGGTTCCATTAAACGATACAGCTCCACTCTGGGCGAAGACGCCAAAAGACTGTACCGATGAAGAATACAAAGCTTTTTACCGTAAGGTCTTTATGGATTATAAAGAGCCGTTATTCTGGATTCATTTAAATATGGATTATCCCTTTAACTTAAAGGGCATTCTCTATTTCCCGAAAATCAATACGGAATATGACTCCATTGAGGGAACTATTAAGCTTTATAACAATCAGGTATTCGTTGCCGACAATATCAAAGAAGTCATTCCGGAATTTTTAATGCTGTTAAAGGGCGTCATCGACTGCCCGGATCTGCCGTTAAATGTTTCCAGAAGCGCACTGCAAAACGACGGCTTTGTAAAGAAGATTTCTGATTACATCACCAAAAAAGTTGCAGATAAACTCATCGGCATGTGCAAAACAGAAAAGGAATCCTATGAGAAATACTGGGACGACATTAGTCCTTTTATCAAATTCGGCTGCTTAAAAGACGAGAAATTCTGCGACAAGATGAACGACTACATCTTATTCAAAGATATCAATGACAAGTATCTGACGCTGCCGGAATGGATCAAACCAGTGGAAGAAAAGAACGAAAATACTTCCGAAGATGCTGCAGAAAACACAAAAGAAACCGTGACCGGGGACGCTGATCCTGATGCAGCAGAAGAGAAAGACGACCGCAATATCATCTATTATGTAACTGATTTAAACCAGCAGGGACAGTATATCCGGATGTTTAAAGAACAGGATATGAATGCAGTGATTTTGGATCACAACATCGACACTTCTTTCATCTCCCAGTTAGAGAGACGAAATGAAAAATACAAATTTATGCGGATTGATGCAGATCTGACAGAGTCTTTGAAGGAAGAAAGCTCCGAAGAAGAATTAAAAGAGGCTGCAGATACTCTTTCCGAAGTGTTCCACAAAGCTTTAAACAACGATAAGCTGACAGTTAAAGTAGAAAAACTAAAAGACGCCAACATCTCTTCTGTGATTACCCTTTCCGAGGAAGGACGGCGCATGCAGGATATGATGAAGATGTATTCTATGGGCGGTATGGGCATGGATGCTTCCATGTTCGGTGCAGATTTGACATTGACCTTAAATACCAACCATGAACTGGTGAACTATCTTCTTAACAATAAAGATTCGGAATACGTAACAGATTTCTGCGAACAATTATACGATCTTGCTTTGTTGAGCAATCAGCCGCTGTCTCCGGAGGCAATGACGAAATTCGTTGCCAGAAGCAATAAGATTATGATGTTGCTGACGAAATAAGAATTCGCATAATCAATGATATCCCGAAGTTTTCATTAGCAAAGGCAGAGCCGGATTTTGGCTCTGCCTGAAACATTTTATCTCCTCTGCAACTCACTCCTCTTTGATATAACCGGCTTCGGCCAACAGCTTATACAAGGTAGGATTCAAATGAAATTTCTCCATCAATTCCCTGACTTCCTGATAATGTGATTTACCCGAATGGTATTTGCGCATTACATCGATCCGTGCCGGTTCTGTTTTTCTGTGAATTGCCCGTATTAACAAATTCTTGGGAGTGTTTTCTATATCCACAAACTCCAGCAATTGGGTTTTATATCCACAGCACTCCAGCAAATTTGCACGAATCGCATCTGTAAAAAGAGCCATTGTTCTCTCTTTTACAATTCCATATCTTCCAATAATCTCCAATTCCTGCGGCAAAAACTGCTGATTCAGTTCATGCTGGCAGCAGGGAACAGAAAAAATCATTCCGGCTCCCCACCGAATGGCGTGAAACAGTGCATAATCGGTTGCCGTATCACATGCATGAAGCGTAATGACCATATCTGCCGGAACGGAATCTGTATAACAGCCGATATCTCCTACTTGAAATGTAAGATTTTCGTAGCCGTATTTTTTTGCTGTATCATTGCACTTTGCAATCACTTCTTCTTTTAAGTCAAGGCCTGTCATATTCACATTCATATGCTTTATTTCATGAAAATAATAATACAAAACAAAAGTCAAATAAGATTTGCCGCATCCAAAATCCACAATCTTTAATGGTTGATCGGATTCATATAAATAACTGCGAACAGCATCGTCTATCACCTCTAAAAAACGATTGATCTGTTTATATTTATCCTGCATATGAGAAATAATCTTCCCCTGTTCTGTGATCACTCCCATATCCCTAAGAGGCGGTATGATTTCTCCTTCCGGCAGCAAATACTTCTTCTTTCGATTATGCTCTGTCTGCCTCTTCGGAACTCCATCCGATTTTGCCTGTTTTCGCTTAAAGAATACTTTTCCTTTTTTTGTAACAGAAAACTGATATTCCCATCTGTCTGACCAGGCATTTAATTGAAGAAAATCGATGCCAAACATTTTTTTACAAAAATGAACTGCCTCATCTATCGTATAATTAAAATGAAACGCCTGTTTTTCTGTAAAGCATTCCGCCTGATAATATAGATCCTTGCATACAAGCACAATTTTGTTATATTTATTCTCTGATCCTTTCCCGGCTTTGCTTAACACAATGCGATATGCACAATCGTCAAATATTTCATTTATCTTTGCGGTTATTTCCACTTCCAAACGTTTCTCTTCCTTCCTTTTTTATCTTTCTCTATTCAAACTGCCTTCACAATCTCAAACTGATTCTCAAGCAGTTCCCAGTTTGCCCGAAACAACTGCATAATCTGCCAATATCCTGCTCCGTTTAAATCATATTCTTTGATCAAATCAAACTTCACCTGCATGCTTCTTACATCTTCAAACCACACTTCATGGCGAACTCCCCCTGCCTCATAATAAAAATAAGGCGACTGCGCTCTCTCATCAAATAAAATCTCTGCGCCATGAACTGCCGCAATCTGCACTGCCTCCACATTTCCAATGGTTTTTGCCTTTGTAACGCCCTTTTCAAACGGGAGGGGCCAGTCATAGCCATAATTAGGTATTCCCAGACGAATCTTATCTCTGGGAATCTCCGTCACTGCATAATCCAACACTTTTTTCACCTGAAAAACAGGAGCGACTGCCATGGGCGGACCATACGTATATCCCCATTCATACGTCATCAGCAATACATAATCCGCCGCATCCCCAAGACCTCCGTAATCCTTTCCTTCATACAAAAGTCCTTTCTGATCGGCAGACTGTTTCGGCGCCAGAGCAACGGAGGTCTGTCTTCCGATACTGTGCATTGCATCCGCTGTCTGACGGACAAATTCTGTAAATGCATCCCGGTCCTCTGCCAAAATATATTCAAAATCAATGTCCACGCCTGCATATCCTTTTCCAATCACCATATTCATCAATGCTGAAATCAGTTCTGTAGATGCCTCTTTTGACTGCACTACACTGTGAATCAGATAATTATTAAACTGTCCGTCTTCTCCAAAGGGCGTCAGCGTCAAAATCGGCAATGTGTTGAATTCATATGCCTGCTGAATCATAAATGTATCATCCAATGCCGGTGGAATCAAATTGCCGTCTGTTGTAAACCCATAAGAAAACACCGACAGCTCTGTCAGATAAGGCAGAGTCTGACGCAGAGTCCAATTACTGATAAAAGGATAGGCATATCCGTTTATCCTTGCCGGTGGTTTTTCTATATATTCTTCTTCTGTGGGTATCAAAAGCGCCTGCCCGATCACCAGGGCAAAAGGCGGAATCATCTGATTCGTATAAATAATTTCTTCCGAAGGCACTGAATAAGATTTGGCAATCATATCCACTGTATCACCGGCTTTGACCACATAAATATCCATTTTTATATCCAAACTGTTTTTTCTATTATATGCAGCATTTAATTCATTGCATCTGTTATGATCTCAAAAAAACTGTCCGTGGTAATGCTGCCGTCAGTCACCAGTGTAATATCCTCCCACGCTTTGGCATTCAGCTTGGAATCCAGTCCGGAGACAAATTCTTCATATACATCATCAAAAGCGGCTTTTTCTCTTGTTTCCACAATCTTGAATTTGTTGGCATCCGTCAGCTCTTCGTCGAATTTATTGATGCATTTGATAAAATAGTATCCTTCTTCCGCTTCAATGCAGGACGAAATTTCTTCGTTATCCAGTTCAAAAGCAGCTCTTTCTACTTCTACGGGCAGTTCTCCCCTTCCAAAAGTAATCTCAATCACTGTTTTCTTGTTGTAGTTGCTGGCAACTGCAGCAAAATCTTCCCCTGCCGCTAATTTCTGCTCTACTTCTTTTGCCTTTTTCTTACTTTTGACATAAATCTGCATTCCTTCCATGATCCTGGCCTCATCATCACTGACTTCTGCATCAATCCCTGCGGTAAGAGACTTGTATACTTTATCGGCAAGGACATAATCTTCATACATAGACTTAATATCCGATTCAGATGCATTTGTAAATTCCTTTTCTTCCTCTGTCAAAGACTGATAATATTCTTTTGCTGCATGTTCAATCTTCTGTTTTTCCTCTTCACTGAGAGATATTTCCTGTTCCGATGCCAGCAGATCCATGCATACAATCCGGCTCATTTCAGAAAGGGCAATTTCTTTGATGTATTCTGTTAATTTGTCTTTATGAAATCCCCGCTCCCACAGGTCGATTCCATAACTTTTCCCATAGATATTCTGATAATTGGCAAGATAAACTTTTGCCTCTGTCAGTTCACAGGACTCTCCGCCGATCCGAAATACATCCTGACTCCCCAGTCCTCCTGTAATAACAACTTCTCTGCCTCCAATCCTGCAGCCCCCAAGTAAAAGAGTCATTGCCAGAATTCCTGTAAGTATTCTCTTTTTCTTTTTTTTCATACGTGCTCCAACTTCTCTTTTTCTTTCACATTTATCCTTCCACAATCAAATATCTTCCATCCGGCAATGGAAATACTTCACTGGCTTCTTCGATTTCCTGATCGCTCATACCGGAAATATCCATGCCGGCTTCTTCAAAGTATGCTTTCACTTCTTTTAAATTCTGGCAGACCACTGCCATGCAGTCTTCCAAAAATGCCTCTGCTTCTTCCAGATTAGATACAACCTCCTCACGGAATAACTGCAGCTGCTTTTCCAAAAATACCTCTAAACATTCTTCATCATATGTTTCCATAGAATAACCCCCTGTCAATTCGTTTTATTTCTGTAAAATACATTCCATTACTATGAAACCCACATCTGAATAGTAACAGTATATTATGATTCTTCATAAATATCAATGCCCAGCTTTTTTAATTTCTGATAAATGCCCGCTGCCGGAAGTCCTACCACATTCTGGTAGTCTCCATGAATCTTCTTGATAAACACAGCGCATCTGCCCTGTATTCCATATCCTCCGGCTTTGTCAAAAGGTTCTTTGGTAGCAATATACCAACGGCGTTCCTCTTCGCTCATAGGGTACATAAAAACCTCTGTCTCTTCAAAAAAACTGTGCCTCTGCACCCCGGATTCTTTTCTCAGGATAAAAGTCACTCCTGTATACACCTTATGACTGCTGCCCTGCAGCATCGAAAGCATCCGGTATGCATCCGCTTCGTCCTTCGGTTTCCCCAATATAACACCGTCTTTTGCAACTACGGTATCTGCGCCGATAATCAACTCCGGAACCATTTCTTTTCTCCGCTGCCCTGCAACCTCCTCAGCCTTTTGTCCGGAAAGATCCATAACGATTTCTTCCGGCCTGGTAAAACGAATCTCTTCTTCTCCCTTGGCGGGAATAATGTCAAATTCCAATCCAATCTGCTCTAAAATCTCTTTTCTCCGCGGCGATGCGGAGGCTAGTATATATTTCATAACTGCTCCTTAAATAATTTCAAAATTCCAATTTACAAAACCGAAATCACTTTCTCCAAACAAAAAGAATAAATGAGTTTCTCCTTCACTTTCATCCCCAAATTGTCCTCCAAAGCCCTCTGATACCATTCTAACTGCCTCTGATACCGGTCTGCCAGCTCTTTCTCGCTTTTCACAATATCCGTCTTATAATCCAACAGCACAATCTCCTGATCCTCCAAGAAAAACGCATCTATAATCCCCTGTATCAACACCATGGTATCACTGCCGTCTTTTTCAATCTCATCCGCCGGACGCCCCATAACAAAAGGCTGTTCCAGATACAGCTCCTTTCTCTCTTCCGCCTTTTTCATCCGAAGAGCAAGGGTCGACTGATAAAAACGCTCCAGTTTTCCTTTATTTAAAAGCAGCCGCATCTCTTCCGTCATAAGTCCTTTTTCCACGATCTTTGCAATCCATATATCCAATTCCTGATCTAGATTTTTATTCCCCGCCAGTTTTACAATCGGCAGACATTCCACCGCTCGGTGCATCGCGCTTCCCCGCAGCGCCCCTCTGTTAATTTCCGTCTCTCCTCCGGCAAACCGGGGAATATAAGGAATGATCTCTCCTTCGGCAAAAGGATTTTCTCCCCTTTCTTCTTCCTCAAAGAATGCTTCTATGGCACGATGCTTTAATTCCGACACAGAATACTTGGTTTTTCGGTTTGTTTCCATTCGGCAGGGATAGCGGTAAGACAACCGCTCCTCTACATAAGCATCCGCCTCTTTGTCTTCTCTGCCTGCCTGCTGCAGCAAAAAATCAAATCCTTCTGCCTCTTTGATCCTGCTTATGGTTTCTTCCTCCACCAGATTCTGCACATCCCAAACCTGAATCAAATCATCGTCTTCCGCTGCAATCATTCCCGGCAGAATCCAGTCCAGAAAAGAATTTGCTCCTGCCCGGAGAAAAAAAGAAAGCTCCCCCATCCGCCTCCTCTTTAATTTTTCGATTTTTTCCCCAATCCCTTTTTCCACGCCTGTAATTACCAGTTTTTCTTTTGCTCTGGTAAAAGCCACATAGAGCACTCTAAGCTCTTCTCCCAGACTTTCCAGTTCCATTTGCTTTGCAACTGCTTTTTTATAAAGAGTTGCTCCTTTTATCCGCAGTTTTGGATTCCTATAATCCAAAGCAGCTCCCAAATCCGGATGAATGACCATTTGACTCCTGACATCCATACGATTAAACTGTTTCGCCGTCTGGCACACAAAAACAATTGGAAATTCCAGCCCTTTGCTTTTATGAATCGTCATAATCCGCACTGCATTGGCATTTTCGCCCACCACATCTGCCTCTCCGTAATCCACCTCATATTTCTGCAGTTTATCCATATACCGGATAAAATGAAACAATCCTCGATAGCTTGTTTTTTCATAGGCAGCCGCCTTTTCCAAAAGCATTTCAATATTTGCTTTTCGTCTTTCTCCGCCGGGCATGGCAGCTGCATACCGGGCATAACCGGTATCTTCCAGAATGTAATACAACAGCTCATGAATGGAAAGCTTTGTAACCAGTTCCCGGTAAGAAGTTAATTTCTCCAGGAAACCGTTCAATTTTTGGGAAAGGTCTTCAGGCAGTTCTTCCCCCTCCGGTTCCAAAATACATCTGTGGAAAGATTTTTTCTTTCCAAAAGCCTTCAGCAGAGCCAGTTCTTCATCTGAAAAACCTCCCACAGGAGAACGCAGCACTGCTGCCAGAGGGATATCCTGCCTGGGATTATCCAGAATTTTTAACAAATTTAAGATTGTCTGAATCTCTATGGTTTTGAAATAACCTGTTTTGGAATCCGCATAGGCAGGTATTTTCTTCTCTTCCATTACTTCCATAAAAGTATCTGCATATTTGCCGAAACTCCGCAGCAAAATAACAATATCCGAATATACGGCGGGCCGGAGACGCCCGGTTGCTTTGTCTGTTACCTTTTGCTCCCGTATCATTCTGCGGATTCTGGATGCTGTCAGTTCAGCCTCTAAGCGGATGGGATCTGTCAGTTCGGCCTCTTCTAAAAGTTCATCTTTGGAATCTGCCACGATCAGCTCCGCCTTCATATCTTCACTTTCTTCATAAATTGCTCCCGGATATAAAGCTGCAGATGCATCGTAATTGATTCTGCCCAGATCCGCTTTCATAATGCGGTAAAAAATATCATTTGTAATAGCAAGAACTTCCTTTCGGCTCCTGAAATTTTTCCGCAGCTCAATTTTCTGACAGCTTTCTTTTTTCTCATTCCCGCTCTCTTCCTCATCCGAAAAATAAGTATCATATTTTTCCATAAAAAGCTCCGGTCTCGCCAAACGGAATCGGTAAATGCTTTGTTTGACATCTCCCACCATAAAACGATTGTATACGCCTTCCGCTTCTTTGGAAACAACAGACAGAAGACTTTCCTGCACCAGATTGCTGTCCTGGTACTCGTCAATCATCACTTCTGCATACAGCTTTCTGCATTGGAGCGCCGCCTCAGTAGGTTCTTTCGTGGTTTCATTGATTAAAATTTTCAGGGCAAAATGTTCCAGATCATTAAAATCCAACAGATTTTTTTCTCTCTTTTTCCTATCAAAGGCGTCCATAAATTCCTCTGTGAGACGCATCAGCTCTTCTGCTACAGGCTCCATGGCAGAAAGCCGTGTTAAGATCTCTTTTTCCTCTGCAAAAAAGAAATCTGCCTGAATCTTTTTTATCGCGTTTTTGATCTGATCCCGCTGTTCTTTTACCCAGTCTAATTTTTCTTTGCTTCCCTCATATCCTCTGGAAGAAGGCAGCCTGCCAAAACTCAGCTCTGACAATGCCTTCAACATTTGCCGGTATGTTCCCGCTGCATTTAAACGCTCCATTTGCATCAGATCGTTTCGGACTGTTCCCAAAAGATATTCCGGTCCGTCGCTCTCTGATGCAATCCGGATATTGTCCTGCGCAATCTGGCAAAGATTAGAAAACATATTTTTCAGATAGGCTGCGCCGGCCTGCATCCACTCCTTCTGTTCCAATTCTGCGAAATCTTCAAACCGATAACAGGAAAGAATATTTCTAAGCCATTCTTTCGGCCATGGATAGCTCATGGCAAAATCATACAGATTTAATATCATATCCTTTAATCCGTCATCTTTTTTGCCCGTTGCAAAACATTCTACAAACTGCAGAAACGCCTCTGTTCCCCTCTCATAATTTTCATTCAATACCTCCTGCATCACATCTTCCTGCAAAAGATTCCATTCTCCTTCTTCTGCAATCCGAAAATTGGGTTCCAAATCTACCTGATGAAAATAGGTATGAATCAGATTCAGACAGAAACTGTGAATCGTTGTGATCTGAGCATAGTGCAGTAAAGCAGACTGCCGGATCAAATGGCTGTTACCGGGATCTTTTTCCAATGCTGCATGAATCGCCTCTCCGATACGCTCCCGCATTTCCCCCGCAGCCGCAGAAGTAAAGGTTACAATCAGCATCCGGTCAATATCCACGGGATTCTTTTCATCTAAAATCCTTCCAATGATACGCTCTACCAAAACAGCGGTTTTCCCGGAACCTGCCGCTGCAGAAACCAAAATATTTTTATTCCGCAGCTGAATGACCTGCTTTTGTTCTTTTGTCCAGCTCATACTCATGTCTCCTCCCCTCCTCTCATTCTGCACAACAATTCTTCCTCTGAAAGCTCCGTCTGCCTGCGAAATGCAAATCCCGGGATTTTCGTGTCAAAATGGCAGATACCGCGGAATTCACAGTAATCACATCCGGTCTTTCCCGCCAGTTCATAAGGAGAAATCCCAATATCCCCCTGCATCATTCGCTGCCCCAAATGCAGAATTGTCTCATTGACATACGAAGACAGGGCTGCAAAATCTTTTGTGCTAAGGGTTTTAGATGCTTTTTTCAAGCTGCCGTCTTTGTTGACGCCCACCGGAATCACGCTGGAATTGATACTGGATTCTGTTTCCATAGAAGTATCCAAAGTATTGATGACTTCCCGGTCTTCGTTTACCACTCCGCTTAACTTCAGTTTCTGGAAAATCTTTTTTTGCAGTTCTTCTTCCTCCAGCGTCCCATCTTCCTCCACCATAGGATCATCGATGTGATAATAAAAAATGCCGGCCGGAACCGCCTCGCAATCCGGATAACGCTGCTGCATGATTTCCAGAGCAGCATTCATATAAACTACCAGCTGCAGCCGCAATCCATAGTACACATTTAAAAGCTGGAAACTCGTGCTGCCGGATTTATAGTCAACCACTTTTACATATATTTTATCTTCATCCCGATATGTATCAATCCGGTCAATCCGCCCCTGCAGATGCATTTTTTCTTCGTCGCTAAGGTTAAAATGCACGGATTTCAAATTCTCAGTATAGGAAAAAGACACTTCAAAACAATCCGGCATAAAACGCCCTTTTCGTACCTGATACAAAAGCGCGCTTACCGTTCGTTTCAAAATCCGGTACATTCTTTCCTTTGCATAACTGCTCCTGGCATTCTCATACAATGCCAGATTATGGTTAGCCCCAAGGGACTGCTCCAAAGCTTCCTTTAACAGTTCTTCACTCTCCGGCTCTGTAATGGTAAACCAGCTGTAGGAATTTTTCTCCATCCCTTCTGCAAACCGTTCCAATACATCATGAAAAATATTTCCAAAATCTACGGCATAAAATCCGCTCTCGCTCCGCTCTTTTAAACTCAGCCCATAAATCAGAAAATGTGAAAATGCACAGGCTGCAAAGGTTTCCAGCCTTGTCACGCTGTTTTCCAAAACAGTGCCGTAGAGAGCCTTTGTAACAGATGCGGAAATGGGCGTATCTTTATGTATCAGCCTTGCTGCATCGAACAGTTTTTTCAGCTCTCCTCTAAACTCTTCTCTGCTCTGGTACCAGCGGCAGAGAGCCGCCCAGTAACGGACTTCTTCTATCTTTTCGCTGCGCCGCCATGCCTCTGCCGATTCAATTCCTTCAATCAGCAGATCCTTTGCGCTCTCCGCCGTTACAATCCGCCTTTTTAAGGGTTCTTCTTCTATTTCCCGGACAGAAAGGTTTTCATACATATTCAAAATGACGCGAATCAGATAGGAGCTGCGCATTCCCTTTCCTTCCCCGTCTACTCTTGCATAAGAAAGATACAGGCGGTCCGACGGCTTCGTCAAATTCAGATAAAGATAAAATTTCTGGATAAATGTTTTCTCCCTTACTGTGGGAGCCAGTTCCATCTGCATTTCTCCCAGTTTTTCCCGCTCAATCTGAGATAAAATTCCGTCAAAATCTCCGGATTTTGGAATAACGCCGTCATTGACGCCTACCACAAACAATACTTTTATGGAATCCAGACGCGTCCGCTCCATGTCTCCAAACAAAACTCTGTCATACCCCGGCGGCAGGATTCCCACTTTTGCCGATTCATAACCGGCATCTAAGATCTTGGCATAATCCTCCAGTGAAATCACTTCATCTCCCAGCAGCTCCACCATTTTATCAAACAAATCCATGACAATCCGGTAAATCTGAGCATATTCTTTTGCATTTTTCAGATCTCCCGCCGCCTCGTATTCTGCCTCTTCTTTCTTGAGCTGTTCTTCTGCTTTTCTGTCACAGATAAACGCATACAATGCATTTGTCTGTTCCCTCACGGTAAGATCCGACCTCTTTAAAACAGAAAACAACTCTGCAAACTGATCTACTGTTCTGCCTCGAATTTCATTGACTGCATCTAAGTCATCTTCGTCATATCCCTTTGGCAGATAACAGAATCGCTCCCTCCATTTCCGATATCCCAAAACACCTGCCGCCAGACAATAATTTTCCAGAACATCCACATCTTCTCTGGAAATGCCCGCCAGTCCGCTCCTTAAATACCGAAAAATACTTTCTCCGGAAAAATCATATTGCACCACTTCCAGCGCAGCCCGCAGAAATTCAATAAACGGATGATATACAATGGTAATCTTCTGGTCAATAAACAATGGAATCTGATATTTTTCAAATACTTCCTTTGCATAATTGGCATACCGGGACAAATCGCCGCAGACAATGGCAATCTCCCTGTAATGGTATCCGTGATTTCTTACCAGGCATTCTATCTCTCTTGCCGTAAACAAAAGTTCTTCTCTGGGATTCTTCAAACTGTTTATAGTTATCTCTTCTGTATCTTTCCACGCATAACGCTCCCTATGATTCCGAAAAAGATTCTGCTCCAGAAAATGCAGCGCCCCTGATTCATGAAAACGGCTGTTTTTTCCCTGTTCCAAAAAAATCGGCTCTTCTGTGGGAACATGCAGCTCATCTGCCATTTTCTGCAAAGATGCAATCATTTTTTTGCTCATGGCAAACAATTCATGACTGCCCGTACAATGCCAGGGATTCTCTCTGATATCAATGGTTACGGTAATATAAATCTTTTCTGTGATTTTCAGCAGCTTATTCAGCAGTAAATTCTGAATGGGGGTAAATCCGGTAAATCCGTCCAGTACAATTACACTATTCCTTAGAATCTTGGACTGATCCGCAACATCAATCAGCAGTTCCAATACTTCTTCCGCCGTAACGAACCGCCCTTCCAGAAAATCCAAAAAGCCCTGATACATGATCTGTATATCTTTCAGTTTATAAGAAAAACTTCCTTCCGGAAGTTTCTTGACCGCCTGGGATATTTGTACCGGCGTTACATTGTACTGGGCCAGTTCAGAGATCAGAGATTTCACTTCCCCAATATAGCCCATTTTGGTCATATTTTTTTTCAGTACAGTAAGTTCTTCTGCTTTTTCTTCTGCTACCCTTCTTAAGATCAGATTCTTTCCTGTTTCTTCCAAAACCTGATAAGAAAAGCTGCCCAGCTCATCGAATACACGATATGCCAGGCGGCCAAAGCTTAATACATCTATATTTATGATACTGTGTCCCGGATGCATCGCCGCCAGTTCTCTCTGTGTCTGCATCGTAAACTGCTCCGGCACCAGGATAAGAAATTTCTTATCCCGGTCCGCATCAGCTTCTTTTATCATTCTGCTGTGAATATAATGGGTTTTTCCGCTGCCGGAATTCCCCAGAATAAACTGTAATGACATATTGACCTCTCTTTATTTTGCCGGCAGATATGGAATCAATGTTCCCGCCATCTGACCGATCGGCATAGACTGTAATAATACCCGTCCCGGTCCGGTAATTACGGTATTGAATACGCCTTCTCCGCCAAACAGCATATTTTTCACGCCCGGAACCTTCTGAATATCAATAGAACAGCTAGCATCCATAGCTGCCAGATAACCGGTATCCACTACAATAGACTGTCCCGCTGCAAGTTCATATTCTTTGATATAACCGTCAAATTCCACAAATGCAACACCGTTCCCGGATAATTTCTGCATGATGAATCCTTCTCCGCCAAAGAATCCCGCGCCTGCTTTTTTCTGAAAGAACACGGATAATTCCACGTTGGAAGTAGATGCTAAAAATGCCGTTTTCTGGCAGATGATCTCTTTGCCCGGCGCAATATCAAACGCACGGATCGATCCCGGAAAACTGGAAGCAAATGCAATCATGCCAGGTCCTCCCATTGCGGTATAATGGTTGACAAACATACTCTCACCGCTGAACATTCTTCCGAACATCTTGCCGACGCCGCCTCCAACGGTCTCCATTTTCATATTTGGAGACATCCAGGACATTGCGCCCTTCTCCGTAATCATCATCTCATTCGATTCCAATTCACAGATTACGACCGGTAATGGTTCTCCTTCAATTGAATATTTCATTGTTATTCTCCCTTCGTTTTATATATTACATATGGACACTCTCACGGCATCCTTATATGTCACATCTTTGCAGGCGAAACCCTTTTTATCCTACAATAGCAACCGTTTCCCGGCAGATTGCCAGTTCCTCATTGGTAGGAATCAGCATAACTGCAACCTTGGAATCCGGTGTGGAAAGCATTACTTCCTCACCTCGTTTTTGATTTGCCTCTGAATCCAGACGGATTCCCAGATATCCCAGATAGCTGCAGATCATCTCACGGACCTTTCCGTCATTTTCACCTACACCCGCCGTAAAGCAGATGGCATCCACGCCGTTCATAGCCGCCGCATAAGAACCCACATATTTTGCTGTCCGATAGCAGAACACTTCCCGCGCAGCCGCCGCACGTTCATTGCCTTCATTGGATGCTGCCTCCAGATCGCGAAAATCACTGGAAATACCGGAGAGCCCATAGACGCCGGATTCTTTGTTCAGTATATTCATAATGCCCGCCATATCCAGATTCTCTTTCTTTGCCAAAAATTCAATGGCAGAAGGATCGATATCTCCGGAACGGGTGCCCATAACCAATCCTTCCAACGGAGTAAGCCCCATAGAGGTATCTACGGACTTGCCGTTCTTTACCGCACAGATGCTTGCGCCGTTGCCCAGATGACATACAATCGTCTTTAAATCGTCGTAGGGCTTGTTTAAAAGCTCTGCAGCCCGTTTGGATACGTAACTGTGGCTGGTTCCGTGAAATCCGTATTTGCGTACTTTATATTTTTCATAATATTCATATGGAATGCCGTACAAATATGCCTCTTTCGGCATCGTCTGATGGAACGCCGTATCGAATACCGCTACCATCGGAACATCCTTAAGCACCTCCTGACATGCACGCACGCCAATCAGATTTGCAGGATTGTGCAAAGGAGCCAAATCAGAGCATTCCTCTACTGCCTGAATCACTTCTTCTGTCAAAAGTGTAGAAGCTGCAAACTTCTCTCCGCCATGTACCAGTCTGTGTCCAACTGCATTAATTTCATCCAGACTCTTCAATACGCCTGTCCTGGGATTCACAAGCGCTTCCAATACCATACGCACTGCTTCTGTATGTGTAGGCATCGCTGCTTCTGTCACTTCTTTTTCACCGTCTTTCGGCTGATACACTAATCTGCCGTCAATGCCGATTCGTTCGCAGATTCCTTTTGCAAGCACTTCTTCACTGTCAGAATGAATGACCTGATATTTCAAAGAAGAACTGCCACAATTAATGACTAATACATTCATGCTTTCATCTCCTCTTTTCATGTTAAATTCTATTCGATATATTAAAAGTATAAACCTTTTTTCCATGGTAAACAATGTCAAAAAGAAATTTTTGTGTATAAATTTCAAAACAGGTTTCTGTTCACTCCTGCGGCGCTCACAGTAACGGAATTCAGCCCATTGGAAGTTTGCCTGCGGCAAAGGGCTGAATTCCCTCTCGGCTTAATATACGCTTTCTTACGGACTTTGCAGTGAATGCAAAGTCCTGGAATGAACAGTAATGAAAACAGGTTTCTATTGTCAAATTTCTTCTACCATGCTAAACTACCCACATATTTCTTTCCTGCGGGCAATGGATGAACCAGCCATGCCCACAGGAACATTTCACTTTCACAGCGCACACAGGAGATGCTTGATATGAAGGTTACAGGTATTATTGCAGAATACAATCCTTTTCACAACGGACATGCTTATCAGATCCAAAAAGCAAAAGAAAAATCCCATGCAGACTATATAATTGTGGCTATGAGCGGCAATTATGTGCAAAGAGGCGCTCCCGCCCTTCTGGATAAATTCAGCCGCACGTTTGCGGCGCTTAATAACGGAGCCGATTTTGTGTTTGAAATCCCCTCTCTCTGGGCATCTGCTTCCGCAGAATATTTTGCCGCTGCAGGCATTTCTCTTTTTCACGCCCTAGGCTGTGTGGATACGGTCAGTTTCGGCTGTGAAACAACAGACGCCGCCCTAATGACAAGAACCGCACGGCTCTTATCCCAGGAGCCGCCGGAATATGCCTCCTTTTTATCCGAGTATTTAAAACAGGGGTTTCCGTTTCCGGCAGCCAGAGAAAAAGCTGTCATTTCTTATTTTACACGGCAAAAAAAGGATTTGTCTGTCACCGACCTCTCCGCTCTTCTTCACGAACCAAATAACATTCTTGCATTGGAATACATGAAATACCTGATCAAAAACAACCTTCCGATTACCCCTCTGCCGATTTTACGCCAGGGATGCGGATATCACGACACAAATACGGGGGAAGATTTCTGTTCTGCTACTGCAATCCGCACGCTTTGTCTGCAGCCGCGCACAGAAGAATCCGAACAGGAATGTTTAAACCAAAGAAAGTTAAATACGATATTTCGTTATGTACCAAAAGAAACCGCCAAGCTGCTTTTGCATCCGGATGCCTGTTTTCTGACAGAAAATGATTTTTCTGCGATGCTTTATTATAAACTGCTTAGTGAAAAAGAAAAAGGATTTGCAGAATATGCAGACAGTTCTTTGGAACTTTCCAACCGAATCTGCCGATGCCTTTCTGATTTCAGAGATTATGAGAGCTTTTGTAAATTACTCAAAAGCAGGGAAGTGACCTATACAAGAATCAGCCGTCTTCTTTTGCACATTTTATTAAATCACAGACAATCTGATTATATACGCACAAAAGAACCGGCGTATATTCCTTATCTTCGTCTTTTGGGATTTCGCAAAGACGCTGCCCCTCTTTTTACAGAGATCAAAAAACACGCCTTCGTTCCGATGGTATCAAAACCCGCAGGAGATGTTTTTTCTTTAAACAAAACCGCCGCCGCCTTGCTTGAACAAGATATATTTGCTTCTAATCTGTACTATGGCACATTGGCGCAAAACAGCGGGATTTTGCAGAAAAATGAATATCAGAGAGGGATTGTTGTCGTTTAAGTTACAATTTTTTGTATGACTGTCAGTTTCGTGCAATGCCGCTTTCTTCTTGGAGATAATACACTTCTGCCTCTTCTATGTCGTCATCTCCGGTCCCTCTGCATCTGTATATCCTGTCCCATTTACCGCATTGTAAAGACTCAGCAGATTCTCCTTATTACGGCGAAACCACTTTCGCCAAAATATCCGCAAGCGGCTCCATTGCATTCATAATCTCCTGCACCGTATTTGTCTGGGCTCCCACTTCCACCAACAGCGTTTTGGGACAATAATGCATATTATAGCGATACCCCTTCAGATAAATCATTCTGGAAAATCCCGGATAATACTCCTCTGCCGTAATCTGCATCTGCAGAGAAAAAGCCAGATTGTCCTGTATGTATGGATTCGGCAGATAAGAAATATCTCCGTTTTTCGTAGTACGGCTCAATCCATTGAAGAACATAATACTCGCCGTCTGTTTCCCCTGCACATCCGTAACCAGATGCGTTCCTTCCGCCACGCCGTCCCGGTGCAGATCTATTACAATCTCAATACTGGGATTTTCTTTCAAAATCTGTTCAACAGCGGGTCCTGCCTTCGCATAGGCGTCATCTCTTCCGTCTACATCATACTCCCCTGTATGATGCAGCACATGAAATCCATATTCTTCTAATCTCTGTTTGAGATATTCTCCGGCTCCCACAATGGAAGTGCCTGCATCTCCAGGCACAGAATCTACAAACCGTTCCTGAGAATGGGTATGATAAATCAGAATCTGAGGCGATTCCGCCCCATGGGTTAATTTCATACTGCGGCTTAACAAATCCGCCGCATTCAACTGACTGCTGTTAATGGTGGTAGTTCGATCCACCACATAAAAATTCTGGATCAGATAATCAAAATCATTTAATTTATCCATTGCATAAGTTACAACAGGCGTATTGTTCGGTACAAAAGCAGCATCCGATGCTGTTTGTTCCGTCTGTGCATTTTCTTCGTTCTGCTGATCTTCTTTTTCCTTATCCTGGCTTTCTTCCAGCAAATAACCTGTTACAACTTCTCCTGTTGTTTCGTCTACATAATTTTCATCTGATGCCTCTCTGGCAATAATGGTTTCATAGGAAATTTCACTTTCCGACTGTGTCGCATATTCTTTTTCATCCGTCACATACCCATACACAGGAATGGTCTGGAAGACAAAATCAAAGATCTGCTCCACTTTCGGCTTCTCCTGTTTCTCATAAAAAAGCACTGGAGATACCGATTTCAACATCTGAAGATAAACCTCGCTTTTCGCCTGTCTGAATACCATTTCCATAAGAGAATCTTCTCTTGCAAAATTTTCAAACAGAACGCAGACTGCCAGAATCAAAAGCATTCCAAATGCTGCCGCTGTTTTTTTTATTTTTGGTCTCTGTTTTCGGAATCTAATCTTCACATTTCCACACTCCTGCCACTTACAATATATCCTAAGGGCAAGTGTATTATGCCTGTAACAGACAGCTTATTTACAATGGGAAAAACGCCATATTAATTCCTTCTGAAATAGTGTAGCTCAGCCGTTTTACCGATTCGTCTATATCTTTTGGCGTAACAAACATTGTATTCAAATGGGGAGATAACAATTCACGAATCAGTTCGTGTTTTTCTGCCTCTTCCAGACGACTTATGGATTTTCCAATACTTTCCAGCTTGCTGGTTTCCCCCATGGCAGATACCAGATTATTCATGGTATCGCTGACAATGGTAACTGCATCCACGACAGTGGGAATTCCAATGGCAATCACCGGAATCCCCATACTTTCCTGATTCAGGGCATGTCTGTGATTTCCCACTCCGGAGCCGGGAGAAATACCGGTATCGGTAATCTGTATCGTTCGGTTCAGCCGTTTGGTGTTCCTGGCTGCCAGTGCATCAATTGCTATGATATAATCCGGCTTTGTTTCATCTAATACGCCCTTAATAATCTCAAGGGTTTCCATTCCCGTTTGAGCCATAACTCCCGGCACAATACCGCTGATCTGATGATTTCTCTTTAATCCAAAGGCATATTTTCCAAATTTACGGATGATATGCCTGGTGATCATCATATTGTCCACAACCCGGGGTCCCAGAGCATCCGGCGTCACTTCCCGATTTCCAAGACCTACAATCAATACGGACAGTTCCTCTTTTTCAATGGGCATCAGTTCTTTTAAGATATTTGCCAGCTGTACGGAAATCTCCCTGTGATAATCCTCATCAGAGTCTGCCATATCAGGCGCCTCTAACGTAATGTAATTCCCTCTGGGCTTTCCCATAGCTTTTGCACCGTTTTCCGTTTCAATGATGACTTTTGTCACTCTCATATTTTTGCCCGGGGTTTCCTCTTTTACCACAACCCCTTTTATTTCCACATCATCCTCTTTGAATTTCTCTCTTGCTTCTAAAGCCAGATCCGTTCGAACCTGATACATTTTTACCACCTTCGTATATCAAATCTTATTCATTGGTTACAATCCACGCCCCTCGCTCCTGTATCATGCTTTTACGGAATGCGGAAAGCAACCTTAAAAAAACGGAACAGTAACCATTTTTCTTTATTTTTCACGAAAATGCGGAAAATATGTATTGACATAAAAAGAATATTAACATAAAATATAAGTCGAATGTGTACATCGGAACGTCCGTGTCCGGCTTCGATGACAATCCAAAATTAATTATTATATTTTCACATATTGGAGGTGTCCGGATTGGCTAACATTAAATCTGCAAAGAAAAGAATTCTTGTTACAGCAACAAAAACTGCCAGAAACAAAGCTATCAGATCTGCAGTGAAAACATCTATCAAAAAAGTAGAGGCTGCTGTAAATGCAAACAACAAAGAGGAAGCTCAGGCTGCATTAACTGCTGCGATTTCCACAATTTCCAAAGCAGCAAAAAAAGGCATTTATCACAAGAACAATGCTGCCAGAAAAATTTCTCATTTAACCAAACTTGTAAACAAAATCGCTTAATTTACCCATACAGGGCATACAAAAAGGAATGTATCCGGACCGTCACCGGATACATTCCTTTTTTATGCTATTCCTGATTTTCTTCTTCCGCCTTTTCTACAATGTGCAGTCCGGCCAGTTTCATCTCTTTGTCAAAAGAAATCGTATAAACCACATCAATATTCTCATAGGAAACGATCTTCTGTATTGCTGCCATAAGTTTTCCTTTTTGTTTCACTTCTGTGGTATATGCCTCTTCTCCTATGGATACACATTCACCCCAGTCCTTACTGATCTCTGCCCGAACGGATTCAATCTCTCCTGTGCTAATGAAACCCTGCATTTTTCCTGTAGAAATTTCTTTTAAACCTTCAAAGTCATCCTCATTTAGTAATTCAATGACCTGCTCAGCTTTCGCTTCCACTTCCGCCTGTTCAAAAACTCCGCTGGCGCCCATTTCAAAACTTTTCGGCATGATCCAGTATACGCCGAGACAAACTAAGAACAACACAACCGCTATGGAAATAATTCGTCCATTTCTTGACTTTCTGTCCTCTTCTTTTAGCTTTTTATTCATTTTTTCTATCCTCATTGTAATCCTCCTTTGAAACCAAACTGTTACAATATTAATACCGCCTTCATTAAGTGTCAATAGCCGAGTAGCTGCTAATAAAAATCTCCACTGCAATCTGATCGTTCAAGCCTCCGGTCTTTACCCGCTCTTCTGTCTCTGCTCCGTCTTTTAACGCCATCATGAGCTGTTTTCCGGAAAACCGCCTTGCCTGAGACTGATTTTTGCGGACTGCAAATTCCGGAATTTTAACCTTTCCGGCAATATCATAAGTGCTGCAGCCTTGTCCTGTTAATTCTTTTATTTCCAGTAAAATCCGAAACTGTCTGGTAATTAAAAATAAAATCCGCATAGGCGCCTCTTTTAAAGCCAGCAGGTCATAATAAAGATCCAGCGCTTTATTCTGGTTGTGCATGACAATAGCATCTACCATCTCAAAAACTTTATTTTCAATCTGTTCTGTAACGACAGCCTCCACATCTTCTGCCTCAATCACTTCCTGATCTAAGGTATAACACAAAAGCTTTTCCAGTTCCCTGTCAATGCGGCTCATATCAAGCCCCGTTCTCTCCAGAAAAAGTCCCAGCACGGATTTGGTGATTTTTTTCTTCTCCTTCCCAATCCTTCCCAATATCCATTTGGTAATCAGAGCCTCATTCTGCCTGGCAAATTCTATTACAGAACCATATTTCTTGGCCGTTTTGTATGCTTTGGACCGTTTGTCTACTTCGGTTTCCACAAAAATAAAGCTGGTACTTGGATTGACCACGGTCAGATAATCTGCCAAAAGCTCACAGGAGTTTTTGAAAAATCCGCTGTCCTCTGCCAGTATGACTCTTCTTTCCGCAAAAAACGGCAGTGTTTCTGCCAGATCCACCAATTCTCCCGGCCTTATGTCTTTTCCTTCATAAGAAGAAAAATTCATCGTATCGCCTTCCTGCACCATTGCATGCACCAATTTGTCCCGATATTGCTTTTTTAAATAGCTTTCTTCTCCATAGAGCAGGTAACATTGTCTGAATGTCCCTTTTTTGATATCTTCGTCAATTGTTTTCATGTATCTATTCTAACACAGAAAAACCCTTTACTTCAAGATTTTCACCCAGGATTTTTATTTGTCCCAGATATCTGGTTTCATAAATGCAGCTGCCGGTCTCTTCTAACCTCTCTATCGTTCCTTTTCCCGGATGTCCGTATCGATTTTTCATACTGCAGGAGATTACAGCGATTTCAGGCTGCAGCACGTTTAAAATTTCTCTGCCGTTAGAAGCATCAGAACCATGATGGGATGCTTTGTATACATCTGTCTTTGGGAGTTCTATCTCTCTGACTAATTTTTGTTCCTCTTTTTCTCCCATATCTCCGCCGAAAAATCCCACACAGTCCGGATGCTGCAAAAGCAATGCCATGGAATTTTCATTCCGGTCTGCTCCCTGACTCTGTTGTTTAGGCGCAAGACATGTAATCTTCCATGCGTCATGCTCTCCTTTTACAGCATCTTTTGCTTTCATTTTTAATATGCCAATCCCTTTTCCCTCAGCCAGATTTTTCAATTCTGTCCAAGCATCGTCTTCCGGCATATAAGCAGATACGACCAAATAGCCAATCTCATAGTTCGTCTCTATAATTTCACAAAGCCCGTTGATATGATCCGCATCACAATGACTGACAAACCAGTAATCTATTTTTCGGATTCCCCGGCATTTTAGAAAGGGCAGGATCCGATAGGTTCCTGCTTTGGAAACATCTGTACTCCCTCCGTCAATAAATACAGAAGTATGATCTCCTGTAGAAATATAAATGCCGTCTCCCTGCCCTACATCCAGAATATCTATTTCAAACCTATTTTGTTTCGATCCAAAAAACAGCAGTCCAAAAGGCAGCAGAAAAAAGAGTATCGGCGCTTTCTTTTTTTTCCGAATGATGAAAAACACCATAAGCAGTCCGTACCAGAGCAGCAGCATTTCTGCAGAAAGTTTTCCGGTAATCAGAGACGATTGAGGCAGTTTTGCAAAACCTTCGCAAATCATGTCATAAAGCAATAGAATCATGTAGCAGGGATATAAAAGTATTTTTCCTGCAAAAGGAACCACACATCCAATAATGCCGCCCGCAATGCCAAATCCCAACAAAATCCCCATGCAGGGAAGTATCAGCATATTCATCCATATAGCATATGTAGAGATTTCATAGAAAAACCGGCACATTATGGGTATTGTGACCAGCTGAATACAAATACTCACCAGAAACGTTTTTTTCATATTCTGAATTCGTTCGTTCTTCTTTTGCACATCTTCTCTGTGCACATAGGAATGCCCCAAGGACAGTTCTTCCGCAAAAATAACCCCGCAGACCGCCCCAAAAGACAATAAATATCCTGCATGATGCAAAATTCCCGGATTCTGCCCTGCAAGAATTGCTGCCATAAGGGCAACTGCCGTCATTCTGTCATAACTTCTCCCCCTGTATCTGGCATATAAGAGAATCAGAAACATCCCTATGGCGCGGCTTGCAGAAATGCCGAATCCGATCAGATTTCCATATCCTAAGATAAATGCCGCTCCGATGATTCCCGAAAGGAAATAACTGCCAACGCCTTTTCTGATCAGATGATAAACAGTCATGCCCAGCATTGAAATATGCAGGCCGGAAATGCTGTAAAAATGGCTGATTCCGGCATTTTGATACAGACTTTTCCGCCCGCTGTCCATAAGGCTTTTATCGCCCAGCGTCATTGCCGAAAGTACTCCGGCATCTTTTTTGGGCATTGCTTTCTGGTAGCTTTTTTTGATCTTCTCTCTCAATGCAAAAAGATACTCTTTCAGCCTGTTTCTCTTCCCTTTTACCAAAAGCACTTTTTCCCCTTCTACGCCAAAATCAATATTCAGACTTCGATAGTACCCTCGTTCATCGTAATTTCCCTCATTCACAGGCCGGGCAAATGTTTTTATTTTTCCTTCTACACACAGGATTTCGCCGATTGCATATTCTTCGGCAGTTAGATTTAATAAGATTTGATTACACGAATAAGATTTATGATCAAACTGCACATAGCAGTTTTTCAGATAAAAACAAAAAAGATCTTTCTCATCTTTCTTTTCTTTTTGATATATTTTTCCCTGTACCAGGCATTTCGCATCTTCTTGTAACAAAGATTCATAGGCTCTTAAACCGAATTGTCTGCTGCAGCTGTCATAGATACCGCCGCAGACTGCAAGCAGAAACAGAAAAATCCAGAAAACGGTTTTTCTTGTTTTCCCATATTCTTTTCCCGTAGAAATCATCCACATCAAGCCATACAAAATCAGAATCAGCCGCAGCAAAAACTGCTGATACTCTGCTACGGCGATTCCCATTAAAAATGCCAGGGACAGAAAACAGACTTTACGTTTCGTCAATGCCTGCTGTCCACTTCCTTTCTTATATTTATTTCACTACATAATCCAGATTCCGCTCATAAAATTCATCCAGAGGGAAATCAGTCCGATAGACGCCGCCGGTATCTCCGTTCACAGAAATCTGCACTTTATTAATCGTAGCCAGTTCTGACAGAGAATTGACAATGGAATAAATTACAATCGATTCTTCGATGTTGTAGTTCTGGCTCAAAAAATTCTCATCTAAACTAACATAACATACCCCGTCTAATACAGATACATTCATCAGTTTTGTTCCCTCCGGAACGGCATGCTGAACCCCCTTGCCGGCCGGTCCTTCCAACAGATTCTCCATAACCAGTTTTTCCATGGAAATATTGCTGCTGTAATGCACTTCTTTTGTCTCCTGCACCAACCCGTTTCCTTCCTGATTGGCAAAATACAAAACAAGAGTTGCTTCCTGTATGGAATTGATCTGTTCTCCCGGATTTTCAATAAAACTTTCGTTTGTCATAATTCCGATCGGAGATCCGTTACGGTCTGTAAGGGGAACGTCCCCTACATAAAAGGAGAGACATTCTACGCCTTTCACCTGCATCAGAGTGCGGACAACGGCTGCCCTTGTCAATACTTCACAAATCCGGTCCATGCTGCTGTATGCATCATTAAAATAAATCGTAAGCAATGTTTCTTCAAACTCATAACGCACCACTTCCACCCCGGTTGGAATCGGTTTTGTCCGTTCCACATCATCGGTGTCTGCAGCCAACTGCAGGAGCAGTTCATCAATCACTGCTTTTGTATCATCTTCCTTTGCCGAAAGTTCATATGGCAATGAAATAATTCTGGTGCTTTCTTTATTCAGATAATAGATCTGATAATCACTGTCTTTCTCTGACTCTTTTCCACATCCCACACTTCCCGATATCGTTAAAATCAGCAGCAAAAACAGAACATATCTCCGTATTTCTTTCATGTCCATGCCTCCTAAGATGTCAAGATGTAGTTTAAAGGTATGCGGACATTAAAAATTGTCCCTTCCCCTTCTGTACTAAAGACTTTGATTGCTCCTCTGTGCATCAGTATGGCGTTTCGTGCAATGGCAAGCCCCAGTCCGGTACCTCCAATCTCCCTGGAATGAGATTTGTCCACACGATAAAATCTCTCATAAATATGTTCCAGGGAATCCTCTGGTATTCCAATGCCGCTGTCTTCTACTTTGACATAGAAATACTGATGATCCGCATTTAAAGATACATGCACCCATCCTTCCGGCTTATTGTATTTAATTCCGTTTTCAATCAGATTGGTAATAGCCTGAGTCAGTTTGACCTCATCCACTTCTGCACTGACCGGACGAAAACTTTCCAAAACCAGTTCTATGCGCTGCCGCTGGGCAATTGGTCTGAGCCGCTTTAAAATCGCCTCCAGAAGATCATTGATATTGACACTGGATATGTTTAAATCTGCTGCAGCCCGATCCATTTTCACCAAAGACAGCAGATCATTGATGATCTTTGTCTCCCGGTCAATCTCATTTCCGATATCTCCCATAAATTCTTTGTACAGTTCTACCGGAACATCCTCCTGACCATTCAGAGAATCGGCCAGAACCTTCATAGAAGTCAGAGGCGTCTTTAATTCGTGAGAGACATTAGATACAAATTCCTCTCTGGATTCATCAATCACTTTCATCCTTTCAAACAACTGGTTGAACCGTTCTGAAATAATCTCTGTTTCTGTGTAAGAATTGATTTCCAATGCATCTTCATAGCCGTTCTGAATTTCAACAATCTCTGCAGCCATTTTCTGAAAAGGCTTAACCAAAGCTCTTGCCAGTCCCATTGCTGCCAGCAGAATCACCATGATACTGAAAAGCTGGATGATCCACGCACTGTTTTCCAGATATCCCTGGTTCAATACAATGCTGTCCGTAGATACGCTGACCAACAGTACGCCGATCACTTCCTTGCTTGTTTGTTCTAAAAGAGGAAGGGTCATCTCAATATAACAATTCTCCGAATCGTATTTTGAAATTTCTTCTCCCCGAAAGCTCCGCATTACTTCTTCCGATACAATTGTCTTGCCTTCATCCAGATCATACGTATCCTGAATAATATGAAAACTGTCATTGATGACGATAATCCGCCCATCGTAAATATTTGAAAGCTGCTCCAACTGGGTATTGATCAGTTCCAAATCCGCATTTTCCAGATAATTATTGAATATGATCTGGTTCGTCAAAATCCTTGCCTGGCTCAATACGTCAATTTCCCGGTTGGAAACTGCTTTTTTCTCATATGATCTCAACATTCCCACACGTAAGGCCGTCATGGGTACAATTCCAATGACCAAAAACAACAGTATCAGCCGTATTTTAAGTCCTTTAAAAAAATCCCGAATTTTCTTCTTTGTCATTTCACACCCTGCTTATACTGTTTACTCTGTGACCAGTAACATGCAAAATCCATTAAAACTGCCGCCGTCAATGGGATATATCATCAGCTCTGATAGTAATAGCCTACACCCCATTTGGTGTGTACGTATTTCGGCTCACTGGGATTGCTCTCAATCTTTTCTCTCATTCTTCTGACATGAACGTCTACCGTTCTCACATCTCCCGGATACTCATATCCCCAGACCAGATTCAAAAGACGTTCCCTGCTGTATACCTTATTGGGATTGGTGACTAAAAGCTCCAATAAATCAAATTCCTTGGCTGTCAGATTGATTTCTTTTCCTTTTACAAAAAGTCTTCTGCTCTCGCAATCCATTTTCAGATCTCCGTCTTCGATTACGGAAGATTTCTCAACTTTTGGCTTTCCTGCAGACACACGGCGCATAATCGCCTTGATCCTTGCTTTTACCTCCAGTATATTAAACGGCTTTGTAATGTAATCATCTGCTCCGTATTCCAGACCCAATATTTTGTCCATATCGTCTCCTTTTGCCGTAAGCATGACAATCGGCACGCTGGAAAATTCCCGAATATGCTGGCAGACTTCAAATCCGTTCATTTTAGGCAGCATAATGTCAAGCAGAATCAAATCATATTCATGATCTTTAGCCATACGCAGCGCCTCTTCGCCGTCATAGGCACATTCTACTTCCATGCCGTCTTGTTCCAGACTGAAACGAATGCCTTTTACAATTAATTTTTCATCATCTACTACGAGAACTTTTTTTGCCATTTCTACACCTCAATTAACCGTTATGTAATCCTTGATTTTAGAATAGACGCCTTCTTTTATTCCTGTAATATTCATAATCTCTTCAATGGAAGAAAATCCGCCCTTCTCCTCTCTGTAAGAAAGAATCTGCCCGGCCTTTGCCTCTCCAATTCCCGGAAGCGTCATCAGTTCGGCGGCTCCCGCCGTATTGAGATTCACTTTGCCATCCGCTTCCCGACTGCTGCCGGCATCTTCTTCCCTTTCGGGGATTTCCTGTCCCTGCGCCTCATCTTGGGTAAGTACTTTTATCATCTGACCGTCTGTCACTTCTTCTGCCTGGTTGATACTGTCTTCGCAGGCATTGTCTAACAAACCGCCTGCCGCAGACACCACCTCGTAAATGCGGCTGCCTGCATTCAGTTTATATACTCCCGGATGGACCACAGCTCCACAAATATATACATAACAATCCGAGTTTACTTCTGTCTCCGTTTCTGTTACGTACATCCTCTCAGTTTCGTTTTTCTGCAGATTCATCTCTTCCTCTGCCTCGGACGCCTCTTCAAAATAGGACCGTGAAACTTCTCCACAGCCCGATACCATACACAAAAACAGACAGATCATAATCCATATTCTCTTTTTCAATCAGCATTACTCCTTCCTCTATTGCACATTTTTTGTGCATAATGGGATATCAGGAGTTCCTCAATGCCAGTATGTCTATGCTCATTCTAATGGATTTTTTAACGGATTACAAGCATTAGATTTCTATTTCTTCACAATCCCCGCCGTATCAATAAAATCATAGGGCGTCTGCTGATACACATAATAATTGAGCCAATTGGAATACAGTGCGTTTCCATGGCTTCTCCACTGCAGATTCGGCCGCACCGCGGGATCGTCGTCCGGATAATAATTCTTAGGCATTGCAATATCAATTCCTTTGCAAAGATCTCTCTTATATTCCTTATCCAGTGTGATTCTGTCATATTCCGGATGTCCCATGACAAAGATCTTCCTGCCTTCATCTGCAATTGCCAGAAACACTCCCGCTTCTTCAGATTCTGCAAGAATCGTCAATTCCTTTACTGCACGGATATCTTCTGTCCGGTTCTCAGTATTTCTGGAATGAGGCGCCATAAAACGATCATCAAACCCCCTTACCAGAGGCACTTTCCGATTTCTAACGGAATGTTCAAAAATACCAAATACTTTCTGATCTAAAATATGCTTTTCAATCCCATAATGATAATAAAGTCCCGCCTGGGCCCCCCAGCACAAATGCATGGTAGAGGTTACATTGGTCTTGCTCCAGTCCATAATGGTGCAGAGCTCCCTCCAGTAATCCACTTCTTCAAATTCCAGCATCTCCACCGGCGCCCCGGTAATGATCAGTCCGTCAAACCGCTGTTTACGGATATCGGGAAAAGTCTGATAAAATTTGTTCAGATGACTCATAGAGGTATGTTTTGACTCATGACTTGTTACAGTCAAAAACGTAATGTCCACCTGCAGCGGCGTGTTGGATAAAGACCTTAAAAGCTGCAGTTCCGTCTCTTCTTTTAAAGGCATCAAATTTAAGATCGCAATGCTGATCGGACGAATATCCTGATGTATGGCCCGTTTTTCATCCATGACGAATATATTTTCTTTTTCTAAAATTTCTTTTGCCGGTAAATCACTTTGTGTACGAATCGGCATATCCGCACCTTCTTTCTACTGTTATTCGGTTTCTTTTGTCATATGAAACAGCTCTTCTTCGGAAATCACAGTGATTCCCAGATCCTGCGCTTTCTTTAATTTACTTCCTGCATTTTCTCCCGCCAGAAGATAATTGGTCTTTTTTGATACGGAGCCTGTTACTTTTCCACCCAATTGTTCAATGTACGCAGCCGCCTCTTTTCTGTCCATGTTCGGCAGCGTTCCCGTAATCACAAAAGTCATGCCGGATAACATAAGGTCTCCCCTGTCTTCTTCCAGGCATTCCATATTCAGACCGGCTTCTTTTAACTGCTCCATGAGCGCCTGATTTTCTTCCTTTTGGAAAAAGTCAAGAATACAGTCTGCAGACACCCTGCCAATGTCATCCACTTCCTGAAGTTCTTCCGAAGACGCCCGCATCAACGCATCAAAATTCTGCAGTTTCCGCATAATGGCTTTGGCTGCCGCTTTTCCCACATTGGAAATTCCAAGTCCGGTCAAAAGCTGATACGCATCATTTTCTTTGGATTTTTCAATTGCATCTAAAAGTTTATCTGTATTTTTTTCTTTTCCGATAATGCCTTCTTCAATCAGAGCATCTCTGTGTTCTTTCAAACGGTAAATATCTGCAACACTACTAATATATCCCTTATTGATCAATTCTTCAATATAGACTGTGCCAAAACCCTTGATATCCATGGCGTCTCTGCCCACAAAATTAATGATATGGCGTTCCAGCTGAGCCGGACAGTTTTCGTTGGTGCACTTGATGTCTGCTGTGTCCTTATCCCGCACTGTCTTTTCTCCGCAGACAGGACAGACATCCGGAATCTGAAATTTCACCCAGCCAGCCGGGCGTTTTTCTTTTTTGACTTCTTTTATCTTCGGTATAATCTCACCGGATTTATATACCACAACGGTATCTCCGATTCCGATATCCAGCTCATCCATAAAATCCTGATTATGGAGAGTCGCCCTTGAAACGGAAGTACCGCAAAGGCGGACCGGCTCAAATACTGCAGTAGGGGTAATGCGTCCGGTACGTCCCACCGACAGTTCAATCTCTTTTAATACGGATTCTTTTTCTTCCGGCGGATATTTATAAGCCACTGCCCAGCGGGGAACTTTGGAAGTCGCCCCTAAACGTTCTCTGTCGCTGTAGCGGTTTAATTTTACAACTGCTCCGTCAATATCGTAGGAAAGTTTTCCTCTGCTTTCACTAATTGCTGCAATCGCATTCCATACTTCTTCTCCTGTTTTGCAGATCCTGTAATCGTCAATCACAGGAATCCCCTGTTTTTTCAGATATTCATATCCCTGTGTATGCGTCTCAAAAGCAATTCCTCTTGTCTGCTGAATGTTAAACACGAACATGGAAAGTTTTCTTTCTCTGGTAACATCGGTATCCAGCTGACGGAGCGTTCCGGCAGCACAGTTTCTGGGATTTGCAAAGATCTTTTTGCCTGACAGCTCCTGTCTTTCGTTTACAGCGTCAAAATCTTCATTTTTCATATAAACTTCACCCCGGACTTCTAAATACTCCGGCGTATCTTTTAATTTCTGTTTTACATCTTTAATTACTCTTGCATTTTCCGTTACATCCTCTCCAAAATTAATGCCGTCTCCCCTTGTTTCTGCCAGTTTCAGCTCTCCATTTTCATAACGAAGAGACATGGAGAGTCCGTCAATTTTGTATTCTACTACAAATTCAGGATCTTCTAACTGCTCCCGCATTTCTTCCACAAATTTTAGAACATCTTCTTTGGAAAACACATCCTGCAAACTTAACATTGGTACATTGTGCCGAACCAAAACGCCGGCCTTTCTTTTTGCCTTTCCTCCTACTTTCTGCGTAGGAGAATCTTTGGATATCAGCTCCGGATTTTCCTGTTCCAGTTTTTTCAGTTCCCGCATCAACTGGTCAAATTCATAATCTGAAATTTCCGGACTGTCTTCGTTATAATATCGATTGCTGTGATATTCAATTTGTTTTCTCAATTCCTTTATTCTTTGTTCTGCGTTCATTTTTCTTCTCCTTTTTCGGATCGGATAGGATTGTTCCTGGATTTCGCCAGCATTTTCTGCATCTGGCTGAATTCTTTCTCTGTGATATGGCGATATTCTCCCGGCTGCAAATCTCCCAGAGAAATATTCATAATCCGGACCCTTTTTAAACTTTCCACACGGTAATCAAAATATTCACACATTCTGCGGATCTGACGGTTGTATCCCTGCGTCAGGACAATTCCAAATTTTCGTTTTCCCTGTTTCTTAACCAGACATTTTCTGGTTGTAACGCCAAGCTCTGCCAATGGCACTCCGTGAGCCATTCCCCTTAAAAAAAACTCGGTCAAAGGCTTATTCACCGTCACCACATATTCCCGTTCGTGCATATTTGCGGCACGCATCATTTTGTTTACCATATCTCCCTGATTCGTCAAAAAAATCAGACCGGAGGAATCTTTATCCAATCTTCCTACAGGATAAATCCGTTTGGGATAATGGATAAAATCTACGATATTATTTTTTTCCCGTTTTTCTGCCGTACAGACAATCCCCACCGGCTTGTGAAAAGCCAGAAGAATCCGCTCCTCTTCTTTTTCTACAAGAGTTCCCTGAAAGAGAACCTTCTGCCCCGGAAGAACCCGGCTCCCCGCCTCTGCCAAATGTCCGTCTATGGTCACATTTCCGGCCTCGATTTGTCTGTCTGCCTCCCGTCTGGAACAGACGCCTGCTGCGCTTAAAAATTTATTGATACGTACACCTTCCATCATCTCTTCCTCCGCTTATACAAAAACCAAATCCCTTCTTAGCCGAATCTGTGCGCTCTTACAGACTTACAGCAAAGCGCAAAGTCCCGAACCAAATAGATGCAAAAGACTGCCTCTGGCATCCGCTCTGCATGCTCATACATAGAAAATACGGAGACTGACGTCATCTGTGAAACTCCACCGATGTTCTGGTCTCCGTATATTGATTCGATGCGGTAATACAACGATTACTTAAGTAATTCTGTTTTGATAAAGCCTGTCTTATCTCCGTAGGTCACTTTTGTCCAACCTTCTGCATAGCTCATAATTACAGTAACTTTCTCTCCTGCAAAAACAGTTGCTATCTTCTCAGCATCCTCACCCATAGATTTTCTAAGATTTACACTCTCCTGAATCGTAATCACTGCACCTTCCTGTAATGCCCCGCCGGTGGATGCAGAAGGCGCCTCTTCTGCAGGTTCCTGAGCTGGTTCCTGAGCAGCCGCCGGAGCCTCTGTGGAAAGATATTCTGATTTTACATATCCCTGTGTGCCATTGTTGTAATCAATACGGCTCCAACCATCTTTGTCCTCTAAACGCGTCGTCTTAGAACCTGCCTCTAACTGGCCCAGAACTTCTGCTGTCTCACTTGCCTCTGCCCGGACATTCACTTTGTCAGTAGCATATACGGTTACAGCGGATGCAAGCTCTGACGCTTTCTTCTCTTCTTCTGCTTTCTTGGCAGCCTCTTCCTCTGCCGCCTTCTTTGCCGCCTCTTCTTCGGCTGCTTTCTCTTCTTCTGCTTTCTTAGCTGCAGCTACCTGTTCTGACGCCCATACAGTAATGTCGTTTGGTATTGTCTCTTCTATAAATGATTTTAACTTTGCATCAGATGCAAGGGCTGTCTCAAATTGCTGCTGAACTTCTGTCTGCAGCGCTAAAACATCGTCTTGCTGACTGAAATCTTCAATAAATGCAACAATGGCATCTTCTGTTGGAAACTCATTCATTTTGGAATTGAACAGTCCATAGAGATTGTCAATGTATAAAGTTCCGTCTTCTCTTGTTCTTATATAAAAAGTTTCCAGTCCAGGCGCTGCTGTCTTAATATTCTTGAATTTGATTTCCATATAGACAGATACAATATAGGAAGAATCATCTAATCCTTTCTTGCTGTAGCAGGAAATATTTTTGTATTTCTTAACATATTTGCTGAATTCTGTAATATAACTTTTCTCTGCATCGGAAACAGGATCTGCCAAAGCTGCAATGGCATCCGTATCCCCTTTTGCATATGCCTTGTAGTAATCATTAATCAATTCCTGAATCATAGGATATGCATCTACGGTATAATCTTCGGCGGTTTCTGTTTCTTTTAATACAGCCTCTGTCTCTTCTACAGCCTCTGTCTCTTCCGCTGGTTTCCCTTCATCCTTGCCGCCCAAAACATTCAACAGTATAATCAGCAGCAAAACAATGACCACTGCTCCGGCAATATACAATATATTCTTCTGGCAAAATTCCACAATAGAGTTCATGCCCTGTCCGCTTTGGTTTTCATTTGCATTCTTTCCGTTATTTGTCTGATCACTCATATTTTTCCTCCTAAACCGCCATACCGGCAATACTCATCTATTTCCCAGACACTCCGCTACAATGCCTCTGCAAAAGGAGCCGAATACGCCTGTGCTAATTTTTTGAACTCAAATAGGCACAATGTCCATTTTTTAGGATAGCAAACCATATCTTAAAAGTCAACCCGTAATAAAAAATTAATTTCGAGAATTTGTTGACATTTTGATACCTATGTATTATTATAATTCTGGTTTGCAACCGTAGTCTAACGGATAGAACACAGGACTCCGACTCCTGCAATGTGGGTTCGATTCCCGCCGGTTGCATCAAAAAGGTTATGGATGACAGTTTCTATAACCTTTCTTTTTACGTTGAATCGAAAGGAGATTAAGATTTATGAGTTTTTCTTATTTAACAAAACTTCCCAATCCGTCTGAAATCAAGAAACAGTATCCGCTTTCTCAAAAGCTGGCCGAGCTGAAAAAGGAACGGGATCAGATGATTTCAGATGTAATCACCGGAAAAGACAACCGATTTTTGGTTATCATCGGACCCTGTTCTGCCGACAATGAAGACGCCGTTTTAGATTATGTGAGCCGTCTGGCTCCCATTGCGGAAGATGTAAAAGACCGCTTGATCATTATCCCGAGAATTTATACCAACAAACCCCGTACCACGGGTGAAGGCTATAAAGGAATTGCCTCTCAGCCTGATCCGGAGAAGAAACCGGATATGCTTGCCGGACTGATCGCTATGCGCAATATGCACATTCATGCCATTGAAACCAGCGGTTTAACCTGTGCAGATGAAATGCTTTATCCGGAAAACTGGGGCTATGTGGAAGATTTGCTCTCCTATGTAGCCATCGGCGCCCGCTCTGTGGAAGACCAGCATCACCGTCTGACTGTCAGCGGTTTTGACGTTGCCTCCGGCATGAAGAATCCCACCAGCGGGGATTTTACAGTTATGTTAAATTCCGTTTATGCCGCACAGCATCCCCATCATTTTGTTTACCGGGGACATGAAGTGGAAACGACAGGCAACCCTCTGACTCACGTTGTATTAAGAGGCGCTGTTTCCAAACACGGAAACTGTGTACAAAATTATCACTATGAAGATATTATGCGCCTGATTGATCGTTACGATCAAATGGATCTTATGAACCCGGCTGCAATTATTGATGCAAACCATTCCAATTCCAATAAACAATATGCCGAACAGGTGCGCATCGTCAAAGAAGTCATGCACAACCGCAGGATTTCTTCCGACATCCACCGCATGGTGAAGGGCGTTATGATCGAAAGCTACATTGAACCCGGCAGCCAGAAAGTCGGGGAGCATATCTATGGAAAATCCATTACCGATCCCTGTCTGGGCTGGGATGCATCCAAGGAACTGATTTACACCATTGCAGAAATGAACGTTTAAATACAAAGAGCGCCGGAAAGATTTTTGCCTTTCCGGCGCTTTCATTTTTACGCATCTTTTCAGCACATAAAGGGATGTCCGAAATGCCTTATCCAAGCATACGTATGATTTTCTGCAAAAAAAACGGATTCACATAACTTTCCATAAACAGCCCCAGCAGAACCAGCACAGCCGCCTCTGCCAGAACAACAGCCCATTTCATCCCGCCCCTTCTCCTTTTTTCTCCAAAGGGATATTCTTTTTCCATCCCTTTATACTTCCTCAGCCTGATTCTCCACAGAATCAGCATCGGCACATAAAACAGCCATTGAGGCAGAAACAATCCGGCCATTAAAAGAACTCCGCGGATTCCATAGTTCATAATCGCTATGACAGAGAGAAAGCCCAGAGAAAACCCCAGATACGCAATATATCCGTCTATCACAAACGTCCCATAAATTCCGATACTCAAAAACAATAACAAAACCATTTCCGGCACTCTTTTATAGAACAAAAAAGGAAATAATTCTCTTCCCTGTATATCTGCATACATATATCGATTCATAAAATATTCATTCATGGCTCCCAGTTCCCTGCCCAGCACAACTCCGAGAACATTTGCGCTGATGACGCCGCTTAAAAAAACCAGGAAAAACAAAAATGTATTCTTCTTCACATTACACGTCCCAATTATCATTACCTTAAGATATGACTGCAAAGATTCAATTATGCCTGCCTGTTTCTGAGTGTATTTTGTTAGCATAGGCCAGAATGGCTGCCACTGTCTTGGCGTCCTGAATTTCTCCCGCATATATTTTTTCACATAGGTCTGATAACTCGTAGGTTTCTATATCAATAAATTCATCCTCATCCAAATGCTGCACTCCCGGCGACAATTCTGTTGCAAGATAAACATCAATAAATTCATTACAAAATGCCACTGTTGATTTTAGAGCTAACAGTTTTTCCAACTTACCGCATACGTAACCGGTCTCTTCTTCTAATTCCCTTCTTGCACAAACCGCAGTATCCTCTGTGATACTGTCTCTTGCCCCTGCCGGTATTTCTAAAGTAATCCGGTCCAATGCATTCCGGTATTGTCTCACCATAGGAATTTTCCCGTCTGGAAGAACTGCCAGAACTGCTGCCGCTCCTTTTTTGTGTTCGATATAATCCCACTGGGCAACCCTGCCGTCCGGCATTTCCATATAGTCAGTATACATGTTTACAATAACGCCTTCCTGAACCAGCTCTCTTTTGATCCTCTTTATTTTCTGTTCCATAAATATCTCCTTTCGTCTGTAAATATCCTGATATGAAATTTGTAAGTATTTTATCCTTTTCATATGGCTAAAGGTAAAGACTGTTTCATTTTACCATAAAAAAAGTATCGAAAACATTACATTTCCAATACTTCTCTTATTTTTATAATTTACTTACTTTGCATAATCCACTACGCGGGATTCCCGGATTACATTAATCTTAATCTGTCCCGGATATTCCAATTCAGATTCAATCTGTTTGGAAATGTTACGCGCTAACAATACCATATCAGCATCGCTGATCTGGTCAGGAACTACCATCACTCGAATCTCTCTGCCCGCCTGAATGGCAAAAGATTTATCTACCCCTTTAAAACTATCTGTAATATCTTCTAACTGTTTTAATCTGTTTGAATATGTCTCTAATGTTTCTCGTCTTGCTCCCGGACGTGCTGCACTGATCGTATCGGCAGCTTGTACCAGACAAGCAATCAGAGTCTCCGGCTCTACATCACCATGATGTGCTTCCACTGCATTGATAATCAGTGGAGACTCTTTGTATTTTCTACATAATTCAACACCAATTTGAATATGTGAACCTTCCATTTCATGATCTACTGATTTTCCAATGTCATGTAACAATCCTGCACGTTTCGCAGTTCTGACATCTACGCCGATTTCTCCGGCAAGAAGTCCGGCAATCTGCGCAACTTCGATTGAGTGTTTCAATGCATTCTGCCCATAACTGGTCCTGAATTTCATGCGCCCCAATAAACGTACTAATTCTGAATGAATTCCATGGACTCCTACTTCTAATGTAGCAGCCTCTCCTTCTTCCCGAATCATTGTATCAACTTCTTTTTTGGCTTTTTCAACCATTTCCTCTATTCTGGCCGGATGAATGCGTCCGTCCACAATTAATTTTTCCAAAGCAATTCTCGCTATCTCTCTGCGGATAGGATCGAATCCTGAAAGGATAACTGCCTCTGGTGTATCATCAATAATCAAATCCACACCGGTTAATGTTTCTAAAGTTCGGATATTTCGTCCTTCACGACCAATAATCCTTCCCTTCATTTCATCATTTGGAAGTTGAACAACGGAAATTGTGGTTTCAGCAACATGATCTGCCGCACATTTCTGAATGGCAGATACAATATAATCCTTTGCTTTCTTACCAGCTTCTTCCTTTGCCTGATTTTCCAATTCTTTGATTAGCTTTGCGGTATCAAGTTTAACATCTTCTTCAACAGTTTTTAAAAGGTATTCTTTTGCCTGTTCGGAGGTAAGTCCTGAGATTCGTTCCAGTTCCTGCACTCGCTCTTCGCTCAGTTTGGCAATTTCTGCTTTCTGTCTGTTTAGTTCTTCTTCCCTTGTAACAAAACCCGCCTCGCGCTTTTCAATCGCATCCAGTTTCTTATCCAGATTCTCTTCTTTCTGCACGATACGTCTTTCATTACGCTGGATTTCAGCCCGGCGCTCACGAATCTCCCTATCCAGATCATTTTTACTTTTGATTGTCTCTTCTTTGATCTCTAACAGGTTTTCTCTTTTTTTCGTCTCAGCTGTTTTCACTGCCTCATCGATGATCGCTCTGGCTTTTTCTTCTGCACTGCCAATTTTGCGTTCAGCAATCTTCTTACGGTAAGAAACAGTTGCGAGATACGTGATCGGTACAGCAAGTACTAACGTGACTATCACAGCAATAATTACTTCTTGCACAGGAGCACCTCCTTTATTCAATTTTCATTGTACATATAACAAAACATCGTATCATCTGTCATAACTACAACAGTTAAATTTTATACTTTCTTCACAATTATGTCAAGTAGTTGCTCGAACCTTTTCAACAAGAACGAATACAAGAGTTACTGTCCACTCCTGGACCGTGCACTGCGCTGCACGGTCACAGGCCAGTACAGTACTGGAGCCGGAATCCGGCCTCTTGCCGTAAAGCAACTTTAAATAGGCCGGATTCGTTACTGTGAACATCATGGGTGTGAACAGTAACATACAAGATAGTAATAATATAACAGTTTCTGCACGTTACACCTATGTCTTTCCCTGATAAAGTTTTCCCACATTCCGTCAAAAAATGCAATCCGCCAATTACAATTCTTCCCAGGTCTTTAACACTGCCGATATATCGCTGCTGTGAAAACCTCTGCGCATCAAAAACCGGTACATCTTACCCAGTTCCCTGCGATCTGCTATATCTGCCGAAAAATGCTTTTTCTCCAAAAGATTTCGTATCTGCTCTTTTTCATCACAGAAAAATTCTTCTTCCATGCTGCGTTCAATGATATCTTTGGAAATCCCCCGTCTAAGTAAATCGTTTCTAAGGCGCATTCTGCTCCGTTTCTCCTGATGAATACGGATAAAAGCTCTTGCATAACGTTCATCATCCAGATAATGATGTTCTTTTACATACAAAATGGCATCTTCCAGAGATTCCTCTGGATATTTGTTCTGCAAAAGCTTTTCCCTCAGCTGATGCTCTGTCCGATCCTGCTTTTCCAGCAAATGCACGGCTCTCTTTACGGCTCGTTTTCCAATGATTTCATGAAGAATATGCTGATACTGTTCTTCTGACAGCTCCATACCTTCTTTCAGAAAAAGCTTCCGGCTCTCACCGGCATAAAGCCATAATGTAATCTCTTCGTTCAGACAGAGCAGAACTCTTCCTTTCTCTTCTTTTTTATATTCTGTAACTATGTAAGGCATATTAATCTTATCTTTCCTTTGCAGTTATCGCTGCATGTTCTCTTTTACTTTACGGCAGCAGAATCTGTCTTTTTCTTCTGAACAGTTTCTTCCGATTTCTGGTCTTTGGTTTCTTCCGGCTCCATCAATTCAAAATGAATGCGAACCTGTTTCTCTATTTCATCACGGATCTCCGGATTCTCTTTTAAATACTGTTTGGCATTCTCACGTCCCTGACCGATCTTATCTCCTTTGTATGCATACCATGCGCCGGACTTGTTGACTACATTGCAATCTGCTGCCAGATCCAGAATGTCTCCCTCTCTGGAAATCCCCTTTCCAAACATAATATCAAATTCCGCCTCGCGAAACGGCGGCGCCACTTTATTCTTCACTACCTTGATGCGGGTATGGTTTCCCACGATCTCCCCTGCCTGTTTCAGAGATTCGATCCTTCTGACATCCAAACGCACGGAAGAGTAGAATTTCAAGGCTCTTCCTCCGGTAGTCGTCTCCGGATTGCCAAACATTACGCCTACTTTCTCACGAAGCTGGTTAATAAAGAGAACAATGCAGTTGGTTCTGCTGATGACAGACGTCAGCTTTCTAAGAGCCTGGGACATCAGCCTTGCCTGCAGTCCCACATGAGAATCTCCCATATCTCCATCGATTTCCTGCTTGGGGACAAGGGCTGCTACAGAGTCCACAATCACAATATCCACCGCCCCGGAACGCACCATTGTCTCTGTAATCTCCAATGCCTGCTCTCCGCTGTCCGGCTGAGAAATATAGAGGTTATCCACATCTACGCCAATGTTCTTCGCATAAACAGGATCTAATGCATGCTCTGCATCAATAAATCCTGCAATTCCGCCCATTTTCTGCACTTCTGCCACAACATGAAGAGCTACTGTCGTCTTACCACTGGATTCCGGACCGTATACTTCAATCACTCTTCCCTTGGGAAGTCCTCCAATTCCCAGAGCAATATCCAGACTTAAGCATCCTGTGGGAACAGAATCTACATTCATAGATTTGGCAGATTCTCCCAGTTTCATAATCGAACCTTTTCCATACTGTTTCTCAATATGGGAAATCGCAGCATCCAGCGCCTTCAGTTTATCTTCTTTATTCTCAATTCGTCTTGCTTCTTTTTTTTCTTCCTTTGCCATATTATTCTCCTTTATACAAACTAATGTTCGTTTTCTGGTATTAATAGTAGTATACTTTTTTCTAAAAGTCAACTATAAACTGTGATATTTTATAAACTTTTATTTTTCATGGTAATATACATTATGAGATTATTTCAATAAAGTCTGTCAACTGAAATGCTGAAAAGATTAAGATAAAAGCAAAAAGACAGTTGATTTCTCAACCGCCTTTCAGTATAAAAGTCCCCGGTACAATTGTCAAGCACAAAACCCGGTTTCCGACTCCCGTTATTTTATTCCGCAAAACTCTTTCAATGCATCTGCCTGCTGCACGCCGGAAACACGTTTCACAAATACGCCTTTGTCCATCAGTATCAGCGTGGGAATACTCATAATCTGATACTTCAGGGCCAAAGCTGACTCTTGGTCTACATTGACTTTTCCGACCTTTATTTTATCTCCCATTTCTTCTGCAAACGCATCCAGAATCGGCGACTGCATTTTACAGGGCATACACCATTCCGCCCAAAAATCCAATATAACAGGCGCCTCGCTTGCCAATACTTCTTTTTCAAAATTCTCGTTTGTAATCGTTACAATTTCCATATAAATCTCCATTCCGCCGCCTTTCAGTTGGCGGCACAAATAGTAATGA
>CAJUEY010000016.1 GCA_910585825.1 uncultured Lachnospiraceae bacterium | reverse complement strand
GGTTTTGTGCGACCTGCGAGTACTTTTTGGATTATTCAGTTGTCAAACTCCCGTGCCCCAAGTGAAACTAAAATAAAAGTAAATTGCTGGTATGTTCCTATGTAAGAAGAAAAGTAGGAAAAGGGAATGCCAAGAAAGTGATACTCTACTGTATTATTACTGTATTGCCTAGAAGTTATATCTGGTAACTTGGTACAATTTGATTGTACAGCTAGTATATTTCGAGCAAATTATACAAAAAGTTTACAAACACACTTGACAACACTTCTCTGAGACGGGAGGCGGGCATTTTGTTATTTGTAAACAATTGACTTTACAGGAACCCCTGTTATATACTATGACCGATAAGAAAAATGAAAAACAAAAGCTGCAGGAGGGCGATCAGACATGAAAGAATTAAAACCGGTAAAAGAAGGCAAAGTACGCGAAGTATACGATACAGGCGATGCAATGATCATCGTGGCCACAGACAGAATATCGGCATTCGACCATATTTTAAAAAATGAAATCATCAAAAAAGGCGCCATTTTGACAAAAATGTCCAAATTTTGGTTTGATTTTACAAAAGATATTGTACCAAATCATATGCTTTCCATAGATGTAAAAGATATGCCGGAATTTTTCCGGCAGGAGAAGTATGACGGCAACAGTATGAAATGCAGGAAATTAAATATGCTCCCCATTGAGTGCATTGTAAGAGGATATATTACCGGAACCGGCTGGGAAAGCTATCAGAAGAACGGCACGGTATGTGGAATCCGTCTGCCGGAGGGATTAAAAGAATCTGACAAATTGCCGGAACCGATTTATACGCCGACGACAAAAGCGGATCTTGGCCTGCATGATGAGCATATCACGTTTGAAGAAAGCGCAGATATTTTAGAAAAGATTTATCCAGGCAAAGGAGCGGAGTATGCGGAAAAAATTAAAGACTGCACCATAGCCTTGTATAAAAAGTGTGCAGAGTATGCCCTGAGCAAAGGAATTATCATTGCAGATACCAAATTTGAATTCGGATTGGACGAAGAGGGAAATGTGATTCTGGGGGATGAGATGCTTACGCCGGACAGCTCCCGTTTCTGGCCTTTGAACGGTTATGAATCCGGAAAATCCCAGCCGTCCTTTGACAAACAGTTTGTCAGAGACTGGTTAAAAGCCAATCCGGGCAGCGATTATCTTCTTCCGGAAGAAGTGGTGAAAAAAACCGTGGAAAAATACGAAGAAGCATATGAATTGTTGACAGGAAAAAAATTTGTATAGTCAGATTGGTGGAAGATAAATGAAGAATAACAGATCGGATCATGAAATGCTTTCTGCAAAACTGCATGAAGAATGCGGCGTATTTGGCATGTACGATTTAAGCGGAAAAGATGTAGCGTCTTCTGTTTATTACGGCTTATTTGCACTGCAGCACAGAGGACAGGAGAGCTGCGGGATTGCAGTCAGTGATACAAAGGGGCCAAAGAGAAAAGTTACAGTCCACAAAGACATGGGACTGGTGCATGAGGTTTTTACGGAAGAGACGTTGGAGCAGATGAAGGGAGATATCGGCGTGGGACATGTCCGGTATTCCACAGCGGGGGCGTCCACAAGAGAAAATGCCCAGCCTCTGGTTTTAAACTATGTGAAAGGCACTCTGGGACTGGTGCACAACGGTAATCTCATCAATGCCAGTGAACTGCGGCATGATCTGGAATACACGGGAGCAATTTTTCAGACAACCATAGACTCGGAAGTGATTGCATACCACATAGCCAGGGAACGTTTGAATACCGACAGGGTAGAAGATGCGGTCGTTCGTGCCTGCAGGAAGTTAAAAGGAGCCTATTCCCTGGTGGTGATGAGTCCGAGAAAGTTAATTGGGGCAAGAGATCCATTCGGATTCAAACCCCTGTGTATCGGCAGACGGGATGATGCCTATATTCTTACATCAGAGACCTGCGCCCTGGAAACGATTGACGCAGAATTTATCCGGGATGTGCTGCCGGGAGAGGTAGTCACGATAACCAAAGACGGAGCCATTCATTCCGATACTTCTCTCTGCATTCCCAGAGAAAAAGAGGCCAGATGTATTTTTGAATATATTTATTTTGCAAGACCGGACAGTCATATTGACGGAATTTCGGTTTATGCCTCCAGAATCCGGGCGGGGCAGTTTCTGGCTATGGATTCTTATGTGGAGGCGGATCTTGTGACAGGCGTGCCGGAATCCGGCAACGCGGCTGCGCTCGGCTATGCAATGCAGTCCGGCATTCCCTATGGAAATGCATTTGTAAAAAACAGTTATGTGGGAAGAACTTTTATCAAGCCAAAGCAAAGCAGCAGGGAATCGGCAGTCCGGGTGAAATTAAATGTATTAAAAGAGGCGGTAAATGGAAAACGTATTATTATGATCGACGATTCTATTGTAAGGGGAACGACTTCAGACCGTATTGTAAAAATGCTGCGGGATGCCGGTGCAACTAAAGTGCATGTGCGCGTCAGTTCGCCGCCGTTTTTATGGCCCTGCTATTTCGGCACGGATATTCCTCAGAGAGAGCAGCTGATTGCCTATAACAGGAGTATTGACGAGATATGTAAAATAATCGGAGCAGACAGTCTGGGGTATCTTGGAATAGACCGCTTAGAGGGACTGGCAGAAGGACAAAAGATCTGCAGAGGCTGCTTTAACGGCATATACCCGATAGAACCGCCCGACGAGGATATTCGGGGAGAGTATGAACAGTAAATGCGCAAGAAGATGAAATACCCTCCGGGTATCCCTCTATGCGCTGAAAAAATGCGCAAGTAGATGAAATACCCTCCGGGTATCCCTTTATGCGCAAAAAAAATGCGCAAGAAGATGAAATACCCTCCGGGTATCCCTCTATGCGCTGAAAAAACGCGCAAGTAGATGAAAGGAGAAAATTATGAGTACAGACAGATATATGAGTCCGTTGTCGGAAAGATATGCCAGCAAAGAGATGCAGTATATTTTTTCGCCGGAGATGAAATTTAAAACCTGGAGAAGGCTCTGGATTGCGTTGGCGAAAACAGAGCAGGAGCTGGGCCTTCCGATCACGGATGAACAGATTGCAGAATTAGAGGCCAACAAAGACGACATTAACTTTGAAACAGCAAAAGAACGGGAAAAATCAGTCCGCCACGATGTCATGTCCCATGTGTATGCATACGGCGTACAGTGTCCGAAGGCAAAGGGAATTATCCATTTAGGGGCAACCTCCTGTTATGTGGGAGACAATACGGATATCATTGTTATGGCAGAGGCCCTAAAACTGGTAAAGGCCAAGCTGGTCAATGTCATGGCAGAACTGGCGAAGTTTGCAGATGCATACAAAAATCTTCCTACGCTGGCATTTACGCATTTTCAGCCGGCACAGCCTACGACCGTCGGAAAACGGGCGACATTGTGGCTGCAGGAATTTATGATGGATCTGGAAGATTTGGAATATGTTATGGGAAGTTTAAAGCTCCTGGGTTCCAAGGGAACCACAGGAACCCAGGCAAGTTTTCTGGAACTGTTTGACGGAGACAATGAAAAAGTAGACAAAATCGATCCGATGATTGCAGAAAAAATGGGCTTTGACGCCTGCTATGCAGTGTCCGGACAGACCTATTCCAGAAAAGTTGACACCAGAGTGGCAAATGTTCTGGCGGGAATTGCAGCCAGCGCTTATAAAATGTCCAACGATATCCGTCTTTTGCAGCACCTGAAAGAAGTCGAAGAGCCCTTTGAAAAAAATCAGATCGGTTCTTCCGCTATGGCATATAAGAGAAATCCCATGAGAAGCGAGCGGATCGGTTCTTTATCCCGCTATGTTATGGTAGATGCCTTAAATCCTGCGATCACTTCTGCGACACAGTGGTTTGAGAGAACGTTAGACGATTCCGCCAACAAGCGGCTGAGTATGCCCGAGGCATTTCTTGCAGCAGACGGTATACTGGATCTTTGTTTAAATGTCGTGGACGGCCTGGTTGTATACGATAAAGTGATTACGAAACATCTTATGGCGGAACTGCCTTTTATGGCGACAGAAAATATCATGATGGATGCAGTGAAAAAAGGCGGCGACCGTCAGGAGCTGCATGAAAAGATTCGTAAGCTGTCTATGGAAGCCGGCGCTCATGTGAAACAGGAAGGCAAAGAAAACAATCTTTTGGAGCTGATTGCGGCAGAACCGTCTTTCCAATTGTCTCTGGAAGAACTGCAGGCATCCATGGATCCGGCAAAATACGTAGGCCGGGCGCCGGAACAGGTGGATCGGTTTTTGTCTGATGTGATCAAGCCGATTTTGGATCGAAACCAGAAGCTGCTTGGAGTGAAAGCAGAAATTCATGTATAGAAAATATTTGCGTATGGGATTGCTGCTATTGTTTTGCGTTGCTCTTTTCTTTGGAATATTCTATGGCATGTCAGAAAAAACAACAGAATATACAGAACAGAAAAAAGTAAAAGTAAAAGGCGCCGAAACTGTAAATGCAGGAGTGACGGCATCTTTGCAGGAGAATATCTTTGATGACGGAATTCTTGCGCCCGGAATAAACATTGTTTCTCCCACGCCGGAGGAACAGGCTCTCAGCGTATATACCTTTCTACAGGGGCCGAGAGCTTACCGGGAGAGTCTTCCCTGGTCCGGCGACTGGTGTGAAAAAATCGTAAACAGCAGGTCCTTTGGAGGATTTGGATGCGGACTCTGCTGTATGGCTAATATTTACAGTACATTATCTCCTTATGAATGTTCTCCCTGGGGTATGTATGAATATGCCACTGCAATATCGCTTTATTATCCAAGCAGGGAAAGCGGAGCCATTGGCTGGGAAGATATGAGGGTGACATTAAGAGCAGCAGGGCTTTTCTGTGATTTATACCGAAAACCTGAAACTTATGAGGCGTTTCAGGCGCAGATGAAAGAAACGAAGTCTGCAGTCGTATTGGTGAGCAGCGCCAATGATGCTGCATTCTGGACAAATACATCAGGACATTATGTCAACATATGGCTGTATCAGGAGGATACGGATATGGTGTTTCTGGCGGAGCCGGGAGATCCGGAAAATAATCGGACCTGGATACCTCTTCGTTATGTGTACGATGCTTTAAAAACCGTTAGTTCGTATCAGTATCTGGCTGTAACCAAATATTCGGAAGGAGCCAACATATGGAAACGAAACGGCATTGATGATGTATGGAACGGAAAATATTAAAAAAAGAGAAAAAGAAGTAAGGAAAGTAGAAAAATCAGACGATATATATATTGAAACAAAATCTGTTACTATGAAATCAAAAACCAGATAGTAACAACCAAAAATATGCATCCAGGGAGGGATAAGCCGCATACGGATATGAAGGGTATTTTAGGGTTGCATCAGTGATGTTCATTACTCCGATGTCTGATTCCACATCGAAACAGAGACAGGGGGAAGAAAGATCCGGCGGACAGAAAGAATTCAGACAGATTTTAACGGAAAAAACAAGACAGCTTAAGGAAGACCGAAGTATGGAAGGCAAGACTGTCGGATATGGCAGAAACGGTATCGCCTATGTCGGGCAGGCAATGTCAAGGACTTATAACTAGTCCTGAAATGAGGAGTGCCCCGGTGTCCTGCAAAGAGACACCGGGGCCATTATGAAGAAATTCATCAATATACAAGAGAATAAGCAATTTAAAAAGTTTTTTTGAACAATATCACAATACCAGTTATATGTGAACATATTGTGAACAAAGGAAAAACATATTGTAAAAATGACAAAAATAATCTTTGGACAGATGAAAAGTTTGTCTAAAATGACGAAAAATATTTGTGTTGCACAAAATCAGTCCTTGAAAAAGCAGGAAGATTTTGTTAAAATAAATATGAAGTATTGTTTTAATTATCAACAGAATGCTCGGACAGGGAGGTCAGGGCATCAGATCAAAGGAGTGATATTATGTCAATTACAATTTCAGCGAATTCGATGACGGTGGGAGGATTGTTTTCCAGCATGAACAGAAATCTTTCAAGAACTTCTGCTGCGAATATGTTTTCCGGCGGAGGTCTTATGAGCAGTTTCAATTTTTCTGATTATGCAAGTATTCGGAACGGCTCTTACCACAAGCTGTTGAATTCTTATTTCTCATTGGATGATGTCAGCTCAGATACCAAGACATCTTCAAGCAGCAAAACGAATCCTGCATCTTATGAGAGAACCTACAATTATTGGACTCCAGACGGAATGGTTCAGAGAACCTATAGCGACAAGGTTGGAGCAAACAGTTCTGCTCAGTCCACGTCTACCTCTAAAGACAAGACTTCCAAACTGGCAACGATTGAATCCGATGCGGAGAAGTTAAGCGATGCGGCAGATGCGTTACTGACTCAGGGCAATAAGTCTTTGTTCAAACAGGTAACAACGACAGATAAGGATGGAAACAAGACAACCGGATACAATACAGATGCTATTTACAAAGCAGTCTCTTCATATGTGACGCAGTATAATAATCTGATGAAATCTGCGGGAGAATCCAGCGTGGTATCCATCAAAGCGTCGGCGGCATCTATCTCAGGTTATACCAGCAAGAATGAGAAGCTTCTTTCTTCTGTGGGAATTAATATTAATTCCGATAAAACATTGTCTATTGATGAAGAGAAGTTTAAGGCTGCAGATATGAGCGCTGTGAAAACGCTGTTTCAGGGAAGCGGATCTTATGCATATCAGGTATCTTCCAAAGCTACCCAGATTGATAATCAGGCGCAGTACGAAGCTTCCAAAGCGAATACATATAACAGTGTCGGCGCATATTCTTACAACTACTCCTCAGGCAATCTGTGGAACAGCATGATCTAAACATTTGCGGATATATTTTAAAAATAATAAAACCTCTGACAAAATCTGGTTTGTCAGAGGTTTTTATCTTGCAGGAAATTGCTTGACAATCACCTATAAAATACATTGTTTAATTGTCTTCCTCATCATCTTTAGACATAGAATAGACAGAACGTTTTCTTGCCATTTCGTCACTGGCAAGGTATTCGTCATAAGTTGTAATCTTATCGATCATCGTTCCGTCCGGCAGAAATTCGATAATCCGGTTCGCTGTGGTTTCCACAACCTGATGATCTCTGGAAGAAAACAGGATAACGCCCGGGAATTTAATCAAACCATTATTTAAAGCAGTAATGGATTCCATATCCAGATGATCCGTAGGTTCATCCAGAATTAAGATGTTGGAGGCTTCAATCATCATACGGGAGAGCAGTACGCGGACTTTTTCACCGCCGGAAAGTACGCGCATTTTCTTGACGCCGTCTTCTCCGGCAAAAAGCATTCTGCCTAAAAAACCCCGAACATAAGTAGCGTCTTTGATTTCGGAAAACTGTGTCAGCCAGTCTACAATAATCAGATCCGTATCAAAAATCCGGGTATTGTCTTTAGGAAAATAGGACTGGGAAGTAGTGACGCCCCATTTATAAGTTCCTTCGTCAGGTTCCATTTCTCCGGTGATAATTTTGAAAAAGACGGTTTTTGCAAATTCATTGCCGCCGACAAAAGCAACTTTATCTTCACGGCCTAAGATAAAAGAAATATTATCCAACACTTTTACACCGTCAATTGTTTTGCTGATATTTTCCACCATCAGGACTTCGTTGCCGATATCTCTGGAGGGGCGGAAGTCGATATAAGGATACTTCCGGCTGGAAGGACGGATTTCATCCAGCTGGATTTTTTCCAGAGCACGTTTCCTGGAAGTTGCCTGTTTGGATTTTGAGGCATTTGCAGAGAAACGGGATATAAATTCCTGCAGTTCCTTGATTTTTTCTTCTTTTTTCTTGTTGGCTTCCTTCATCTGCTTCATTAAAAGCTGGCTGGATTCATACCAGAAATCGTAGTTGCCGGCATAGAGCTGGATTTTGCCATAGTCAATATCGGCGATGTTGGTGCAGACTTTGTTCAAAAAATAACGGTCATGGGATACGACAATGACGGTATTTTCAAAATTGATTAAAAATTCTTCCAGCCAGGCAATCGCGTCCAGATCCAAATGGTTGGTAGGCTCGTCAAGAAGAAGGATATCCGGATTGCCGAACAGCGCCTGTGCCAGTAATACCTTGACTTTTAATGCGCCGGGAAGATCTTTCATGACAGTATCATGTTCTTCCGTGGGAAGACCGAGTCCGTTTAAAAGCATGGCGGCGTCGCTTTCTGCATTCCAGCCGTCCATATCGGCGAATTCGGCTTCCAGCTCGCTGGCCCGGATGCCGTCTTCATCGGAAAAGTCTTCTTTCATATAAATCGCATCTTTTTCCTTCATAATATCATAGAGCCGTTTATTGCCCATGATCACGGTATTCAGTACGGTATATTCGTCATATTTAAAATGATCCTGCTGTAAAAAGGAAAGGCGCTGGCCCGGTGTAATCACCACGTCGCCGTTTGTAGGTTCCAGCTGGCCGGATAAAATTCTTAAAAACGTAGATTTTCCTGCGCCGTTGGCGCCGATGAGACCGTAGCAGTTTCCTTCTGTAAATTTGATATTTACGTCTTCAAACAAAGCTTTTTTTCCGAGACGTAATGTAACATTATTTGCACTTATCATTGTAACACCTCTGTTTTCTTATTTGCTTATAGCGTGTTTGAAAATTACTTTTTGCTGCTAACACGCTCTGGGGAGCGCCGCGGTATAAATTTTTCTGCGGCAGTTCCTTATTGCGGCATACCTTCTCTATTATACATAAAAAGACTGTGTTTTCAAGGAAAAAATGAAAAGATTCCATAGACTATGAGAAAGAAGGATGAATTGCTGCAAGAGAATAAAGATAGGGAATATTTGTATAAATTTCCTTAAGCTACAGCCGGTTTTTGTCGATAACATTTACGTTGAGGATTTTTAGAGGGTGTGCTGTGAAAACACCAGAGAAAATATGAGATGTAAAGAGGAGGAGCAAAGATGAAACATATGCTCAAAAAGTGCGGAAGCATTCTGGCGATTGGAATAGCGGCTTTTTTGCTGTCTGGAATACAGACGAATGCAGCGGGTGAAGGAAATGCATTCGATGCGTATCGGCGGCCGGCATTATCCGGTTCGATACAGACATGGATTTACCAGGGAGAATCCTTTGACCTTCAAAATAGCAAAAACAGGATTTTTGCAGATGATCAGGAGGACGGTGATCTGACATCTGAAATTGAAGCAGACGGAACAGTAGATACATCGGAACCAGGTGATTATACAGTTTCCTACCGGGTAACCGATCAGGATGGAAATACGACGGAGCTGGATACCGTGGTCAGGGTTTTGGAAAAAGGAGCTGCAGCGGATAAGGATAAGACGGTACAAAGAATCTTATACACTCTGCCCGCAGCGCCTCACCTGACAAATATAGGTTTTAACAGAGGATATTATCATGACAGACAAAATCTTGGAATCTGGCTTCCGGAAGGAAGTGAGCTGAAAGTGCGTCTCGTGAATGCGCAGGAGTTTCAGAGGAGTCTGGATTTGCAGCTGAAAAACAATGATGACCGAAAGGAAAAGGCCGTTGTTATTACGGAACATGAAGGAAAGCTGCAGGAATCTGATCCGAAAGGATCTGTGGAAATCCCTTCGGACGGAAGCTGGGTGACTGTAAAAAACAAAAATGAAAACGGTGAAAGCGCAGACAGCGTGCCCTTTATCACAACGCCGAAAGACACCACCGTGCAGCCGGTGATCGAAATCGAGTGGAGTGATGATTTTGGGGAAATTCCCTATTATCGTTATCAGGGAAATGTAGAGGCTCAGGGTGTGGAAGAGGCGTTTTTTGCCAAATGGGATGAGACAGAGGCGCCTTTTGCGATTATAGAAGGCTCCGCCGCCACCTTTTTGGTTCCAATTGCGGACAGAAACAATATTATTAACAAAGGGGATGAAAGCTATCCCTTTGTTTCGATAGATGAAATGCTGGAGTGGTACGCAGCGTTTGTAAAGCAGTATGATGCATATTCCGGTCTGGATTTTTATGCAGAAGAACCTTATAACCAGAATGTAAGGGCGAAATTTTTTATCAAAGCGAACGCAAACGGTGTCGGCGCCGCCTATTACTCTCAGGACCACAGCGCAAATCACGGGGATCAGTTAGGCGGCTATCTGGCCAGAAACTGGGTATGCCTTCATGAATTCGGCCATGGCTATGAAGGAAGCATCGCCTGGCAGGAACATCCTTTTGTAGAGACGACCAATAATATCATGGGCTATTATTTTGAGCCGACTTACCGCCCGGGGAACGACGGCTATTATGGATGGATGCTTTATAATTTCAGCGGCTCACAGACAGAACGTTATGCGCAGCTTGGAGCGTTGGCGAAGGAGCGGAGAAGCAAAGCTTCTTCCTTTGCTGAGGTGATACGGCGTGAGGAAGAGCCGGAATACGATAAATTTTACAATGTAACGCTTTTTATGTTTACGAATATGCTGGACCGTCTTGGGCCGGAGAAAACCGTGAAAGCGATGCACACCCAGTACCGAAAACACTGTTACGAAAACGGCGGTCCGATTACGTCCTCCGATGTGATTATAGAAAGCTTCAGCAAGACAGGCGGATACAATGTCATCCCCTATTTTGACGGCTGGTATCTACATCCTTCCCAAAAGCTGGAAGAAGAAATATACAATATAGATCTGCCGATGCTGTATTATCTGAAGGATTTGGTTACAGATCAGTCTAAAGCCGAGTCTGCGGATAAAGCAATCAGAGACGCAGCGGAAGCGGAGGCAGAGGCGGAGGCTGAAAAAATAAGAAACAGTCTGGGATTAGACGGCATTTACAGTCTGGTCAGCACGGATGACCTTGCAGATACGGGGTATACCAGCCAGGTGAATCTGCAGTTGACGATTGATGATATTTTACAGATACAGGGAAAAGAGATTCTGGTCAAAAACGGAACTGAAATTGTAAAAACCGTGCCGGTTACCGGAACAAATATCAACATAGAACTTCCCATCGGCATCTATGAGATAGAGCTCCCGACGCCAAGGGCGTCTGTTTACCGCTATGAAAATGCATATTTGATTGCCTCAAAAGGAAAGACGGTAAAAGAGCTTGGATATACCAGAATATCCGGAAATCCTCTGATTGATGATATCGGAATTCAATTTTTTGGAATCGGAGAACAGAAGATAGCGGATATTGCCATATCTACGAGTGATCAAACGCTGACCTGGAATGTGGAGGCGGTGGAGCCGCACCCTTATTATGGTGATTATGCCGGCATCCGGGTGTTTGACGCATCCGGAAAGGAACTGTTCAGTCAGACGCTGAAGGGAAACGAAACGGCGGAGAACTTAACGAAAACACTGAATTTTCCGGTGGGTTCCAAGATAGAGCTTTATCATGAGGAACCATCCGGAAGATTAAAGTTTGTAAGCGGCTATTCCAATGAGAGCCTTTTGGCTTATCAGCTGTCAGGCGGTGAAAAAAGAGTTACCTATGTGATGACGGAGCTGGGATTGATGCGGAATGAATGGCTGACGGACGAAGAAAAGCAGAAGAATGTGTATCTGGAGCTTTTGACAGCGTATTCAGAATGCGCAATGTCAGATATGACGCAGGAAGATTTCATTCAGCCAAACCGGTTTTATATGGAAAAAATGACGGCCGCATGGGCATATGAGTTTTTGGATGACGAGGTGAAAAAAGAATATGAGATGTCTTATGGGGCATTAATCGGCCGCAGCCCGGATTCCTATCAGGGTTATGTTCAGATTGACGCCTCAATGCTAAAAGGATTTGCCGACAGCGAGAGCGACAGAGTGAACGAAGGTGCAGAGGCGGCTCTGGACGGAGATGAGGTTACCTTCTGGCACTCCTATTACGGAAACGGAGACAGGCCGAAACCGAATCTGGAGGACGGAACAAATAACAGCTATACCATATTGCTGGAAGAAAATACGGATATCGGCAGACTGGAATATCTGCCAAGGGAAGGCGGAGGCAACGGCACGATTCTGACTTATGAGCTTTCCTACAGCGTGACGGCATCCGGAGATGATTTTCAGAAAATCAAAGTCAGGGACAATACATGGGAAGGAAACGGCGATAAAAAAAGCGTTGATTTTTACGCGCCCAATGCAAAGCGGATAAAAATCACTGCTTTGTCCACCGGAGGAGCGGACAGCAATCATCATATCAGCGCAGCGGAATTTTATCTGTATGAGCGATACGAGACGATTGTGAAAGACACTTATTTAAGCGATTTATATCCGGAGTCCTGTGACATTATCGAAAGTGACCGAAACGGAAACGGAGAAACACTTTCGCTGCTTATAAACGACAGTGTCAGAACGTTTGAAAAGGGCATCGGACTTGTGGCGGATACAACGGCCGCATGGAGTCTTGCCGGCAAGGGATGCGATGCATTGACAGGTTATCTGGGAATTGACGCGGGCTTGAAGGAAGATGTGCAGGCAGTCGTTGAAATTTATGGCGACGGAGTGCTTTTGTATCGGTCAGATCCCTTGATTGGAGGCCGCTCGGCGGAATTTATTTATCTGGATATAGAAGGAATCAATCATCTGGAAATCAAAGCTGTGGGCAGCGGCGAAGAGACGCTTGTTTCTCTGGGCGACGCAAAGCTGAAAAAGAATCAGGATGCTGCAGAGATTACGCTGAAAAAGGGAGAATCTGCGGCTGTATCCGCAAATGCATCATTCATGCCCGAAGATTTTGGGAAGGCAGTCTGGGAATCCGGGGATGAAGATGTGGCGGTTGTAGGCAAAGACGGTGTGATTACTGCCGTCGGTGAAGGAATGACAACGGTAAAAGCCTATTATGAAACGAAGACATTATCCTGCGCGGTAACGGTTGAGAGTAACAAAACGGATGAGGAAAAACAGCATCTTCGGGAAATATTAAAAGAGGCAAGGGACAATTATCTTTCCAAAGAAAAGGACTATACGCCGGATTCCTGGCGGGTTTTTCTGAAAGCATATGAAACCGTGCGGAAATCAGGCAGCGTTACAGATTCTCTGGAATTGCAGCGGCTGACAAAAGAACTGACGGAGGCTGTGAATAATCTGGTAAAAGCGAATGCAGATATAAAAAAAGACGACGAGCTGCAGATTGAGGAAAATATGATTTATGAAAGCAGCGGCTATTTTTACAGAATTATCAGCATTTCAAAAAAAACAGCGGCTGTGGCAGGCGTAAAAGACGCGGCGCAAAAGCAGATCAAAATTGAAAAGACAGCGTCCATAGGCGGTGAACTCTATCAGATTGTTTCCGTTGACGCGTCTGCATTCAGTCAAAATAAAAAAATGACAAAGGTTACAATTTCCGCGAATATAGAATCTGTCGGCGGCAAGGCATTCTTTAAGTGCACAAATTTAAAAACAGTGACAATCAGCAGTAAGAATTTAAAAACCATTGGCAATAAAGCGTTTTACAACTGCAAAAAGCTGAAAAACATTACGCTGAAGACGAAAAAGCTGACTAAAATCGGGAAACAGGCTTTCGGAAAAGTACACAAAAAGGCGGCTGTAAAAGTGCCGAAGAATAAGTACGCCGCATATTCCAAAAAATTTAAAAACATAAAATTGAAAAAGTAGGGTGTAAAGATGATTCATACACGGAAATCAATTTTCGGCCGCAGGCAGAGCGGAAACTGAGTTACTGTTCATTCTTGGACCGTGCACTGCGCTGCACGGTTACAGGCCAGTACAGTACTGGGGCCGGAATCCGGCCTCTTGCCGTAAGGCAACTTTAAATAGGCCGGATTCGTTACTGTGAACACCATGGGTGTGAACAGTAACGAAACTGATTTCCGTGTTATTCATTTATAAAATCTGTATTGGTAATCGAAGGGGCAGTGTGTTATAATAAAACAGATATTTTATAAATCTCAGTATGAAGTTTTATAAGGTGTTTTACAGGGAACAGCAGGAAAGTCATGATTAGGAGGGAACATGAACAGAAAAAAACAGGTTTTAATGAGATGGAAACGGAGCGTCAGCGCAGCGATGTCTTCTGCAATACTGATTGCGGCAGTTCCGTTTTGTGCATCCTCTGTTTCGGCAGCGGAAACAGAAAACACGCTGATTAAGGCGTGCAGCATCCCGGCGTCGGAGGATACAAAGACAGTTGGACAGCCCTTTTTGCCGGGAACGGCGGGATCGAATAATTTTCGCATCCCGTGTCTGATTTCGCTGGAACAGAATGAGGAACACAGGGGCAGCCTGATAGCGGCTGCAGACGCCAGATATGAGACGCCGGCGGACGGAGGCGGTTTGGATACCATCGCTTCCGTATCCTGCGATATGGGAAAGACTTGGAATTATAGTTTTCCGATCTGGTTTCCGGACAGCGAAGGCTATGCAAGCAATAATGCGACGACGGTCATAGATCCGGCGTTAGTCGAGGGGCCGGATGGTACGGTGTACTGTATGGCAGACGTCAATCCCACCGGGATTACGACGCATTACGGCAATGCAAAAGACGGAACAGGGTATATGGAGGTTGCGGGAGAGCAGCGGATCGCTCTTGCAAGCGCTTATGAAAAAGCAAATGCCAATCCCGCAAGCCAGCCGGACAATTACGATTATTACGTAGGCGATTTTGAAAACGGATATGCGCCTGTGTTGAAACGTTTGGATCAGACTGCGACAGACTGGCGCGTGGACGAATGGTACAATATTGAAAAGAAAAATGCGTCCGGAACCTTTGAGCCGCTCACGCAAAAGCAGGTCAATACGGATGTTGATATCCAGCAGAATGTTTTTTACAAAGACTCCGAGCTACATATTTTCAATACCGGGTTCGTCTGGGTTGTGGAATCGAAAGACGGAGGAATGAGCTGGGAGAATCCGCGGATTATCAACGACCAGATCAAAAACACGGGAGACGTGGCGATTCTGGTCTCTCCGGGGAAAGGGCTGACCGTCAGCGACGGCACGATTACGATTCCGTTTTATAAGACGGGAGGCGGCGAACAGGCGAGCCTGATATATTCCACAGACAACGGACAGAGCTGGACGCGGACCAATCATGTGACGCATACGGCAGGCGCCGGGAAATCTTCGGAAAGCGAGCTGGTGGAACTTTCCGACGGGACACTGCGTCTGTTTTCCAGAACAGGATCAAATAAGATTTGTTACACAGATGTTATAAAAGGGAAGGACAACAGCTATTCTATGGGGAATATGGTGCAGACTGACGTTTCGTGCTGGAGCAACTGTAATGTCACGGCGATCCGTTATTCCAAACCGGTAAACGGAAAAGATCTGGTTCTGGTTGCGTCTCCGGGCGGTCCTGGCAACCGTGAAAACGGAAAGATATATGCGTTTCTGGTAAATGACGATGAAGGACATACAATGACGCCTCTCACAGAATTTGCGGTAAAGGAACCGTATAATGAGAACAACAGTTTGTTTTCGTATTCCTGTATGACGGAACAGGCAGATGGCACGATCGGACTTCTATGGGAGCCGGAAAACGGCGGCTATATCGGAGATTCGCCATTCCGGATTCTGTATTCCAGCTATCAGCTTAAGATAGAGGGCGATACGGTTGTATTTTCAGAAACAAAAGATACGGATACCGTTTTCGTGGAACAAGGAGGAACCTGTGCCATTCCCGCTGATTCCGCTGTTATATCGGCCGGAGGGCAGGATGCAGTCCGCATCGATTCGGAGGAGAGATACTGTCTGTTTGATCATGTGGCAGATGTAAACAGCTTTGGTTTCAGCACAGTCCGGAATGATTCTGCATGGATTGATTACGCGCAGATGAAATTTACGCAGATGGAAAACGGTTCCTGGCGGATTAAAAATGAACGGATCAATCATTTTGTGACAAACACAAGCCCAAGCTTTTATCTGGATCCGATTCCGGCGGATATGACTGTGACGTCCGCATCCCAAAATGAGGGAAATGTATTCCGTTTTGAAAACGCGTCCAATCACAGTTATATGTTTTTTGACGGCACGAAAGGATTGTTTGACCGTATGAGTAATTATCAGGAAAACAATCCAAACGGAACATATGATTTTGTGCTTTGGGAGAAAAAAGAATCGGTATCTGCGGACGATGATATTCCCGGATATGAGAGAGTGTCCGAGCTGCAATCCGGAGCCGGGTATTTGATGACATGTATTTGGAATGACAATATTTATGTGCTGTATCCCTTTGCAAGAGATCTAGCCAGTTGGGATGGAGAACAGGTAACCGGATCGAAATACGGACGTTCAAAGCTCTTTAAACAAGAGAGCGCTCCCGTGCGGTATCAGATCATCACGGGGCTTACGGCAGGCCAGACCGTTACAGTGACGGCAGACGGAATGGAATGTACCGTTCAGGTTGTGGAGCCTGTTTCAAAAAAGGCGGTAGAAGTATGCTTTTCAGCCGCTTTGAAGGATGCGGAAGCGATCATGGCGGAAAAAGAAAGCTATTCTGCTGCGGACTGGGAGAGCTTTGAAACTGCATATGAGGCGGCAAAGAATGCGCAGAATCCCTCTCTTTCTGACATGAAAAATTATATGCAGAATCTGGACAGGAAAAAAGGGAACTTAACGCTGCTGGATGAAAAGGAAGAAACAGAAAAGGCACAGACAAGCCTGAATCAGGCTCAGAAAGAGTTTGATGCGGGCAGTGCAGGTTATACGGCAGGCTGGGAGGAATTTTCCAGAGCATATCAGGCGCTGCAGACGGCGCTTGGGAATGAATCGACGACTCTAAGAGAGCTGCAGACCTTATATCAGGCGTTAGATGACGCAAAAGCGAAACTGGTTATCAAACAGGCGAATAACTTTAACGAGAAGATAGAGGAAAATAAAAAATATACATCGGGAGATTATATTTATATAGTGACCAGCCTTACAAAACGCACGGCGGCTGTTGTGGGTGTTTCGAACGCTTCGCTTGGCAAAATCAATGTAAACGGCACGGTAACCCTTGGCGGCAATCTCTACCGCGTAACCGAAACGGCGGACGGGGCATTCCAGAAAAATCAGAAAATTACTTCCGTTACACTTCCGGCGGACATTGAAAAAATCGGCAAAAATGCTTTTGCTGGCTGCAAAAAGCTAAAGACTGTTACGGTTTCCGGTAAGGAATTAAAAGAAATCGGCGCGAAAGCGTTTTCCGGCTGCAAGGCATTAAAAACGATAAAGCTGAAGAAGGCGGCCAAAATCAAGACGATCGGTAAAAACGCATTCAAGGGCATTCATAAAAATGCTAAAATCAAAGTTCCCGCTAAGAAGGTAAAAGCTTATCAGAAAAGCTTTGCCAAAAAAGGACAGGGAAAAAACGTAAAAATCACAAAATAGGCGGAACAAGAAAAGCGAAAGCTGCAAAATAAAAACCGGAATCGGCGCGTCATATCTCGCGCCGGTTCCGGTTTTATGTGTATGGGGATGAAAAATTTGACATAAATTCTGTAAATTGTTGCATAGACTGAAATTCTATGGTATACTCGCTTTAATGCTTTAAAGTTTTGTTGCATTAAAATGACAGATGTAGAAAAGGGAGGACATTATGAAACTTATTTTATTGATTATTTACTTTGCGGTGTTGATCGGCATCGGACTTTACTGCCGTAAGCATGCAACGGATGTGAACGGATTTGTATTGGGAGGACGTTCCGTAGGTCCCTGGCTGACAGCTTTTGCATATGGCACGTCATATTTTTCGGCAGTTGTATTTGTAGGGTATGCCGGACAGTTTGGCTGGAGATATGGCATTGCAGCTACATGGGCGGGAATCGGCAATGCGATCATCGGATCTCTGTTGGCATGGGTTGTTTTGGGACGCAGGACGCGTATTATGACGCAGCATCTGGATTCCGCCACCATGCCGCAGTTCTTTGGACAGCGTTTTGGGAGCAAGCCGCTTAAAATCGGCGCTTCCGTCATTATTTTTATCTTTTTGATTCCTTATACGGCGTCTCTTTATAACGGTCTGTCCAGACTGTTTGGAATGGCTTTTAATATTGATTATTCTGTCTGTATTATTTTGATGGCGGTTTTGACTGCAGTTTATGTAATTGCCGGAGGATATATGGCTACGGCGATCAATGATTTTATTCAGGGAATTATTATGCTGGTGGGCATTGCCGCGGTGATTGCCGCAGTAATCAGCAGTAAAGGCGGATTTATGGCGGCTTTGGACGGACTGGCGCAGGTGACGGATGAGACGGTTGCGTCAACGCCTGGAGTTTTTGCATCGTTTTTCGGTCCGGACCCGCTGAATCTTTTGTTTGTGGTTATTTTGACTTCTCTCGGCACCTGGGGCCTGCCTCAGATGGTACAGAAATTCTATGCCATCAAAGATGAGCAGTCCATCAAGAAAGGAACGATAATTTCTACCTTGTTTGCACTTGTAGTATCTGGCGGATGTTATTTTCTGGGCGGATTCGGAAGACTGTTTTCCGATCAGATTGATATCGCGGCAAATGGGTTTGATTCCGTAATTCCGACGATGCTTTCCGGACTTTCTCCGATACTGATCGCCCTCGTGGTCATTCTTGTGCTTTCGGCGTCTATGTCCACATTGTCATCTCTGGTTATGGCGTCAAGCTCTACATTGACCATTGACTTTTTAAAGGAGCTTTTCTTCCAGAAAATGAATGAGAAAAAACAGGTGCTTTGCATGCGCTTTTTGATCGTTGTATTTATTGCGATTTCTTCTATCCTTGCATTGATTCAGTACAAGAGTTCCGTAACCTTTATTGCGCAGCTTATGGGTGTGTCCTGGGGCGCCCTCGCCGGTGCGTTTTTAGCTCCGTTTATGTATGCGCTCTATGCAAAATGGGTGACAAAAGCGGCCTGCTGGGCAAGTTTTGTGTTCGGATCTGTTTTGATGCTGGCAAATATTTTCTTTAAGGAATCGTTTCCTGTGATTATGCAGTCGCCGATTAACTGCGGCGCCATTGCCATGCTGGCCGGCCTTGTCATCGTGCCTGTGGTAAGCATTTTTACACCGAAACCGGACAAAAAACTGGTGGATGATTCCTTTGCCTGCTATGAAGAAAAAACAGAGGTTTCCAGAAAGACAGCACTTGGGAGATAAACTGAAAAAGGGACATATCTGTTTGCGATATGTCCCTTTTTTCGGCATATACAAGGCCTGTTTTGTCAATACTTTACAGTATGAAAGACAGAAAGGTATGGAAGGATATGAAAACATTACAGGAATTGTATCAGGAAATTTTAAGAAAAGAGCAGGAGAATGGAAGGGAATTGTCGGAGCAGTACGATAATTATCCGATGGACTGCCTGCTGCATCCGGAAAAATATGCTCCGGTGGTTTCTGCCGGCGGGTGCGGCTCCTGCGAAACAGAAAGCGCCTGCCAGGACAGCTGTATTTTTGACGCAATAGAAAAAATTCAGGGCAGGATTTATATTGATCCGCAGAAATGCACCGGATGCGGTGCGTGCGTGGATGTCTGCAAAATGGGCCGTCTGATTGAAAACAAAGAGATTTATCCTGTGCTGGACGCTTTGTGCAGCCGCGACAGAGAAGTGTATGCGCTGATTGCGCCTGCATTTGTCGGACAGTTCGGAAAAGAGGCGACGGTGGGAAAGCTGCGTTCGGCGTTTAAGCGAATCGGTTTTTTTGGCATGGTGGAAGTGGCGGCCTTTGCGGATATTCTGACGCTGAAAGAGGCATTGGAATTTGAACGTCATGTAAAAAAGGAAGGGGATTTTCAGCTTACGAGCTGCTGCTGTCCTGTCTGGATTTCCATGATTCGGGATATCTATAAAGATCTGGTCGGACATGTTCCGGGAGCGGTATCTCCAATGATTGCCGCCGGAAGGGTGGTAAAACAGCTGCATCCGGATGCCGTTACGGTTTTTATCGGACCATGTATGGCAAAAAAGAGAGAGGCCAGAGAGCCGGATATTGCAGACGCCATAGATTATGTTCTGACGTTTCGGGAGGTTTTGGATTTTTTTGAGGCGGTCAATCTGGATCCTGCGGCGCTTGCGGAAGACGAAAGGGAGCATTCTTCCAAAGCGGGGCGGATCTATGCCAGAACGTCAGGTGTTTCCGAGGCGGTGAAACGGACTGTGGAGCAGCTGAGCCCGAAGAAGCAGGTAAAGGTAAAAGCGGAGCAGGCGGACGGCATTTTAGCCTGCAAAGCGCTGATAGAAAAAATACAAAAAGGGAAAACAGAGGGGAATTTTTTTGAAGGAATGGCATGCAGCGGCGGCTGCGTCGGCGGACCGAGGGTTTTGATTCCCAAAGAAGAGGGGAAAGAGCTGGTAGACGAGTACGGGGAAACGGCAGTTTACCAGACGCCTCTGGAAAATCCTTACGTGAAAGAGCTGTTAGAGAGGCTTGGATTTACGGATATTATGGATTTTCTGGAACACAGCGATCTTTTGACAAGAGAGTTTGCCTGATATACCAGATCTTTGGATGGCATTCTGGATTTGTAGATGCAGGACTTTTTTCTTTAGAATGAAAGCGGGATCAGGTATGGAATCAGCGATTGTCCCATATGAAGAGATATAGCCAAAGATGCTATGAATAGGAGGAATTTCTATGCCGGGAACCTTATACGGGATTGGAGTTGGTCCGGGAGATCCCGAATTAATGACGTTAAAAGCAGTACGCATCATACGGGAGAATACAGTAATTGCCTGCACAGGGAAAGATGTAAAAGAAAGTACAGCATATAAAATTGCTTTCGGGGCTGTTCCGGAGATTGCAGAAAAAGAATTGGTTCCGATCATGCGGGGTATTTTTCGCTGCTTATCGTAAAATAAAAACAACTTTATAAAAAGCGGCATCATCTGATATGAGATATCAGATGATGCCGCTTTTCATAGAAGAGTTCCTGGTATTACATAATCTCTTTGATTTTGCCTTCTTCCTGGGAATAGATATAATGATTTCCTTTTTCTGAAATAAAAGGTATCAGCTGTCTTGTCTGGCTGTTTCTTATGTATACCACGCTTGTGGGGATGAGCTCCAATAATGAATATTCTTCATCAATATCAGCAATCCACCGGAACAGTTTATTTTCGTTGGAACCGGAATATATAAGGTCTAAGCCGGATTCTGAATTTTCCACATTGAAGAAGACTTTGTGTGAAAGAACTCTTTCCTTAAACACTGCTTTGGTGATATAAGTTGTAAATTCTTCTTCTAACAGTTTTTCAAAGGAACCTAAGGTAAGATAATCACCGGTTTTTTCTAATTTGATTTTATCCCCTCTTTGAATTCTGTCTTTGAGAGTCACCAATAAGGAAACAACCATATTCAGCGTTCCTCTGCTCCCGTATCCGGTATAATCTACCAATTCTTTCAGGAATGCATTGTCTAAGGTATCAATCCTTGCCGCTTTTTCATATGCATCCATATATAACACCTCCAGATTTTTTATTAGATATTGTAACACTTTTTTCATACGGTCGTCAATGCCATGCATAATCTGAGCACGGAAATCAATTTTTAAAGAGTCTGTTATGATCGCCCCATTCACACATTCCGTCCAATATGGGAATCAGGGATTTTCCTCGTTCTGTAAGACTATATTCTACTTTTGGAGGAATCTGAGGATATTCCTTTCTGTGCACTAACCGGTCTGCTTCTAATTCTTTTAAAGTAGAACTAAGCGTTTTATAAGAAATCTCACCGATATATTTTTTCATCTCATTAAAACGGACGACGCCAAATTCCATAAGGGTATAGAGAATTGTCATTTTGTATTTTCCGTTGATAAGGGATAACGTATAGCTGAAACCTGTTGTTTTCAAACATTCTTGCGATATGCAGCGTTTGCTCATTTTTACACTCTCCTTTAAGTAAGTATATAACTTTTAAGTAAGTATTGTACCTAAAAGTGCGTACTTGCCATTTGTTTCATTCTTGCTATAATCATAATATCAAAAACAGGAAAAGTCAATTCTGCGATAAGGAGGAAATTTATGGATAGAAAGATTGTGATTTTGAACGGAAGTCCGCGAAAAACAGGAAATACGGCAGCTTTGGCTGCAGAATTTGCCAGAGGCGCCCGAGAAGCAGGAAATACAGTAACAGAATTTTTCCTTGACAGCATGAATATTCATGGCTGCAAGGGCTGCTTTGGCGGTCATAGCAGCAGGGAATGTCCCTGTGTTCAAAAGGACGATATGAATAAAATTTATCCTGCGGTGAAAGAATGCGATGTGATTGTCCTGGCAACGCCTTTGTATTACTGGAATATGAGCGGCCAGCTTAGGACCGCCATTGACCGTTTGTTTGCTCTGGAAGAGAGCGATGGGAATCTCTTAAGGGGTCACAACAGAGCTTCTGCACTGCTGATGGCTGCGGAGGGCCATGGCTTTGAAGATGTCATTCTTTATTATGATCATCTTATGGAGCATTTAAGATGGAAAAACCTTGGTCATGTTTTGGCGGGAGGGAATACAAGTGCAGGGGATATTGAAGGGAAAATAGAACTTCAAAAAGCATATGAACTTGGAAAATCAATTTAATAGCAGCAGTTTTGCCGCGAGAAAACATAAATGACAATAATTGAAAAATCAGAAAGCCAAAACAGAGATGAAAAAATTTTTGTTTTGGCTTTTTTCGTATTCATCGTTTTTAGAAAGCAAGATTCAAACATGCTTTGGAGAAAAGACTTGTAAAACAATTTTTTTATACGTATAATTAATAATAAAAAATTGATTATATTAGAGCATGTTTGAATTACAAGGAGAACATATATGAAATCATTAGTAATAGCAGAGAAACCTTCCGTGGCCAGAGATATTGCAAGAGTGCTGCACTGCCCCAAAAAGCTGCCGGGAGCCATGGAAGGAAAAGAATATATAGTAACCTGGGCGCTGGGACATCTGGTCACTCTGGCAGATCCGGAGGAATATGATCAAAAATATGCCCAGTGGAATCTGGATACACTGCCGATGATGCCCAAGAAAATGCAGCTTGTTGTGATCAGGCAGACAGCAAAACAGTTTAAGGATGTGAAGACACAGCTTTACCGGAAGGATGTGGGACAGATTATTATCGCTACCGATGCCGGACGGGAAGGAGAGTTGGTGGCGCGATGGATTTTGGAAAAGGCAGACTGCCGTAAACCGATAAAACGCCTCTGGATCTCTTCTGTTACCGATAAGGCCATTCGGGAAGGCTTTTTGAAATTAAAAGACGGAAGGGAATACAATAATCTGTATGCTGCAGCTGTTGCAAGAGCCCAGGCAGACTGGCTGGTCGGAATCAATGCAACCAGGGCTTTGACCTGTAAATACAATGCGCAGCTTTCCTGTGGAAGAGTACAGACGCCGACTCTGGCGATGATTGCCAGACGGGAAGAGGAAATCCGAAAATTTAAGCCGGAAGAATATTTTGGCATGAAGTTAAAGGCGGGAGGAGCGGTCTGGACCTGGCAGGATAAAAAAAGCGGGGGAGTCCGCACGTTTCAAAAAGAACGGATGTCAAAGCTATATAAAGAATTAGAGGGAAAAAAACTAACCGTCACTGCAGTAGAACAAACCTCCAAAAAATCTTTTGCTCCCGGATTATATGATCTTACAGAATTACAGAGGGATGCAAACAAAAAGTTTGGTTATTCTGCAAAGGAAACGTTAAACATCATGCAGAGGCTGTACGAAAATCATAAAGTACTTACTTATCCGAGAACAGATTCCCGTTATATCAGTTCTGATGTGGCAGAAACGCTGACGGAGCGGTTAAAGGCCTGTGCCGTAGGGCCATACCGGAAAATGGCGGGAAGTCTTGCCATGAAACCCATTCGGACAAATGCGTCTTTTGTGGATAATAAGAGAGTAAGCGACCATCATGCCATTATACCAACGGAGCAGTTTGTACAGCTGGAGCATATGACTGTAGAAGAGAGAAAGATTTATGATCTGGCGGTACGGAGATTTCTGGCGGTTTTATATCCGCCTTTTGAATATGAACAGACAATTATGTACGCAGAGGGAGCAGGAGAGATTTTTACAGCAAAGGGAAAGATTGTAAAAAGTTTGGGCTGGAAAGAAGCCTATGGGGATTTTACAGATTTGGAAGAAGAGGAAGAAGTGGAAATAAAAGAGCAGATCCTGCCGAAATTAAAAAAGGGAAACTGTTTTGATACGGAGCTTATACAGATAACAAACGGTAAGACGAAGCCGCCTGCTCCCTTTACCGAGGCTACGCTTTTGTCCGCTATGGAGAATCCTGTGAAATATATGGAAACGAGGGAAGCGGCAGCTGTCAAAATGCTGGGTGAGACGGGAGGACTCGGCACAGTGGCCACCAGAGCAGATATTATAGACAAGCTGTTCCATACTTTTTTGATGGAAAAACGCGGCAAAGATATTTTTATTACCTCAAAGGCAAAGCAGCTTTTAGAGTTGGTGCCGGAAGATTTAAAGAAACCGGAACTGACAGCCGCATGGGAGCTGAAACTTTCCGGTATTGCAAAAGGAACGATTGCAAAAGAAGATTTTCTGGGTGATATCAGAGCATATACCAAAGAAATTGTCGGAGAGATCAAAACAGGAGACGGCACTTTCCGTCATGATAATCTGACAAACAAAAAATGTCCTGTATGCGGAAAGAGAATGCTGTCTGTGAATGGCAAAAACAGTAAACTTCTGGTGTGTCAGGATAGAGAATGCGGACATCGGGAAACCATATCCAGAATTACCAATGCCCGCTGTCCGAAATGCCATAAGAAGATGGAGCTGTATGTAAAGGGAGAAACAGAGACGTTTATCTGCGGATGCGGATATAAAGAAAAATTATCTGCTTTTAAGCAGCGCCGGGAAAAAGAAGGCGCAGGTGTGAACAAGAAGGATGTGCAGCGCTATCTGAATAAGCAGAAAAAAGCAGCAGAAACACCGATAAACAATGCTTTTGCAGATGCTTTTGCAAAGTTAAATTTATAAGAAATAGATGCAGAGTCTGTGCGTTGAAAAAATTGGGCGTGTGGGCTCTGATTTTTCATAGTTTTTCTGCCGTAGATTTTTATCGAAAAATTTATGGCAAGCAGATTCTTTGTCAAAACAAACCTCAATTTTATCGACAGAAACAGCGTATTTTTGTGTCTTATACATGGTAAAAATATGCAGTAGGTAAAATTTGCCAGGGAGAGGACCGGTACTAAATGCATCCGCCCTGCATATATTATTGTAAACAGATCGATATGCCGTCGATGTACAGTTCACCGGAGAAAAGAACCGGGAAAGAGGAAGGGAGAAAAATTCATGGCAGATAAAATTTTTGAAAACAACCAGGTATCTATTGTAGGAACAATCGTATCGGATTTCCGGTACAGCCACGAGGTTTACGGAGAGGGATTTTATATGGTAGACATATCTGTAAACCGTCTGAGCGATTTTACCGACCAGATTCCGATTATGGTATCGGAGCGGATCGTAGATACGACACAGAATTGTGAAGGACAGCTGATCTATGTGACGGGACAGTTTCGTTCCTATAATCGACACGAGGAAAAGAAAAACAGACTGGTGCTTTCTGTTTTTGCAAGAGAACTGGAATTTATTGAAGAGGAAAAAGAAGAGTATAAGAGCAACCAGATTTATTTAGATGGATATGTGTGCAAGGAACCGATTTACCGAAAGACGCCTCTGGGAAGAGAAATTGCAGATCTTTTGATTGCAGTGAACCGTTCTTACGGAAAATCAGATTACATACCCTGTATCTGCTGGGGAAGGAATGCTAGATTTGCCTCTGGTTTTGAAGTTGGAAATCATGTGGAGATCTGGGGAAGGATTCAGAGCAGAGAATATGTAAAAAAGATCAGTGAAAGTATTACAGAAAAAAGAGTAGCTTATGAGGTGTCGGTGAGCAAAGTGGAGCGCTTGGAATAGTATTTGCTTTTTTCTACAGTTTATGGTATCTTTATAAAATCTATAGCACGGACAAAGTACCGTAGAACATAAGAGAAGTTTGACTGTCTGATGACAGGGGAGGTTAATATGGCAACGGGAAGCGTACAGGTATATTATGGCGCAGGAAGAGGAAAGTCGCCGGCGGCATTGGGAAGAGCGATACGTGCTGCCTCAGAGGGAAAAACCATTTTTATTATTCAGTTTTTTAAAGGGAAAACAGATGACGTAATGGAATATTTAAAAAAACTGGAACCGGAGATCAAAATTTTTCGATTTGAGAAATCAACAGAATATTTTGATGAGCTCTCCAAAGAAGAGCAGTTGGAAGAAGTCAAGAATATCAAAAACGGCATTAATTTTGCCAAGAAGGTTTTGACGACGGGCGAGTGTGATCTGGTGATCTTAGACGAAGTGCTGGGGCTGGTGGATCATGGATTGATTGAAATTGAAGAATTGGAACATCTCGTTTCAGCGAGAATGGAGGATACGGATCTGATTATGACAGGCAGGGTGCTTCCGGATGCCCTGAGGCCTTATGTTAATGAGATTTATCATCTGATACCGGAAAATGCATGACTTATTGTTGACAAAAGAATGGCAGAGTGTTATATTGCATAATAGATTAAAAATATAGTACCGGATAGAGGTCGCGTGATTCATCAGTAGCTTATCGGATACAGCAGGTGTAGAAGAAGATATGTGAAAGGGAAAAGCGCCGAAAGAAAAGATTTCCTGCAAATGTTTTCTTGGGCATATGTTTAAGAAATATATGACTGTCATTCCTGTTTTGGGATGGTGCGCTATCGAGTAAAAGAAACCTTTATACCGGCTCATAAAAAGAGCCGGTTTTTATATCACAAAATAAGGAGGAAATAAGAATGGCTATTTTTAAAGGCGCAGGCGTGGCGATTGTAACCCCGATGAAAGGAAATTTTGAGGTTAATTACGATAAATTGGAGGAATTGATTGATTTTCAGATAAAAAACGGGACCGACTGTATTGTAATCGCAGGAACAACCGGTGAAAGCTCCACGCTGAGTATGGAAGAACATAAGGATGTCATTGAGGCGGCCGTTCGGTTTACCGGGCGCCGGGTTCCGGTAGTGGCGGGAACGGGTTCTAACTGTACGGCTACGGCGATACAGTTATCTCGGGAAGCAGAAGAAGCCGGAGCTGACGGGCTCTTGGTAGTTACCCCATACTACAATAAAGCAACCCAGCCGGGGCTGATCGGACATTATACACAGATCGCAGATTCTGTGAAACTTCCATTGATTATGTACAACGTGCCTTCCCGCACAGGATGCAATATTTTACCGGAAACGGCGGCATATCTACATAAAAACGTAGAGAATATCGTGGGAATAAAAGAGGCAACCGGCAATGTTGCCCAGGCGGCCAAAACGATGTATCTGACAGACGGCAAGCTGGATATATATTCCGGAGAAGACGGAATTGTTGTTCCTCTTATGGCTCTCGGAGCAATCGGTGTGATTTCCGTATGGTCTAACGTAGCTCCTAAACAGGTTCACGATATGTGCATGAAATTCGCAGAAGGCGATTTGAAAGAGGCGGCGAGAATACAGTTAGAGGCAGAACCGCTGATTGATGCGCTTTTCAGTGAGGTAAATCCAATTCCGGTAAAGAAGGCTTTAAATTTAATGGGTATGGAAGCAGGACCTCTTCGGGCGCCTCTTTGTGAAATGAGCGAGGAAAATGCAAAGAAACTGGCAGAAGTGATGAAAGCATATGGAATCAAACTGGCATAAGCAAAGCTTTAGAGCGAGTTTGAAAAATACATTTGGAGGAAAACATGACAAGAATTATAATGCACGGATGCAATGGCAGAATGGGACAGATTATTTCTGAAATTTGCAGAGAAGATCCGGATACAGAAATTGTGGCGGGGGTTGATGTTACAGCTCAGAAAGAACAGTCGTATCCTGTATTTACAGACATTATGAAATGTGATATACAGGCAGATGTGGTGATTGATTTTTCAACGGCAAAGGCAGTGGATGCGGTGTTTAATTATTGCGTGGAGCGGAATCTTCCACTGATTCTCTGCACTACCGGATTAAGTGAAGAACAGTTAGAGAAGGCGGACCAGGCAAGCAAAACAGTTGCAATTTTAAAATCTGCCAATATGTCTCTTGGAATTAATACATTATTTGAAATTCTGCAGAAAGCAGCAAAAGTGCTGTCTCCGGCAGGTTTTGATGTGGAGATTGTAGAGAAGCATCACAATCAGAAACTGGATGCTCCAAGCGGTACGGCTCTTGCTCTTGCAGATGCGGTGAATGATGCTATGAACCAGATATATGAGTATAAATTTGACCGCAGCCGGGAGCGCAGGAAAAGAGATGCAAAAGAAATTGGCATTTCTGCTGTAAGGGGCGGAACAATCGTCGGCGAACATGAAGTGATCTTTGCCGGCAAAGACGAGGTGATCGAGATCAAGCATACTGCTTATTCCCGTTCAGTATTTGGAAAAGGAGCTGTAGAGGCTGCCAAATTTATCAAAGGAAAAGAGGCCGGATATTACGATATGAGAGAAGTCGTAGCTGCCCGGTAAATAAACGAACGGCTGTTGAGGATACATCCTTACCAGCCGTTTGTTGATCTTGCAGGAAATTTTTATGGGTTTAGTCCGTGGTCTGTGACATATTTTTTTATCGCTGCGAAACTCTCCCTGCTGATATCATGCTCCATGCGGCAGGCGTCTTCTGCAGCGGTTTTTTCGTCTATGCCAAGGGCTATCAGCCAGGCTGACAAAAATGTATGGCGTTCATAGATCATATCTGCGATTTCATGGCCCTTTTCCGTCAGAGAAATAAATCCCGATTCATTGACTTTGATATAACCGTTTTCCCGCAGATTTTTCATGGCAACGCTGATGCTGGATTTTTTGAAGTTCATTTCTGCGGCGATATCTACCGAACGCACCACCGGTAAGCGCTTGCTTAAAATCAGTATGGTTTCCAGATAATTTTCAGATGATTCGTTCCTGATCATGACAAATCCTCCCTTCTAAAAGGGATATACACCCTTTGCTTACATAAATTACAGTATAACACATTTTTTGGAAAAGGGAAAAGGAAAATATCTTGCCGATATTATGTTCATTTTGAAACAGATGTGTTATAATAACTAAGAAATCGTGAGAATGGAGGCGGGATATGAGGACAATTTATAAGACAGATAACGGCATTCTTTCCCAAAAAGAATCTTTTGAGTCGGATGTCTGGGTGAATCTGATTTCGCCGAATATGGAAGAATTAACAGAAGTTGCAGATTATTTCGATATAGATATTGCGGATATCCGTGCAGCGCTGGATGAAGAAGAAAGTTCCCGTGTGCAGATCGAAGATGGTTATACTGTGATCCTGGTGGATATTCCTTTTGAAGAGATCCGAAATGAACAGAGGGCTTATACGACGATTCCGCTGGGCATTCTTTTGGTATCAGACGCCATTGTCACAGTATGCAGTGATGATACGGTAATTTTAAATTATTTTTATAATAACCGGATGAGGGGCTTTAGTACAAAGAAGAAAATGCGTTTTGTGTATCAGATTTTGCTGCGCACCGCCAATTTATACCAGACTCTTTTGCGGGCAATCGACAATAAGCGAAGTGAAGTGGAGAAACGAGTCGGAACAGAGACGACAGAAGACAAGGACTTGATTAATCTCCATGAACTGGAGACGAATTTGGTCTATTTTGCTACTTCTTTAAGCGCAAATAAAGTCGTATTAGACCGGCTGACGAGATATGAGCGGATTAAACAGTATCCGGAAGACAAGGAACTATTGGATGATGTGATTGTGGAGAACCGGCAGGCGATTGAGATGACCAATATATACCGGGATATTATTCACGGTTCCAGAGAACTGGTGTCTACGATCATCAATAACCGCCTGAATAATGTAATGAAATTTCTGACTTCGATTACACTGGTCATGGCGATTCCCACGATTATATCAGGACTTTACGGAATGAATGTCAGCGGAAAGTGGATGCCCCTTTCCACAGTGCCCCATGGATTTGCCGTAATCTGTATACTGACAGCGCTGATCTGCGTATTGGCATTATATATATTGAAACGACGAAGAATGTTATAGCTGATATTGTACTCTTATATCTAATAAGATAGAATATCGGCGTATTTGACAGAAATACAAGAGAGGAGTCCGGATGATGACAAAAGATGTGTTGGTTTCCATTAATGGATTGCAGATAGCCAGACAGAACGAAGGGTCTGAGCCGGTGGAAGTAATTACACCGGGAGATTATTACAAAAAGAACAACAAGCATTATATCATTTATGATGAAGTGATGGAAGGCTTTGAAGGGACTACGAAGAATATCATCAAATTGCAGGAAGACTGCGTAGACATTACCAAGAAAGGCATTACAAACGTACATATGGTATTTGAAAAGAACAAAAAAAATGTCACTTGTTACGAAACGCCTTTTGGAAGTCTGATGCTGGGAATCAATGCAAAGGATATCAAGATCACAGAAGAAGAAAATGATATATCTGTAGATGTGCGGTATGCATTGGAATTAAATTACGAACATTTGGCAGACTGCACGATTAAAATGGAGATTCAGTCCAAAGAAAACGGAGAATTTCATATATAAGAAACGGACAAAACCGAATGCATCGGAGTTGTCCGTTTGTTTTCTGCCGTGCTCTATTTTTTTAACTGGGCGCTGGCCTCGTTATATCTGCGTTTTAAACGAGTGCGAAGACTCGGTTTCTTCGTCTCTGTGGGAACGATGGGGCGGTGCAGGCCTTTTACGGAAGTAATGTAAAGACCGCTGACGATGGCTTTTACTTCTTTCTTCACCGGTATCGTATCAAAAATCTCTGCGTCGCACAAAAAAGTGCTGATTCGCGGCCCTACTTTTGCTTTGACAACAGGGACTTTGGAGCGGCGCATCATTTTCGGAGTCTGTGCGATTACCGCTGCAGGCAGTCCGGAATCTTTCATTTTCACTTTCTTTTTATCAATGATCAGCATGGAAACGGATTGAGCAGCGGCATTGATCTGTTCCTGCTGCGCTTCCTGTTTCTTCTGCAGACGTTTTCCTACAAAGTACAGGACAACCACGCCTACAATCAATATAGCAAGAATAACTAATAATACAATGGTAACTTTTGACACAAGAAAACCCTCCTCATAATTCTTCTGGTATGGTGTTACGGTTTGCTTTGTAAACAGCAACCATATTGTAACATTGATTTCAAGAAAAAGCAATAAAACCTTTTATTTTCTCTAAAAGTGTGATATGTTAATAGTATTGTTCTGTTTGAAGAATGAGTTTACTATGTCAAAAAGATATGAGAGGTAAAAAATGAAAAGAAAAATAACAGCAATTTTAATTGCATGTATGGCAATGACAGCAGCTGCAGGCTGCGGCAGCAAAGGAGAAAATGCAGAGACAGGTACCGAAATACCAACAGAATCCGATCTGCAGGAGAGCGCATCCACATCAAGCATTGATATCACTTATAATGTTATGGATCATGTGACATTGGGAGATTATATGAATCTGGAAGTTTCTTTAAAAGAGTCTGATTATCAGATTACAGAGGAAGCGGTGAACAACTATGTGGATCAGATGATTGCGGGCGTAAAGCCGTATGTCCCAGATGAAAGCAAGACAGTTGTAGAAAAAGGAGACATTGTAGACGTCAATTATGTAGGCAAAAAAGACGGGGTTGCATTTGAGGGCGGAAGTGCAGACAATCAGTTGATTGATACAGAGGCGAATGCCAATGCAGAAATGGGCAGCGGATATATTGACGGATTTTCCGACGGACTGATCGGCGCTAAGGTGGGGGATACTGTAGACAGCGACGTAACATTTCCGGAGGATTATGGAAATGAAGAATTAAATGGACAGACAGTTACTTTTACCTTTACGGTGAATGCAATCTGCAAAGCGGTAACAAGGGAAACTATGGATGATGCATATGCGCTGGAGAATTTTCAGGTAGAAAATGTGGAAGGCGTATATACAACCGCGAATGCGGAATTAGAACAGCAGATAGAATCCCAGAAAAAAATGGATATTCGGTCTGCGGTTATGGAGGCTGTAACAGAAGTATGCACAGTGAATTCTCTTCCGGAAGGATTGTTGGATGCAAGACTGGCAGAATATATAGAAAGTTTCCGTTCTTATTACTGTGCAGACGGAACGGATTTGGATGAGTTTTTGCAGGCAAATTACAATACAACAGAAGAAGAATTTACCAGTCAGAACAGAACCAATTTTGAAGAAAGGTTGAAACAGGAATTGGTTTTTGAGGCAATTGCAGAAAATGAGAAACTGGAACTGGATCAGGAAGGCTATGACGCATATATTTCTAATATTGTAGCAAACGGATATGAATCAGAAGACGCTCTGTACGAAAGTTTAGGATCTACCAGGGAAGCCGGAGAAAATTATTTTCACAAAGTTTATCTGGAAAATAAAGCCTGCGACATGGTTGCAGAGAAAGCAAAAGTTACCTATACACAGGAAGAAGAAGGAACAGAAACTTCGGAACCCACAGAGGCGGCGGAGAGTACGGAAGAATAGGAGAGTAGAGCATGGAAATGATAAATATTCGGGACTTATACAAAAACAGGCAGGATTATCTGGAACAGACAGTTACAATTGCAGGCTGGGTAAGAAGTATCAGAAGTTCTAAAAATTTTGGCTTTATTGTTGTCAATGACGGAACGTTTTTTGAACCTTTACAGGTGGTATATCACGATGCGCTGCCCAATTTTGCGGCAGTGGAAAAGTTAAATGTCGGAGCGGCGATTGTTGTGACCGGCAAACTTGTAGCAACACCGAATGCAAAACAGCCTTTTGAGGTTCAGTCAGAAGAAGTGGTGATTGAAGGCGAATCTGCACCGGATTATCCCTTGCAGAAGAAACGCCACACCTTTGAGTATCTGAGGACGATTTCACATCTGCGCCCCAGAACGAATACATTTGAGGCGGTATTTCGCGTGCGTTCTCTTGCCGCCTATGCCATTCATAAATTTTTTCAGGAGAGGGATTTTGTGTATGTGCATACGCCGATTATTACAGGAAGCGACTGTGAGGGCGCGGGAGAGATGTTTCGTGTAACGACGCTGGATCTTAAGGATCTTCCCCAAACAGAAGAAGGGGATGTGGAATTTTCCAAAGATTTTTTTGGAAAATCGACGAATCTGACTGTCAGCGGGCAGTTAAACGGAGAAACATATGCCATGGCATTTAAAAATATTTATACCTTTGGCCCGACTTTCCGTGCAGAAAATTCCAATACCACCCGTCATGCGGCGGAATTTTGGATGATTGAGCCGGAGATTGCATTTGCAGATTTAAAGGATGATATGATTCTGGCAGAGAGCATGTTAAAATATATCATCCGGTATGTACTTGAAAATGCGCCGGAAGAAATGCAGTTTTTTAATCAATTTGTAGATAAAGGACTTCTGGAACGTCTGAATCATGTGGCGGATTCTGAATTTGCCCATGTGACTTATACGGAGGCAGTTGAGATTCTGGAGAAGAATAACGACAAATTTGATTATAAAGTTTCCTGGGGAGCGGATCTTCAGACGGAGCATGAGCGTTATCTGACAGAGGAAGTATTCAAACGCCCGGTGTTTGTTACAGATTATCCAAAAGAGATCAAAGCCTTTTATATGAAATTGAATGAGGATGGAAAAACGGTGGCGGCAGTGGATTGTCTGGTACCCGCCATTGGCGAGATTATTGGAGGCAGTCAGAGAGAAGATGATTATGAGAAACTTGTAGAGAGAATCAGGGAAATGGGACTGCAGGAAGAAGATTATGGATTTTATCTGGATCTTCGGAAATACGGTTCTGCAAGACATGCAGGTTTCGGACTGGGATTTGAGCGTTTGGTCATGTATTTAACCGGTATGTCCAATATCAGAGATGTACTTCCTTTCCCAAGAACCGTCGGCAATTGTGAATTATAAGAATGGAAGCGCACGGCAGAATAATTTTTTGGTTTCTATGAAAAAGTGGGATAACACCCTCTCTTGAATCATATAGTGGTTTTAGAGGGGGTGTCTTTTTGCAAAAAACGGAGCAAGAAAAACAAATACAACCACTGATAAAAGATATGATGAAAACACTGTTTTTGATGTATGCTGTTACATTGATTCTGCTGTTGCTTCTGGCGCTGATACTTTTTAAAATGGAGCCGCAGGAAATCGTATGTAAAATCTGGCTGATTGCTGTTTATATCATCAGCGGATTGCTGGGCGGATTTTTAATTGGAAAAAGAAGAAAAACCCAAAAATTTCTCTGGGGATTTTTTGTAGGGGTATTTTATTTTCTGATTTTGTTCGCCGTATCCCTTCTTTTGTATAAGGGACTGACGGGGGACTGGATGCATTTAATCACGACAATGGTTCTCTGTGCTGCCTCCGGAACAGTAGGAGGTATGATCAGCTAAAATACCATAAAGAGATCAGATAGAGAATCAGCAGATGCACCGGATAAAAGACATAGAAAACATATTTGAGGGAAAGGCCTCGTTTTCCGTTATAAGCTCTTATAAGAGGGATGCATGCAAAAGCAGAAATTTCCATGGGTGATAACAGGAACAAAAAGAAACAGGCATTAACAGTGGCGATTGTCCGGTTGTTTCGGAACTCATTCAGCAGAGAAATGGCCAAAACGCCCGTATAAGAATAGTCGGTTTTCAGATACCATGCAATTCCCATTCCGGCGGCGATGACTGCTGCCCGGCATATAAGAAGGATGCCGGGTTTGTTTTTCAGGGCATCGTTCAGAGATCGGTTACAGGAAATGACAAGCAGGCCGATGAATAGCGTAAAAAATACATTTTGGGAATCCGGATAAAATACAGTATGATAAAATGCCAGATCAAAGGGGATTTCAGAGATCAGAGCAAAAAGAAAAAGGCGCAAGGCATATTTTGAAAGATTTTTGGTATGTAAAAAACCTTCTACCAGTAAAAAGCAGAAAATCGGAAAAGCGATGCGTCCGATCAGGCGCAATGTGTAATAAGGGCCTTGGGAGACGACCAGAATTGCACCGATATGGTCAAGGAGCATGGTGATCAGGGCGATAAGTTTTAAGCCGCTGCCTGAAATTCCATGAGAGTCTGTGACTGTTTTAGGATTTGTAACTTCCGGATTGAGCATAAATGTTTTTTCTCCTTTACTTTATTCCTGTTAATCATTATACTGTTTTTAGGAAAAGATGACAATACGGGAGGAAACGTGCATGGAAAAGGATTTCCATGAGAGTATAAAAGGAGGGAATATGGAAGACAAACGATATGCGATTTTGATTGATTCCGATAATATTTCTGCAAAATATATTACAGCTATTTTGGATGAGATGACAAAGTACGGGATTATTACTTACAAAAGAATTTACGGGGATTGGACAAATAATCAGGCATCGAAATGGCGGGATGAGCTTTTGACGAATTCCATTACGCCGATTCAGCAGTTCTGCAATACAGCCGGCAAGAATGCAACGGATTCAGCTTTAATTATTGACGCTATGGATATTCTCTATACCGGAAAGGTGGAGGGGTTTTGTATTGTTTCCAGCGACAGTGATTTTACAAAACTGGCCAGCAGACTTCGGGAATCCGGCATGGAAGTGATTGGAATGGGAGAAAATAAGACGCCGAAGTCTTTTAAGGCGGCATGTTCCGTATTTACGAATCTCGAGATTTTGTTGGAACAGGATACAGACCGGGCAAAAGAAAATATTTCTCCAAAGACGATTCAGGAAGCAATTGTGGAGATTATTACAGAGAATGAAAATAACGGCAGAAAAACAGGGCTTGGAGAACTTGGAAATTCACTGCTGAAAAAATATTCGGATTTTGATGTCCGCAGCTATGGATACAGCTCACTTTCCAAATTTATTGAGGAGATGGAAGATACTTTTACGCTTTACAAAAAAGAAACAACGATTCTGGTGGGGCTTCGGGATGATAATATTAAGCGAGAACAGCTTGAAGCCTATATCAGAGAGTGCGTAAAACAGTCGATGGGCGAAGGCGTGGATTTGGCCGCAATGGGACAGAAACTGCATAAAAAATATCCGGATTTTAAAGTAAAAGAATATGGTTATTCCACTCTTCAGAAATTTGTCTCCCATATTCCGGGACTGGAGCTTATTACAGAAAGTGAAACAGTGAAACGGATTGTGGAAAAAGAAGAGGCGGGAAGAGAAAGCCTGGCGGAGCAGTTTAAACGGACTGCTTTGAGCAAAAAGAAAAAGGCAAAAGGGACAAAGAAATAAGAGGGACGGCAAATGGAATGTGATTACTGTGCATACAATGCATATGATGAAGAAGATGAGGAATATTATTGTTCTGTGAATCTGGACGAGGATGATATGGCACGGTTTTTGAGCAGAAAATATAAATCCTGTCCATATTTTAAAAGCGGAGATGAATATCAGGTAGTAAGACATCAGATGTGAGATATCTGGCGTCGTGAGCAAGAGCGTGTTTGAAATTTGCGCAGATAAAAAGAAACAGAGGGTATTGTATCAGGAAAATATGTGATACAGTATCCTCTGTTTTTCAAATATTGATATGTCCAAAAGATCAATCGTGAGTCTTGTGCCGTCAAATATCTGAGGAATATCCCCCCCGACAGATTTAGCGAACGGTATGAAGGGAAGCCTCTACAAATCCTTTAAACAGGGGATGTGGGCGATTCGGTCTGGATTTTAGTTCCGGATGCGCCTGAGTTGCGATAAACCAGGGGTGTTCCGGAAGTTCGATCATTTCCACGATTCTTCCGTCCGGAGAAATACCGCAGAGGTTCATGCCTTTTTCCGTTAAGGCATTTCGGTAATCGTTGTTGACTTCGTAACGGTGGCGGTGTCTTTCGTGGATGGTTTCTTCTCCGTATAAAGCAAATGCTTTGGAAGAAGAATCTAAGACACAGGGATAGGAGCCAAGCCGCAATGTTCCTCCAATATCTTCGATTCCATCCTGATCCGGCATCAGGGAAATTACCGGGTGGGTAGTATGAGGATTTAATTCGATGCTGTGGGCATCATGCATGTCGCAGATATTTCTCGCAAATTCAATAATCGCTACCTGCATACCAAGACACAATCCAAGATAGGGAATCTGGTTTGTCCTTGCATAGTGAGCAGCAACGATCATGCCCTCAATGCCGCGGTCGCCAAAACCACCGGGAACGATGATTCCCTGAGCATCACCAAGAATTTCGGATGCATTTTCTTCATTTAACAATTCAGAATCCACCCATTTGATATTGACGGTAGCATGGCTGGTAATACCGCCGTGTTTTAAAGCTTCTACCACAGAGATGTAGGCATCGTGCAGCTGCGTATATTTGCCCACAAGGGCAATGGAGACTTCTTTGTCGGGGTGACGGAGATCGTTTACCATCTGTTTCCAGTCGTCAAGGTTTGGTTCCGGACAGTCTAATTTGAGACATTCACAGGCAACCGTTGCAAGTCCTTCCGCCTCCATAGCAAGAGGAGCCTCATAGAGATATTCTACATCCAGATTCTGCATGACGTGATTGCTGGGCACGTTGCAGAAAAGGGCGATTTTGTCTTTTAATCCCTGATCAAGGGGATGTTCGGAGCGGCATACGATGATGTCAGGCTGTATGCCCATACCCTGTAAGTCTTTTACGCTTGCCTGCGTCGGTTTGGTTTTCAGCTCACCGGAGGCTTTGATGTATGGAATTAAAGTAACATGAATTAATATGGCGTTTTCATGTCCGATATCATGCTGGAACTGGCGGATTGCCTCTAAGAAAGGCTGGCTTTCAATATCTCCTACGGTTCCGCCGACCTCAATAATAGCAATATGGGTATCATTGGTTGTAAAATTGCGGTAGAAACGGTTCTTGATTTCATTGGTAATATGGGGAATGACCTGAACCGTACCGCCGCCGAAATCTCCCCGGCGTTCCTTCTGCAGAATGGTCCAGTAAATTTTGCCGGTGGTAACGTTGGAATTTTTGGTCAGGCTTTCATCAATGAAACGTTCGTAATGTCCTAAATCCAGATCGGTTTCCGCTCCGTCGTCTGTGACAAATACTTCGCCGTGCTGGATGGGGTTCATGGTTCCCGGATCCAGATTGATATAGGGATCAAATTTCTGCATCGTGACTGTATAGCCGCGGGCTTTTAACAGGCGGCCAAGGGAAGCGGCTGTGATGCCCTTTCCAAGTCCCGACACAACGCCGCCGGTGACAAAAACATATTTTACAGGCATAGTTTTCCTCCTTTTGTATTTTCCGAAAGGATCTCTTTTATGCCGTTTTGTGATCCTTAAGGTAATCAATTGCCTTGCAATGGATTTTCTATAAAATAACTTATTTATTATACTATTTTTTTATAAAAAAATCCAGAAAATAAAACATGTTTTCAGGATAAACTTGTAAATGTTCATTTTAGAGTGTGTTTGAAAATGCATTTCTGCCATCTGCGTCTCCTTCATTTGGCATATCAAGCTATTTTCAAACACGCTCTAGTGGCAATTTTTTAATCTTACGATATAAGATTGTCAGCCGAAAACCGAAAGATATTTTGCTGCGGCGATAAGAAGATGTATTTTTTTATAAAAATTGGAAACCATATCAAAAAAAGAAAAGAGGATTTTGATATGGAGCGAACAATGGCAACAATGGACGGGAACCATGCAGCGGCTCATGTAGCATATGCGTATACGGATGTTGCGGCAATTTACCCGATTACGCCTTCGTCTGTTATGGCAGAGGTGACAGAAGTCTGGGCGGCAGAAAAAAAGCAGAATATGTTTGGAAATACGGTGGAAATTTCTGAAATGCAGTCAGAGGCAGGGGCGGCGGGAGCCGTGCACGGAGCGCTTGCAGCAGGAGCTCTTGCAACGACATTCACGGCGTCTCAGGGATTGCTTTTAATGATTCCAAATCTTTATAAAATGGCGGGGGAAGGACTGCCTGGCGTATTTCATGTGGCAGCCAGGAGTATTGCTACCCATGCTCTGAGTATTTTTGGCGATCATTCTGATGTATATGCCTGCAGACAGACAGGGGCGGCGATTTTGTGCGCCTCTTCCGTACAGGAAGTGATGGATCTGTCTCCGGCAGCACATGGAGCGGCAGTGGAAGGAAGGATTCCTTTTATTAGTTTTTTTGACGGATTTCGTACTTCCCATGAGATTCAGAAAATTTCTGTTTGGAGTGAAGAGGATTTAAGAGATCTTTTTCCCATGGATGCACTTAGAAAATTTCGGCGGAATGCGTTAAATCCGGAAAATCCCTTTGAATGGGGGCAGGCCCAGAATCCGGATACGTTTTTCCAGATCAGAGAAGCAGCCAACAAACACTATGAGCAGATCCCCAAGCTGGTGGAGTCTTATTTTCAGAAAATCAATGAAAAAATCGGAACGGATTATCATTTGTTTAATTACTACGGTGCACCGGATGCAGAGCATGTGATTGTTGCCATGGGTTCTGTCTGTGAAACAATAGAAGAAACCATTGATTACCTGCTTGCAAAAAATACATCCGGTGAAGCCAATTCCAAAGTAGGTTTGATTAAAGTACGGCTTTATCGACCGTTTTTGGCAGAAGGATTTTTAAGATGTCTGCCGGATACAGTAAAACAGATATCTGTTCTGGATCGGACAAAGGAGCCGGGAGCACCGGGGGAACCGTTGTATCTGGACGTAGTTTCTGTATTAAAGGGGAATGGGGATGCCTCTATGCCGTTTGGTAATAAATATGAAAACGTAAAAGTGGTAAGGGGGCGCTATGGAATCAGTTCAAAGGATACAACACCGGGGCAGATTGTAGCTGTTTTTGCAAATAAAGACAAGGATGAGTTCACTATTGGAATACGGGATGATGTGACGGGGCTTTCTCTGGATGCCATGGAACCGGGCAATATGAAGGAAGATATATACAGCTGCAAATTCTGGGGGCTGGGAGCAGACGGAACGGTAGGCGCCAACAAAAACTCCATTAAAATTATCGGCGATCACACAGATCTGTATGCGCAGGCATATTTTGACTACGATTCTAAAAAATCCGGAGGTCTTACGGTTTCCCATCTGCGGTTTGGAAAGGAGCCAATCAAATCCACATATCTGGTACAGCGGGCAAATTTTGTGGCATGCCACAATCCTTCTTATGTCTGGAAATATAATATGGTACAGGATTTGATTCCCGGAGGAACCTTTCTTTTGAATTGTCCCTGGGAACAGGAGGAGCTGGAAGGCCATCTTCCAGGTCAGTTAAAACGGTATATTGCAGAAAATAATATTCAGTTTTATGTGATCAATGGTGTAAAAATCGGTATGGAAACGGGTATGGGACCAACCCGGATCAATACGATTCTGCAGGCCGCATTTTTTAAATTGACGAAAATACTTCCGGAGAAAGAAATTGTAACGCTGCTAAAAGATGCGGTGAAAAAAACTTATGGCAAAAAAGGAGACGACGTAGTAGAAAAAAACTGTGCCGCTATTGATGCCGGAATGGAAGGAGCGCGGAAAGTAGATATTCCTGCAGAGTGGGTAAATTGTGAAAGTGATAATTTATCCGGTAAAGAAATCAAGGGAAGAAATGAATGTCTGACAGATTATGTCAACCACATTCAGCGTTCTATTAATGCCTTTGAAGGCAACAAACTTCCGGTTTCCTGTTTTATGGATTATGCCAGTGGAGCGACGCCTTCCGGTACGGCAGCCTATGAAAAAAGAAACATTGCAGTCCGGGTGCCAAACTGGATACCGGAAAACTGTATTGAATGCAACATCTGCTCTTACGTCTGCCCTCATGCGGTGATCCGCCCTGTCGTCATGGACAGAAACGAACGGAAAGATGCTCCGGCAGGCATGGCCAGTAAGGATATGCCAAAGAATGAAAACTATCAGTTTTCTATTACAGTATCTGTGTTGGATTGTACGGGCTGCGGAACCTGTGCAGCCTGCTGTCCGGCAAAGACAAAGGCGCTTGTTATGGAACCGACGGAAGATCATTACGATAAACAGCAGTATTTTGATTATGGAAGAACGCTGAAGGAGAAAGAAGAGCTGGTGGAACAGTTTAATCCTTCCAGCGTCAAAGGCAGTCAGTTTAAACAGCCTCTTTTAGAGTTCCATGGAGCCTGTGCAGGTTGTGGAGAGACAGCTTATGCAAAACTGGTGACGCAGTTATTCGGAGACCGGATGTATATCGCAAATGCGACAGGATGTTCCTCGATCTGGGGCAATTCTTCTCCGGCTACACCCTATACGGTTAATGCAAAAGGCCACGGCCCCGCCTGGTCGAATTCTCTATTTGAAGATGCGGCGGAATTCGGTTATGGAATGCTTTTGTGTGAAGAGACAATTCGAAAGAGCCTGCAGGGTAAAGTGGAGGAGCTAGCATTAAAAACGAAAATAACAGCAGTGAAAGAAGCAGCAGGAAAATGGCTTTCGACCTATGATTCCGGAAAGGAAAATCAGAAAGCCACCGAAGATCTGGTGGGAAATTTGCTGGAATGCAATTGTGAGCTGTCAGAAGAAATTTTGGAAAAGAAACAATTCCTTTCCAAAAAATCCAAATGGATTTTTGGCGGTGACGGCTGGGCCTATGATATTGGATTCGGCGGTCTGGATCATGTGCTGGCAAGCGGCAGAGACATTAATGTTCTTGTGTTTGATACGGAAGTTTATTCCAATACCGGAGGGCAGGCCTCGAAATCCACGCCGCTTGGAGCGATTGCCCAATTTGCGGCAGGAGGAAAAGAGATCAAAAAGAAAGACTTGGCGGCGATTGCCATGAGTTATGGTTATGTCTATGTGGCGCAGATTTCCATGGGCGCCGATTATAATCAGTGTGTCCGCGCCATTACAGAGGCAGAGGCATATCCGGGACCCTCTTTGATTCTGGCTTATGCGCCCTGTATTAATCAAGGAATCAAATCCGGGATGCAAATGGCACAGGAAGAAGAGAAACTTGCGGTACAATCCGGTTATTATCATCTGTTCCGGTATCAGCCTGCAATCGGTGCAATCAAAAAACCGGTCTTCAATCTGGACAGCAAAGAACCGACAGGGGATTTTTATGAGTTTTTAAACGGAGAAGTACGGTTTCATGCTCTGACCCGCAGTAATCCGGTTCGGGCAAAAGAATTATTTGAACAAGCGAAAATGGATGCGGAAAAGAAATATGAAAAATTGAAAGGGCTGGCAGAGGACAAAGCTTAAAAATCTCCGCTGTTTATAATTCGGAAAGAATCTGTCCGGTGTAGATTTACAGATATAAAGGAAAAAAATTTTGAAAAAGGGTTATTATTCGATTGGAGAATTTCAAGGGGTAATAACCCTTTCTTATATCGCCTTGCTGTATGGTATTATCAGAAACGAACGAGGGTATATGCTGACAGAGATGATGGAATCCATAATGCGATTTGATTCTTTCATTGAGCAACGGATGTTTTTAATTTTTCAAATTCTTTGAGCAGGTAATTGACTTTGACTTCGTAGGCAAGATTTTTATCTGCAGCCGGAATGGCCTGGTTTAATTTTTGGGTTAATGTAATAAAATTTTCTGCTAAAAGCTGAAGGTTTTTGTCTGTGATGTTTTCAATGTGAAGTTCCAGACTTGTCATGCGATGATGCAAATTCTGCATATCGGACTTCATATCCTGCATATCGGATTTCATATTTGTCATATCAGACTTCATATTTCGCAGTTCGGATAAAATTAAATCTATTTTTTCTGATTCATTCATATGTGAAACCTCCAATATTTGTTGTGTGGATGTAGTATAGCATAAATAAATTGGGAAATCTATGAAAAGTCTAATAAAAATGTAACCAAAATTTCAGTCTGAATTTTTGTGAAATTTTTTTGCTGTTGTTCACACAGGTTTGTGATTTACTGTACAAACCGTGACATAAAATTCTCAAATTGTTTTCCTCTTTACAAGGTTTCCTGATAATGCTACAATCATAAAATAGAACAGCAGATTTCAATTTACAAGGGCGGACAATAGGAGGAACTATGAAGGAAATAGTGCAAAAATTAAAGGAATATACAAGCCGCCGAAAAAATCAAACAGAAAGGATAAAAAAAGACGTGGGAAAAGAAGATTTTTTATTAAATCAAATTGATGAATTCAGAGAAAAGGCAAAGCAGCTTCAGGAATTATTATCTTCAAAAGCGGACAAAGTCCAGGAGCTTCAGGATATTGTAGCGGAAAAGGAAGACAAGGCAAAGGAGCTGACAGGCATCATTGAAGAGCGCCAGGATGCGGCGGACCGGGTTGTGGCAGGCGTCAAAGAGCAGATTGACGAAATGATCCGCAAAGTAGATAAGAAGTTAAATGAATTAAATGCGACATTTACAGATCGTCTGGCTGAAAATGCAGATAACAGTGCGGCACAGCATGAAGAAGTACGGAATCTGATCCGGGAATATAGCGAAAAACTTTCTGAAACGGTAAACGGATTGAATGGACAATTTGAAAAGACGAAGAGTGAAATCTGTGAAAAAGTACATACTGAAAATGTAAATTGCTATCGCAACGTGCAGACACTGATAGAAGAGTCCAACAGAAAGCTGGATGGAATGGAAGAAAGTATTTCCAGAATTTCATCTTTTAAAACCTTCTTAATGATTATTGTTATATTTGCTGTATTGAATTGTGTTGGACTTGCAGTCATTGTTGCCCGTATCATGGGATTTATGTAAAATTGGGGTAACATTTGGAAAGATTTGGAATATAGTTATTATGTAGGCCTGGGGTGTCACAAGAAGCAGTATGATTACAGCTTTGCGGGGCAGTCCTGTTAATTGTATACTGATGCCGGGAAAGGAACAGGAGAGAATACGTGGGATTAGATCGGGAAAAAAAGGTTTGGGTCATAGGGCACAAGAATCCGGATACAGATTCAATCTGTGCTGCAATTGCATATGCAGGCCTGAAAAATAAAATAAGCAGTATCCGGCACGAGGCGAAAAGAGCGGGTAATATCAATGAAGAAACACGCTATGTTCTGGACTATTTTCAGGTGGAGGAGCCGGAGCTTGTGACAGATGTCAGAGCGCAGATGAAAGACATTTCGTTCCGGCAGACGGCAGGCGTGAATGATCATATTTCTTTAAAGAGAGCATGGGAACTGATGAAAATGGAAGATGTGGTTACACTTCCTGTAGTCGGTTCAAACAACAGACTCCGTGGATTGATTGTAACTAGCGATATTGCAACATCTTATATGGATGTTTATGACAATCGGATTCTTGCTACAGCGAAAACCTTATATAAGAATATTGCAGAGACATTAGAGGGGAATATTTTAGCCGGAAATGAACATGCCTATTTCATGAAAGGGAGAGTCATTGCGGAAATTTCCGGACCGGATTGGATGGAGGAGTATATGGAACCAGATGATCTGGTGATTCTGGGCGGCCATATGCCTTCACAGTTAAAGGCGATTGAGCATAATGCCAGCTGTCTCGTTGTTTGTATGGGATTGGCAGTGAGCAGGGAAGTAATTGAAGCTGCCAACCGAAGAGACTGTGTCATTATCGGAACACCTTATGATACATTTACAGCAGCGCGTCTGATCAATCAAAGTATGCCGATCAAATATTTTATGACGAAAGCCAATCTGATTCAATTTGATTTGGAAGATTTTGTGGATGATGTCAAAGAAGTTATGTCAAAAGTACGTCATCGGGATTTTCCGATTGTAGACGAAGAAAATAATTATGTCGGCATGGTGTCCAGAAGATACCTGCTAAATACGCAGAAAAAGAAAATCATTTTAGTAGATCATAATGAAGAAACACAGGCAGTAGACGGAATTGGCGGAGCAGAGATTTTGGAGATTATCGATCACCACAGACTGGGCAGTTTAGAGACGATGTCGCCGGTGTTTTTCCGAAATCAGCCCTTAGGCTGTACATCTACTATTATTTTCCAGATGTACCGGGAATCCAATGTTGAAATTCCAAAACAAACAGCAGGGATTTTATGTGCAGCTATTATTTCAGATACGTTGATGTTTCGTTCACCCACCTGTACAGCTGTTGACAGGGCGGCTGCGGAAGAATTGGCGAATATTGCCGGGATTGATATTGAGATACTTGCAAAAAATATGTTTCAGGCGGGCAGCGATTTCAATCGCAAGCCTCCGGAAGAAATTTTATATCAGGATTTTAAGACATTTACGGCCGGTGACTATAGGTTTGGCGTGGCACAGTTAAGCGCCATGAGCAAAGAAGAACTGAATACAGTCCGTGAGAAGCTGAAGGGTTTTCTTTCCGGTGTTTTAAAGGAACGAAAATTAGATATGGTATTTGTAATGCTGACAGATATTCTGGAGGAATCTACAATACTGCTCAGTGCAGGAGAAGATGCAGCTGGAATAATAGGCAGGGCATTTTCTGCCAAAAGAGAGGAAGACGGCTATTTATTAAAAGGAGTGGTATCCCGGAAGAAACAGCTGATACCGGCGCTTATGGGAGCCATGCAGGAATAAGTATAGAGGGGATTCGTAAGGATGTGATGCATGATGAAGTTTGAAAAAATGGATAACGGATCACTGCGCTGTACTTTGACGCAGGATGATCTGGAACAAAACGGCATTGAATTGGATGATTTTTTCTCCAATACGCAAAATGCCAGAGAGTTTTTAGAAAAACTAATCCGGATCGCAGAAGATGAGGTGGGATTTAAAACAACCGGCAATATGATGTCCATTCAGGCAGCGATCATGTCTGAAGATGAGATTGTGCTGACATTTTCTGAGAATCAGGTCAGCAGCGCTGAAATTTTAGAGCATATCCGGAATATGTTCGGCACCTCTTCAGGAAAAGAACAGCGGCTTAAGCAGCCGGATGTCAAAGATGATATTTTAAAGGAGGCGGGCGGACAGGAAATCGAAGAAACAGCGGAAGACGATGGGGAAGGATATGCTTATCTTTTGACCTTTGACACCCTGACCGATGTCAGGAGGTTTTGCCAGGTTCTTCCCAAAACGCGAAAGGCAAAAAGCCGCCTGTATTATCTGGGTCAAAAGCAGCAGTATTTCCTGTGGACAGATCTTAATGATACAACGCGGGGATATGTCTATGAATTTGTGACGGCGTCTATGGAGTATGCGAAGTCTATTGAAAAAGACAGTGTACGGAGAAAGTTTTTGGATGAACATGCAGATATTGTGATTAAGGAACATGCATTGGAATTATTGAAGAAGCTATAGCAGAAAAACCTTACCGGATCGTATGGAACGCCGGTAAGGTTTTTTGTTTATTGAATTAAAATATCCATTAAGCAGGAATAAATTTCATCGCTTTGTTTTTTCCAGTTTTTACAGACCGCATCTGCCTGTTCCTTTGTTTCGACGTGAATGGTCAAATCAATGAGGGAAAGATTTTTTTGCTTTAACCGGCAGCGGACATCGTAGCCGGAGGAAGTAGATTTATAAAAATCCGCAACAAGAGAATTTTCTATTTTCATTTCCATTTGATTTTTTTCAAAAAATGCAGCAATATCCGCTTTGATAGCGGGAGTCACTTTGTCTTCAAAAAATTTTAAAGTTTCCCGGCCGAGGGATGTAAGGTGATAATGGGTGTTATTGTGGGTGGATTCACAACGAATCAGTTCTGAATCTAAAAGTTCATGGATCACTTGCTGGACGGTAAAATAATCCGTATAATCCTGTCCCAGAAAAAAATTGGAAATCTGTGTGTTGGATAGGGGAAAATCTACTTTGTCCAGCATGGCTAACATTGTCATTTTGTAGATCGTATTCGGATCGGCCATTTATTTTCCTCCTACAGCCAGTTCTTTGATGGCGCTGCTGACAACATCCGCTACACGGGGATCAAAAGCCTCTGGCATGATAAAGTCTTCGTTCAATTCTTCGTCGCTTACCAGATTTGCAATGGCTTTGGCGGCAGCCAGTTTCATCTCCTCTGTAATCTGCACGGCTCTGCTTTCTAATGCGCCTTTAAAAATACCCGGAAATGCAATGACGTTATTTACCTGGTTCGGAAAATCACTTCTGCCGGTACCTACAACCCTTGCTCCGGCAGCCTTTGCCGTATCCGGCATAATTTCAGGCACAGGATTGGCCATAGCGAAAAGAATGGCATCCGGATTCATAGAAGAGACCATATCTGCAGTTACGATATTCGGCGCGGAAACGCCTACAAAAATATCGGCGCCTTTCAGTGCATCTGCCAGAGAGCCTTTTTGGTTGGAAAGATTGGTCGTTTCTGTCATTTTCTTCTGCATCCAGTTTAAACCGGGATAATCTTTTCCGATGATGCCTTCTTTGTCGCACATGGTGATATGTAAAAAGCCATAAGTCAGCAGCAGTTTTGTGATTGCGATACCGGCAGAACCGGCGCCGTTTACCACTACGTTACAGTCTTCTTTTTTCTTGCCGGTAATCTTTAATGCATTGATTATGCCGGCGAGAACTACAATGGCAGTGCCGTGCTGGTCATCATGAAATACAGGAATATCCAGCATTTCTTTTAAACGTTCTTCAATTTCAAAACATCTGGGGGCGGAAATATCCTCCAGATTGATACCGCCGAAAGCGGGGGCAAGATTTTTGACTGTTTGAATGATTTCTTCCGTATCCTGAGTATCCAGGCAGATGGGAACGGCATTGACATTGCCGAATTCTTTAAAGAGAACGCATTTGCCTTCCATAACAGGCATGGCGGCGTAAGGTCCGATGTTGCCAAGGCCGAGAACTGCGCTGCCATCGGAAACAACGGCGACGGTATTGGCCTTTATGGTATAGTTATAAGCCTCGGCAGGGTTTTCGGCAATGATTTTGCATGGTTCTGCAACGCCTGGAGTATAGGCGATAGAGAGTGCATCCCGGTCTTTGACAGGGGATTTTGAGATGGTTTCTAATTTGCCGTTCCATTTTTTATGGGCGATGAGTGCTTCTTCTCCGTAATTCATATTTGGTAGCTCCTTTATTCTCTGATTTTTTTATCATAGCATTAAAAATGTGACAAATCAAGAAAAAGGGACTTTCTATTTTTGAAAGGGTGTTGTATAATAGGAAAATCAGTGGTATAGACCATCCTTTGTCGCATCAGACACAAATTCCAGATGAGAAGGGTATACAGGTGAATAGGAGATAGGTAGAGAATGAGAGAAAAATATGAAAGTCTGTCGGTGACAGTATTAAGAGATTTGGCAAAAGCGAGAGGATTAAAAGGTTTGTCCGGTCTGAAAAAAAGCGGACTGGTGGAATTGATGCTTGCAGAAGATGAAAAAGAGGCGAAAAAAGAACAGGAAGAAAAGGCGGCAAATGAAGTAAAAGAAGTAAAAGCGGTAAAAGAAGAGACAAAATATGAATCAGAAGGGAAAACGGCGGAGCAGGATACGGGGGGCGTGCCCACCAGAGATGAATTGGACAGTGGAATCACTGCAAACGGTATTCTGGAAGTGATGCCGGACGGCTATGGATTCATCCGGGGTGAGAATTATCTTCCCGGAGAAAAAGACGTCTATGTGTCTCCTTCGCAGATTCGCAAATTTAACTTAAAGACAGGAGATATTATCAGCGGCAACACGCGAATTAAGACACAGCAGGAGAAATTCAGCGCTTTATTATATGTCAATACGATCAACGGTTTTCATCCCGGTATTGCCCAGCGGAGGAAGAATTTTGAAGATCTGACGCCTGTTTTTCCGGATGAGAGAATTCGTTTGGAGCGGACGGGGGCGTCTGTGGCTATGCGGATCGTAGATCTGGTTTCCCCCATAGGAAAAGGGCAGAGAGGTATGATTGTTTCTCAGCCGAAGGCGGGTAAGACGACATTGTTAAAACAGATTGCCAAGGCAGTAACGGCAGGGAATCCGGATATGCATCTGATCATATTGTTGATTGACGAACGGCCGGAGGAAGTAACGGACATCAAAGAGGCGATTGAAGGGAAAAACGTAGAAGTCATCTATTCTACTTTTGATGAACTTCCGGAACATCACAAACGAGTGTCAGAAATGGTGATTGAACGCGCGAAACGTCTGGTGGAGCACCGCAAAGATGTAATGATCCTGTTAGACAGCATTACTCGTTTGGCAAGGGCATACAACCTGACGGTTCCTCCCAGTGGAAGAACGTTATCCGGTGGTTTGGACCCGGCGGCTCTTCACATGCCGAAACGGTTTTTCGGAGCGGCAAGAAATATGAGAGAAGGCGGCAGCCTCACGATACTGGCGACTGCTTTGGTGGATACCGGAAGTAAAATGGATGATGTAGTATTTGAAGAATTTAAAGGAACCGGCAATATGGAGCTGGTATTAGACCGCAAATTATCCGAGAAACGTGTATTTCCGGCAATAGATATTGTCAAATCCGGAACCAGGCGGGAAGATCTGCTTTTGGACCGTGAAGAACAGGAGGCAGTGGATATTATGCGAAAAGCCTTCAATGGCTCCAAATCAGAAGATGCGGTAGAATCTGTTTTAAATATGTTTGCAAGAACGAGAAACAACAGAGAATATATCCAAATGGTGAAGAAAACACGGCTCTTTTAACCGGATTTTCAGGTTAAATGAAAGAAATTTAAAGAAACCGCTTGTAAAAATGAATTGATAGGTTATAATTTTAATGCTGGAATATGTTTTTCGACAAATATATATTTATAAAGGAGAGCAGCGATGGACAGACAAGAACTAAAGAAAATAGCACATGAAGTACGGAAGGGGATTATTACTTCCATATACAGCGCAAAAGCAGGGCACCCGGGAGGCTCCCTGTCAGCGGCAGATCTTTTTGTGTACTTATATTTTGAAGAGCTGAATATCGATCCGAGGGACCCGCAGATGGAGGGGCGCGACCGTTTTGTATTATCCAAAGGACATACGGCGCCGGGACTTTATGCAGCGCTTGCACACCGCGGCTTTTTTCCGATAGAAGATTTAGAGACGCTTCGCCATACAGGAAGCTATCTGCAGGGGCATCCGGATATGAAGTGCATTCCCGGTATAGATATGTCCACAGGATCATTGGGACAGGGATTATCTACGGCCGTCGGAATGGCTCTTGCTGCAAAAATGGATCAAAAGGATTATCGTGTCTATGCGATGTGTGGAGACGGGGAGATTCAGGAGGGACAGATTTGGGAGGCAGCTATGTTTGCCGGGCATCGAAAACTGGACAACCTTGTGGTGATTGTAGACCATAACAAGCTTCAGATTGACGGAAAAGTAGAAGACGTATGTTCTCCGTACCCCATTGATAAGAAATTTGAGGCATTTCATTTTCATTCGATTACGATTGACGGCCACAATTTTGATGAAATGGATGCAGCTTTTAAGGAGGCAAGGCAGACGAAAGGTATGCCTACGGTGATTATCGCCAATACAATAAAAGGAAAAGGAATCTCTTTTATGGAGGATGCAGCAGAATGGCATGGGAAAGCGCCGAAAGAAGAAGAATTCAATGTTGCAATGGAAGATTTGAAGAAAGCAGGTGAAGCATTATGCCAATAAATAAAAATATCAGCGAACTGCCGAAGATTGCCACAAGGGAAGGATATGGCAGCACTCTGGTGGAGCTTGGAAAAGAAGATGAAAATGTAGTCGTATTGGATGCGGATCTTGCAGCAGCGACAAAGACAGGTGTATTTGGGAAGGCATTCCCCGACAGACATATCAACTGCGGAATTGCAGAGGCCAATATGGCTGGTATTGCAGCGGGACTGGCCGCCTGCGGAAAGATCCCTTTTATCAGTTCCTTTGCTATGTTTGTGGCAGGACGGGCTTATGAGCAGGTGCGCAATTCCATTGGCTATCCAGGATTAAATATAAAAATAGGAGCCACTCATGCGGGAATTTCCGTGGGGGAAGACGGAGCCACACATCAATGCAACGAAGATATTGCATTGATGCGTTCCATTCCGGGCATGGTAATTATAAATCCCAGTGACAATATTGAGGCCGTGGCGGCAGTCCGGGCGGCTTATGCATACAAAGGACCGGTTTATCTGCGTTTTGGAAGACTGGCAGTTCCTGTGTTTAATGACAGGGAAGACTATACATTTGAACTTGGAAAGGGTATCGTTCTGCGGGAAGGCAGGGATGTTACAATTTTTGCAACCGGACTGTGCGTGGTAGAATCACTGTACGCAGCAGAAAAGCTTGCCGCAGACGGGATAGATGCAGAGATAATCAATATTCATACGATTAAACCTTTGGATACAGAGCTGGTGGCGGCATCTGCTGCAAAGACAGGAAGGGTGTTTACGGTAGAAGAGCATTCCGTAATCGGAGGCTTAGGTTCGGCAGTCTGTGAAGCATTAAGCGAAACATGTCCGACAAAAGTTACCAGAATCGGTATGTATGATAAATACGGTGAATCCGGCCCGGCATTGGAACTTCTGCACAAATACGGATTGGATGCAGAAGGAATTTATCAGAAAATAAAAGAGACCTTGTAATATACATTAACATATGATAGAAAAAAGCCGATATACTATAAAACAGTAAATCGGTTTTTTTTGTAAAGGGAGTTACACAGTACAAATTCAAGGAGGATATGATATGAATCAGGTAACACAGACAGAGGCAGCTGCAAGTTATATGCAGACTTCTCAGACAACAGTTTCGGACAAGACCAGTACGAAGAAATCAAAAGTAGGCGGAGCTACCATTGGTTCCCCGGAATTAAGCGACAAAGCGAAGAAATATTATGAGCAGTTAAAAAAGAAATATTCCAACATGGATTTTATCTTGGTCAGCAAGGATAAAAAGGCAGAGGCACAGGCAAACGCAGGTAAATATGCCAATGCAAACCGTATGGTCGTATTAATTGACGAAGAAAAAATCGAACGTATGGCGGTAGACGAAGAATACCGTAAAAAGTATGAATCCATCATCAGCGGTTCACAAAGTCAGCTTTCCCAGTTAAAAGACAGTCTCGGCGTCAATGGAGCCAGCGTAAAAACTTATGGCATGCAGGTGAACGACGGCGGCACCGCATCCTTTTTTGCAGTAATTGACAAGTCTCTGGCAGCCCAGAAAGCAAGGATTGATAAAAAAGCAGCCGAAAAGAAAGAAGAGAAAAAAGAGGCTCAAAAAGCTGCTAACGAAAAGAGAGCAGAGAAACGGAAAGCCGACAAGGAAAAAGAGGCTGAACGTATGGAATGGAACGATGAGGATACCATAACAATAACGGCGTCTTCCGTAGAAGAACTGATTCAGAAAATCAACAACACGATTTCCATGGGAATGAGTGATTATGTGCAGACAAAAGAAGAATCCTGGGTAGGCGGAAATTTTGATTTTTACGGCTAAATGAGCGGGATTTTGCAGCTGCAGGTTTTGCTGAAATTTGGAACGTATCCGGATATGGAATTCAGACACGTTCCAAGCTGACAGCTATCATAAAATAGATAAAAGATATGCCGCTCGTGCTTGCCACGAGTGGTTTTCTTTTGCCTGAAAATAGCCGTTTTGGGAAATTTCAGACAGTTGGTTTGGAGAATTTAAAAGATCAAAGATCTGCTCTGTCAGTTTATCCAGATTCTGGTATTCATAAAAAACAAGATCCCTGCCGTTTTTGAATTGATTTTCCAACAGAGGAGAGGAATCCGTCAAGCAGAGACTGTGGTTTAGCAGGGAGGAATAAATTCTGTCATGGGTTCCGTTTTTAAATTCCGGCAGCAGGTTTAAAGTAATTTTTGAGCGGCGGAATAGGGAGAACGTATCGGAAAAAGAGACATCCTCCAAGATCTGAATATGAGAAAATGCAGCGAGAGGAGATTTCCCAAAACCGTTGCCGCAGAGGGTTAAAGGAACGTTTTGCTTTGCCAGATGAAGTAAAAGCTGTTCCCGTTTATAAGCGCGCAGATAGCTGTCACATAAAAAACACGCCTGCATATGGAGAGGAAACGTTTCTTCTATAATTTCGGCCTCTTCCAGAGAAGGAAGTAAATGACGAAGGGCTGTTTCCTGTGACAGTCCGGGTTGTTCCTGCATAAGATCAATCAGTTTTTTGGTGAGTTCACCAAGGAAAGAAGGACAGGTTTTTATGGAATTTTCAATTTCCCGATAATCCGTATAAGTGCCGGAAAAAAGGACTTCCAGCTCTTTTTTTGGATAAGAGGAGTCCGTTGGAGCAATATCTTCTCCTGTTACAGGAAACAGACTGGCTGAGGCAATGTGAGGGTAGCAGTCTTTGATGTAGTTTTTATGGTTTTCATCCAGACAGAGAACGTGAAAATCAGATAGCTCCTGTTTGAGCGTATCGTGATGATACAGAGGGTGGTCTAAGATAATATCATAAAAAGGGGCATGGATTTGATCCAGAAAATAGCTGCCTTCTTCCATTTTAAGCCTGGGAAGTTCGGAGTTAAAGTCAAAAACGGCGTCGAAAGATCTCCCGGCAAACCGCTCCATAGAGGCAGGGGATTCTTGTTCGGAAGAAAAAATTTCCACATGGCATCCGGCTTTTGTCAGAGCCTTTGCAAGGGAGTCGGCAAAATAAAGGTAGGAATTGTAGCAGACAGGTTTGACTGCAAATATCAGAATGTGTTTCATGGGTATGCCTCCGTTCAAATTGTCTTTTACTTCATTTTATCCCAGAAAAAAAATACGTCAATACTTTATAAAATTTTGTGCAAAATGTCCTTTGATTTTTGAAGGTAAAAGAAATAAAATAAGATTCGGAAACAGAATAAAGCAATGAACGACACATGTGGCGCACTGCGCGTAAATCTGATTACGGTACAGCGGATGTATGTGTCTTTTTTTGCGCAAAAATGAAGGAGGATCTATGGAAAATAATCAATATCTTGGTACAGAAAGGGTTGGAAAGCTGCTTGCAAGGTTTGCAATCCCATGTATTTTTTCACTCATCATTTCATGTCTTTATAACATTGTGGATCAGATTTTTGTGGGAAATGCTGCTTTGAATTCTTTTCTCTCCGGAGTTGTCATTATTGCAATCAGTTATTTTTGCGGCGACGGTTTGCTGCAGATGATTGGTGCAACCGATGCCAATCTTGCAATGGCGCATGATTATGGTTTTATCATCTATGCTATGATGCCTCTTGCAATGGTACAAAATACATTGGCCTCTATTATCCGTGCCGATGGAAGTCCCCGTTATGCAATGGGGGCCATGCTGATTGGTGCAGTGATTAATATCATCGGTGATCCGGTGGCTATTTTCGTGCTGCGCATGGGGATAAAAGGGGCTGCATATGCGACAATCCTGGGACAGTTTGTCAGCTTTTTAATTTGTGCGGCTTATTTGTTTCGGAGCAAGACATTTCATATTTGTAAGGACAGTTTTCGGCTGGATTTTACATTACTGAAACGGATTATGGCTCTTGGAACATCTAGTCTTTTAACACAATTATCAATTGTTGTCATTACGGTAGTAAATAATGTTCTGCTGGTACGCTATGGAGCTTTGTCCGTTTATGGGGCGGATATTCCCCTTGCAGCATTTGTTGTTATAATGAAACTGTTCCAGATTGTTTTGAATATTGCGATTGGAATTGCCGCCGGGGCACAGCCTATTGTAGGCTACAATTACGGAGCGGGAAAATTTGACCGTGTGAAAGAGCTGCTGAAACTGATTATTGGATGGACAGCGATTGTCTGTCTGATCTGCACAGTTTTATTTGAAGCCATTCCTCAGGTGTTTATTCTTATGTTCGGCGCAGATGGGGAATTGTATACACACTTTGCTGTTTTGTGTCTGCGGATTTATCTCTCCCTGATTCTGATTACCTGCGTACAAAAGGTATGCGCGATCTTTTTACAGTCTATTGGCCATGCCAAAGCAGCAGCGCCGCTTTCTGTAATCCGGGATGTATTTTTGATTGTGTTTTCACTGATTGTACCGATGTTTCTTGGAGTTACCGGTATTTTCTGGGCAGCTCCGATTGCTGACCTGCTTGCAATTGCAATTACGGCTCAGGATCAGGCGATCCGAAAAGTTGCCGATGCAGGCTCCTGCGTCATAGTGGGGCGTTCTGCAGATTATGTCCTGAGAAATTATAAAAATATCGTGCGTATATTTATTACTGCACCGAAAGAATATCGTGTCAGGAAGGTCATGGAGATGTATGGGGACAGTGTGGAGCAGGCTAAAAAAGAGCATTGCGCGCTCGGATGAAGCCAGAAAGTCCTATTATGAGAGCATTACCGGGAAAAAATGGGGCGATTCCCATCGCTATGAACTATGTGTGGATAGTTCCATAGGAGTGGAAGAAACAGCAAATCTGATTTCTCCATATATAAAATCCGTTTCTAAAATGTGATGCCAAAAAGGTATCAGAAAGAGGCTGTCGCTTTAAGGAATGAAAAATCTTGAAACGGCAGTTTCATTTTTGCTGTTTTTCTATGTGATTTCTGGAAAAAGTCCCATATTATTCTGTTATTCTATAAAAGGAGCGCACTTAAACAAGCCATTCCCCATGGTTTGAAAGTTTGTTTTGAGATGTTTAAAATTAAGCGCTTTTCACTGGAAACAAATGTGTTCCCGTCCTGCCTTTTTGAATCTTATTATGGAGCTTGTTTATGTTCCCTGCCATGGCAGGCAGTATACTTTCCGCAAGCACATTTGGCGTTCCTCTGCTTACATATCTCCGAAACCGCATATCCTGTTTTAAATTCCCAAAAGAGCCTTTCGCCTGAATGCCCCGGTTTTCTTGAAAAGGACGTCTTCATCCGTGAGGATTCGTTCCAAATCTTCCTGTCTGTATTTCAGGAAGGTCTTGGCAGCCTGGAGTATCTTTGTTCTTTCTTCTAAAGGTGTTTTACAGTGATTCCCTTTGATACATTCGCTTTTATAGGGGCATCTGCTGCAGTTTCTTTTTATAAAATTCCATTGGTGTCACAACGCCCAGATTCCGCTGTACCCGTTTGTTCGTGTAATAATCAATGTAATCTTCAATGGCTTTTATCAGCGCTTCTTTTGTTTTATATTTCCTGCCATAATACATTTCACGTTTCATGATCCCCCAAAAACCTTCCATCGGGCCATTGTCAATACATCTGCCAACTCTTGACATGCTCTGGGGCATTCCGGCATCAACTATTTTCTGCCGGAAGGTTTTGGAAGTATACTGGTATCCCCTGTCAGAATGGAAGATTCGTTTTGCACCCGGATTCGCTAAAAGGGCTTTATCAAAAGTGTTGAATACAATCCGGTTATCATTATGGCCACCGTACTCAAATGCCACTGGTGTGTATCCCATATCAGGAGGTTTGGCATGAATTTTTTCTACCTTTTCAGCAATCAGTTCATTGAGATCGTCATTCCGGCTGTTTCCATGGCTTTTCCATTTATATATAGGCTGCCCTGTTGATCCCCAGTATCCTGCACATTTCACTCACTAGATAGTCATCATGCTCTTCTGAAAGTTCTTTTATGGCAATATATGCATCATCAAGATGTCTTGTTCTTCTAAGAGTCACCTCATCCCGATTTCTTCGAGTTTTTTTAACAGGTCGATCTCCATCTGCTGTTTCTTCTTTTCTGCCCTGAGCAGACGGTTTTCAGCCTTTAACTTTTCCATTTCGCTGAGTTCTTCTTCCGGTTTGGTGCGGCCGCGCCTGTCCTTTAGGTCGTCTACACCATCAGCGTTATATTTTTTTACCCATGAGTAAACCTGTCCATAAGAACATCTGTATGTTTTAGCCGCGGCCGAATAATCGTTTGAATTAGCAATACAGTATTCTACGATCCTGATACGTTCTTCAAGGGTGGTCTTCCTTGGTTTAATGTCTTTCGTCATGAGATAACCTCCAGCCTATCTTGAATCGATTAATTCTACATGACTATTATACTGCGTGACCCATTTTAAAACAGTACTTTGTGCATGTATGTCATACTTTACCGCAACAGATTGACCAGATCCTCCACCCGACAGGTAATCCATGACTACTTTCTTCTTAAACTCTGCTGTGTACCGGCACAGGTTACTGTTCTGATGTTCTAAAACAACTTCGCCATGTGCCCTGAAAGCAGAATTCCATCGTTTTACCGTTCCCAATGTAATGTTATACTTTTTCTCAAGGGAATAGAAGGATGCCCCTTCATCATGCTCCCTCAATACTTTTAACTTGAATTCTTTGCTGTACTTTTTTCTAGACATAGATATGCTCCTCATATGGTAGTTTTTGGATATTTCCATTGTCTACCATATGGGGAGCATATCATTGTACGGGTTTTCTCAGTTCAAAAAGAGTCCGGAAAAATGTTTCTTCTGCTTCTTCTAATTCTTTGGCATCAACATTTTTATTGGAAAGAATCTGATCCAGTTTATTTTTTGCCGCTGTAAAATCTCTCCAGCCTTTTCCCTGAAGAAAAGCGCTTGCTTCGTAGGACGCCGTAAATTGTGATACGGAGGCAGCAGAGTTGGAGCCGTTTTCTTCGCTCTATTTGGTGTAGACAAAACGGTCAATGTCGATGACAGGCATTTTACAGACAATCCGTATGGTATGGTTTCCGCCTAAAAGTCCGGTTTTCCAACGAATCATGAAGGGTTATCACAGCCTATAATGAAAATAGGAGGGGGCTGGCTCCACTACTGTTTCAGCTTCCTGTCTTGATTTATAATAGTTTCAGGCAGGATTAAGTTTGGACGCACCTTGGAGGATCTGCACCCCGTTTTTCAACGTAAATGTTTTGCCCTTGAGCACAGCATATTGTCGCGCCTTTTATGGTTAGCACGAGTAGCAAAGTCCGTATCACCTCGGGCAAATCTCCTGCCCATTCTATTGCAAAGGAGATGCTCTGTATGAAAGACCTTCTGGAAATTTCCTGTGGGCTGGATGTCCACAAAGATAAAATTGTTGCCTGTATCCTGACTGGCCCTTTGGGTAAGCCGACAAACTCTGAAATCCGGGAGTTTACCACCTTAATCCCGGATATGATTGCTTTACGGGACTGGATTATTTCTCAAAACTGCCATCATGTCGCTATGGAAAGCACGGGCATTTACTGGATGCCTATTTATGAAATACTGGAAGAGGCCTTTTCCGGAAACATTACTTTGCTTGTTGTAAATGCACGCCATATGAAGAATGTCCCCGGCAAGAAAACAGACATGAGGGATTCCGAATGGATTTCCACCCTGTTACGCGCCGGGCTTTTGAATGGCAGCTTTATTCCTGAAAAAAGAATCCGGGAGTTCCGTGACTTAAACCGTTACCGTAAGAGCGTCATCCGTGACATCACATCCCAGAAAAACAGGGTTGAGAAGTTTCTGCAAAGCTCCGGCTTCCGTCTGTTCTCTTTTATTTCAGATATTTTTGGTGCTTCAGGCAGGAACATCATACGGCGCCTGATTGAACATGGGTAGATTGACAGGGTTTCTTTGGACTCCTGCTTAAAAACAAAGACGAGAAATCGTATCGATGAAATCCTC
>CAJUEY010000015.1 GCA_910585825.1 uncultured Lachnospiraceae bacterium | reverse complement strand
AGATATTGGGGGGGGGGGTATAAGAAGCACCTATTTTATTCTGCTTTCTTCTAATTTTTATAATGTATATTCCAAGGATAATTGTATTTCGATTTGGAATATAAAAAATATGGGACATGAGATAGGACTGCATTTTGATGAACAGAAATATAAAAGTGAATTGGATTTGTATGTGGATGATGCTGACAAAATTGAGTTAGTAAAAAATGCGATCATAAATGAAGCAAATCTTTTGTCAGAAGCAATCGGATGCAGGATTCATACAGTTTCTATGCATAGGCCGTCGAAATTAATCTTAAATGCGAATGTGCAACTCCCGGATCTTGTTAACTCTTATGGAAAGAAATTTTTCGAGGAATTTAAATATGTTTCAGATTCCAGAATGTGCTGGAGAGAGGATATAGAAAAAATTATTCAGCAGAAGAATTATCAGGCGCTTCATATTTTGACGCATCCGATTTGGTATACTGAAGCAGAGCATAACATGAAAAGCTGTTTAGAAGATCTGATTAAAAATAGTATCCTTCGAACATATGAAAGTCTGTATGATAATTTCAGAGATTTAGATGATGTCATTACAAATGGGGAAATTAGGAGCAGACTTCAGAAATTTTCAGATGCATAATTGCAGTATTGTAATTAGACAAATTCAGATGCAAACAGATATGAATCTGAGAGGAGAAGAAAATGGTTTGTGTAAACGATATTCTTGCATATTTAAATGAAAAAGGGATAAAAGCCCATTATAATGGAACAGAGGAATTGAAGATAAAAGGATTTTCCAGCCTGTCAGAAATAAAAGATGATACGGTGACATGGATGCGCAAATATGAGGAAAGCTATAAGGAGTTGGCTTTATCCGGCCATAATGTACTTCTGATTACAGTGCAGGAAGCAAAGAAATATTTGGAAGGATGTAACATAATAATTACAGACAGGCCTAAGATGTGTTTCTTTGAGATTGTAAAACGCTTTTTTCCTGAAGAAAAGAAAGAAGAGATTTCCCAAAATTCTGTAATTAAGACGAATAAAATCGGCAAAAATGTGACTGTTGGAGATTATTGTTCAATAGGAAAAGATGTCGTAATAGGAGATTGTGTAGTAATCAAAAATCATGTACAGATAGAAGGGCCTGTTATAATCGAGGATCATTGTACAATTTTTGCGGGAGTGGTAATCGGTTCCGATGGTTTTGGATATTACAGGGATATAGATGGAAATAATGCGCAGGTTCCTCATACGGGAGGAGTCCATATCGGAAAATATGTAGATATAGGAGCAAATACATGTATTGACAGAGGAACGATATCAGATACTGTGATAGGCTCTTATACGAAAATAGATAATTTGTGCCATATCGGACATAATGTGAAGATTGGCAAAAATGTGTTTATTATAGCATTATCTATGATTGGCGGAAGCGCTGTTCTTGAAGATGAGGTGTACGTAGCGCCGGGAGCTAAAATCATGAATCAGATACATGTGGGTAAAAATGCGTTTGTAGGAATGGGAGCCGTTGTTGTAAAAGATGTAAAAGAAAATGATGTTGTTGCAGGAATTCCGGCTAAGGTGATCCGCAAACGGAGAGATGATGACAGGGAATAGAATGAAAGAAATATTCCATCACATATGAAAAACAGGGAGGTGCTTCAATGCAGGATTATTTCATACATGAGACAAGTATCGTTGATGAGAATGTTAAGATCGGGAAAGGAACAAAAATATGGCATTTTTCCCATGTTCAATCGGACTCTGAGATAGGAGAAAATTGTTCTTTTGGGCAGAATGTGAATATCAGCAATCATGTAAAGATAGGAAATGGCTGCAGGGTGCAGAATAATGTATCCATTTATGAAGGAGTAGAATTGGAAGATTACGTATTCTGCGGTCCTTCTATGGTATTTACTAATGATCCGACTCCAAGAGCAAGATATCCGAAAGGCCATGAAGGATATCTGCATACGCTGATTAAGCACGACGCTACGCTTGGGGCAAATTGCACAATCGTTTGCGGTCATACAGTGGGCGAATATGCAACGATTGCTGCCGGAGCCGTTGTCACAAAGGATGTCGAGCCGCATTCCCTTATGGTCGGTGTTCCGGCAAAACGGATTGGCTGGGTATGCGAATGCGGAGAGGTATTGAATCAAAATCTTTGTTGTAATAGATGCAAAAGAAGCTATGTTAAACAGGAAAACAGATTGTATGAAAATACGAAATAGCGCATTGTGAAAGGAGATTCCTATGAAATATGCATTAATAGGTTGTGGACGGATTGCAACAAATCATATAAAAGCAGCAGTAAATAATAAGCTGGAGATTGTGTCTGTGTGCGATATTCTTCAGGAAAAAACGGAAGAAATTTTAAAAAAGCACGAACTGGAACAAGATGAAAACATTCATCGTTATATAAATTATAAAGATATGATTGAAAAAGAAAAGCCGGAATTGGTGAGTATTGCTACAGAAAGCGGCAGTCATGCGGAAATTGCTTTGTATTGTATTGAGCATGGCGTACATGTGATCATCGAAAAGCCAATGGCAATGAGTATAGAAGATGCAGACAGGATCATTGCATTGGCAGAAGAGAAAAATGTAAAAGTATCCGCCTGTCATCAGAATCGGTTCAATGTTGCAGTCCAGGAATTGAGAAAAGCTCTGGAAACAGGAAGATTTGGAAAAATTTCACATGGTTCGATCCATGTGAGGTGGAATAGGAATAAAGGATATTATGACCAAGCGCCATGGAGGGGTACATGGGCTCAGGATGGCGGAGCGCTTATGAATCAGTGTATCCATGGAATAGATCTGCTCCGTTGGATGATGGGCAATGAAGTTGATGAAGTATATGGCGCTACCAGACAACAGTTCCACGATTATTTGGAAGCTGAGGATATCGGAATGGCTGTTGTAAAGTTTAAGAACGGCGCCATTGGCACGATTGAAGGAACAACGAATGTCTATCCCAAAAATCTGGAAGAAACCCTGTATATATTTGGAGAAAATGGAACAGTGAAAATCGGAGGAACCTCCACGAACAATATAGATGTCTGGAATTTTGCAGATGAAACAGAAGAAGACAATAAAAACAAAGGTCTGGAGGAGGCTACCAGCAATGTTTATGGAAACGGTCATACCAGTCTGTTTGCAGATGTAATAGAAGCGATCAAAAATGACAGAAAGCCATATGTAGATGCTGTAGCAGGAAGAAACGCGCTGGAAATGATACTGGCTATTTATAAGAGCCAGAAAACGGGACAGCCGGTTAAATTGCCTCTTGAAACATTTGCCAGTATAGATATGGAAGGTGAATTTAGTGAGTAATTATTCTGAATGTGAAAATAAAAAAATGAAAATAGCGTTGGTAGGGTATGGTTATTGGGGACCGAATGTTGCAAAAAATATATACCGGAATAATAACTGGGATTTTGCTGCTGTTTGTGACAAAAAGGATAGCAGATTAAAAAAAGCAAGAGAGCTGTATGCAGATTCGATACAATATACAAATGATTTTTGGGATATCATACAGGATAAGACCATTGATGCAGTTGCATTGGCGGTGGAGACCAGCGCCCATTATGATCTGGCAAAAGAGGTATTATTTGCAGGGAAACATTTATATGTGGAAAAGCCTTTTACAAGTACGGTGATCCAGGCAGAAGAATTAAAACAGATCGCGCTTGAGAGAAATTTAATGATCCATGTGGATCATATTATGGTGTACCACCCTGCTATCAGAAAAATTCATGAATTTATTCAGAGTGGAGATATTGGTGAGATTATATGGATTGATTGTTCCAGATTAAATCTTGGACAGGTGAAGGATGATGTCAATTCCATGTGGGATTTAAATGTGCATGATCTGGCAATTATTGATTATCTGACAAATGGCGCAAAAGTCCGGAGTGTAAAAGCGATGGGAACGAAGATGTATAGCCATAAAGAAACAATCACGCAATTAATGGTACAGTATGAAGGCTTTTTTGCGACGATGCGTGCAAGCTGGATTTCTCCCATTAAAGAAAGAAAGCTGATTATTGCAGGAACGAAAAAGATGGTCGTATATGATGATGTTGATGTTGTAAATAAGCTGATCGTGTACGATAAGGGTTTTGATACGGAGCCTGGAACAGAATATGCGGATTATGTCGTAAAGGCCAGAAACGGAGATGCAATTATTCCAAAGCTTTCTGTAGAGGATGCCTTATATAACAGTTTAGAACATTTCAGAGAATGTATTGTTCAGAAAAAAACTTCTATGACAGATGCCGACGCGGCAATCCGGGTTATCCATATATTGGAGCAGGCAGATATCAGTTTGGAAAAAGATTAAAGATCAGAAGGGAGTCAGATAATATGCAGTTTATTGATTTGAATCAACAATACCGTAAAATTGAAGAGGATATGAATGGCAGAATCCATAAGGTATTAGAACATCAGCATTTTATTATGGGGCCGGAGATTCAGGAAATGGAAAAGAAACTGGCAGCGTTTACAGGAAGAAAATATGCATTTTCCTGTTCCAGTGGAACAGATGCTTTGATCATACCGCTTATGGCTATGGAGTTATCAAAGACAGATGCGGTGTTTGTTCCTTCTTTTACGTTTTTTTCATCAGGAGAATGTGTTGCATTAGTTGGGGCAACGCCTGTTTTTGTAGACTGTGATGAAACGTACAATATTTCACCGGAGAAACTAAGAGAAGCAATTAAAAAAGTGAAAGAAGAAGGAAAACTGACTCCAAAAGGTATTATTCCCGTTGATCTATTTGGATTACCGGCAGACTATGATGAAATCCTGTCCATTGCAGAAGAATATCATTTATTTGTGTTAGAAGACGCGGCACAGGGATTTGGCGGCGAATATAAAGGAAAAAAAGCAGGCAGTTTCGGAGAAGTTTCCACTACTTCATTTTTCCCTGCAAAACCGTTGGGATGTTACGGAGATGGAGGAGCTATTTTTACGGATGATGACGATCTTGCCGATAAGATCCATTCTATTCGCGTACATGGACAGGGAACGAGCCGTTATGATAATATAAGAATCGGTTTAAATGCCAGAATGGATACGATTCAGGCAGCAGTTATTTTGTCAAAACTGGAGATATTTGAAGAAGAGATTCGTCAAAGACAGAAAATTGCGAAACAATATAGTGAAGAATTGCAAGGCTGTTTCAGACTTCCTGTCATACCGGATGATTGTTTGTCTGCCTGGGCTCAGTTTACCCTTCAGGCAAAAGATGAAGAACAAAGAAACTTTATTATTCAAAAAATGAAGGAATTTGATATTCCAATTATGGTATATTATATTTTGCCTTTGCATATGCAGACTGCATTTAAATATCTGAATTATAATGAGAAGGATTTGCCTGTGTGTGCAGAATTCTGTAAGAAGGTATTCAGCGTACCGATGCATCCGTATTTAAGTGAGGATGATGTTTCATTTATATGTGATAAACTGAAATCATGTATATAGACGGGTTATTATTTAAGAAGAAAAGGGCAGATTAGAAAATGAATCTAAAATCTTTTGCAAAAGGTTCCGGAATTCTGATTATTTCAAATGTAATATTAAAGGCAATGAACTTTTTTTTAATGCCGTTATACACAAAATATCTTACAACAGAAATGTTGGGGATATCGGATACGATTACCTCCTTTACAGGGTTGCTTTTGCCGATTTGCGTTATGGGGTTAGATTCAGCTTTTGCCGCATTCTATTATGACAATGAAGAAAAGCAGGCAGAAAAGGTGTTTAATACTATCTTTTTTGTTCTGGTGGCTGCAGGCTGCGTTCCGATCTTGTTATGCGGCTTTTCACAGCAGATTTCTGAAATACTGTTTGAGTCAGATACATATTCTGCGATTGTGATCCTGGCATTGCTTTCTGTGAGTATTAATGTTCTGGTTGTTCCGTTTGCACTGAATCTGCGGATGAAGAATAAGATGTTGATGTATGGCATTGTTAATATGATAACATCTTTTTGCATGCTTCTTTTAAATATATTGTTTGTTGCCGTATTAGAACTGGGAACATCTTCTCTGATATTGAGTACAGTACTGGCGCACCTGATCCAGTTGATATTATTTATTGCAGTAAATAAGCAGGGAATTTTTATTTGTTATTTTGATATTCCCTTATTAAAAAGGCTGCTTTGCTTTGCCATACCTCTTATACCGGGAGTGATTTTATCCTGGGTATTGTCTCTGTCGGACCGCTATATTCTTTTGCATTTTCGCGGCGCACATGAAGTGGGATTATACGGTGTAGGGACCAGACTGCTGACTGTGTTAAATATATTTATTTCATCTGTTACGATGGCATATACAACATTTGCATATGGCAGTAAAAATGAGTCAAATGCAAAAGACAAATATGTAAAAGTGTTTGATCTGATGGTGCTGATCCTGGGAGGGATTTGTTTTACGCTTGCGCTTTTTGGCAAAGAAATTGTAGCATTTATGACGGCTCCGGGTTATCACAGCGCTTATATTATAGTGAGAGATTTAATGTTTGCACAGTTGTTTTATGGTATAACAACGATTGTATCTTATGGAATGTTATTTGAAAAAAAATCTGTCTATGTATTGTTTTCTAATTTTTTAGGCGCGGCAGTTAATATCATATTAAATCTGCAGTTTGTACCAGAGTATGGAATCGCAGCGGCAGCATTTACCACCCTGGCGGGTTATATGCTGACTTTTCTGTTTTCCTATTTGTTTTCACAGAAACTATATTATTGCGATTATAAGATCAGAAAAGCGACTGTTTTTTTGGCAGTATTATATGCTTTGTCCATATTTATAGCGAATGATCCATTGGGCATCCGGATTGTAATTTGGAGTGTGACAGCAGCGGCAGGATTGTTTTTTTATAAAGATATTATGATAGAGTTTTGTACAATCTTTATATCAAAAAGAGAGAAAGGGAAATAAACATTGTGAAAAGGTGTATTTATCATGTTCCATATCCAATAGAGACAGACAGCTATTCCGGTTCTGCAATTCGTCCAAGAAAAATGTTAGAGGCATTCCGGCAGAATTTTGATGAGGTTTTTGTGATTTCAGGATATGGAGCAGAAAGAGAAATCAAATTTAAAGAATTGAAGAAACAGGTAAAAGAAGGAAAGAAATATGCATTTATGTATTCTGAAAACAGTACGATGCCAAATCTTCTGACAGAAAAAAATCATATGCCCCGGTATCCTTTTTTAGAGAAAAATATTTATAAATTCTGTAAAAAAAAGCATATTCCCATTGGACTGTTTTACCGGGATATTGATTGGAGATTTTCTCATTATAAGAAAGCAGTGAGCTTTTATAAAAGATGCATTACATTACCCTTGTATCAGTATGATTTAATGTTATATAATAAGTATATTGATATTTTATATCTGCCCTCTCTTCAAATGGGAGAGCTTATAGATTATAGAGGGAAAAAAAAGCAGCTTCCTCCTGGAATTGATGAAAAAGATATGGTTTTATATGAGAAAAATACGATAGAAAAGGAGCGATTACAATTATTTTATGTAGGCGGGGTTGGAGGCAGGTATGATTTGACAAAATTGGCTGAGGGTATCGCCAAATGTGATTTTGTAGATTTAACTATCTGCTGCCATGAAAAACAATGGAAAGACTGGTGTGAGGAAACAAAGTTAAAAGTTCCTCCAAACATAAGAATTGTTCAGGGGCAGGGCGAAGAATTAGAACAATATTATAAGGAGGCAGACCTGGCGGTTTTGTTTATAAATGCCAAGGGATATGCAAATATGGCAATGCCGATCAAACTTTTTGAGTACTTGGGACATCATATTCCTGTTATTTCCACAAATCACTGTGAGTTTGGTGATTTTGTTGAAAAAAATAAAATTGGCTGGAGTATTAAATATGACGTAAGATTATTAGAAGAATTATTAAGATTTTTGAATCAGAATCGAAATGTGATAAAAGATACTTCGTTGAAAATGGACGCAACAGCAAAAGAAAATACATGGAGTAAAAGAGCGTTGGCGGTAGGCAGAGATTTACAGAATATAAAGTGGGGTAGCAGATAATGAAGCGCATAAGGGTTTTTCATGGATTAAGTGAAGTTGCGGGACAGGCATATTATTCTGTGAAAGGATTGAGGGAATTGGGAGTGCCAACAACGCATATGGTCTGGGCATCTGATTCATCACAGTATAATTACGATGTATCTCTTGACATAGACAAAAATAAGAAAAATATGATCAGATCTTTGCCTGTATGGGCTGCAAAACTTTTGTATTATGAATGTAAAATTTTAAGAGAAAATAATATTTTTCATTTCCATTTTGGAAGAAGCCTTTTTTGCAACTATGATTTAAAACTGTTTCGGAAATTTCGGAAAAAAGTGTTTTATGAATTTCATGGTTCCGATCTGCGCGATTACAGACTGGCAAAAACACGCAATCAATATATGCCGGATGACGGCAATAATTTTGGCAAGGATTATAAAAAAAGGACAGAAAAAATATGCAGATATGCAGATGGGATCATCTTGCATGATGATGAACTGATCTTTCATCTGCCGGAGAAAAGGCCGAATGTATATGTAGTTCCCCTGCGTTTGGATTTGCAAAGCATTGTTCCTGTATATGTATCCAGAGAGAGTAAAAAAATCAGGATTGTACATGCGCCTACATGGCGGCAGGGAAAAGGCAGTGATTATTTGATCGAGGCAGTTGAACGACTTCAGAAAAAGTATGAGGCAGAACTGATTCTGGTAGAAAATAAAACGCCTCAGGAAGCTTTGGCGCTTTATAAAGCGGCGGATATTATCGTAGATCAATTACGAATAGGAACGTATGGAGTATTTGCCGTGGAAAGCATGGCTTTGGGAAAACCGGTAATTACTTATATTACAGAAGAGATGAAACAGCGTCTTCCGCAGGAACTGCCGATCGTCAGCGCCAATCCGGATACAATTATGGAAGAATTAGAGAAATTAATCCAGGATGGGGAATTGCGGTATCATCTTGGCGTTCAGGGAAGAGAATACGTTGAAAAATATCATGATTACAGAAAAAATGCCAGGATGTTATCTGAGATTTATCAGGGAAAGGCAAAGCCGCTTCAAGGACGCGAAGCATTTTTACATGCTGCTTCAGAAAAAATAAAATAATTTTATACTCAAGATTTTTGAAAGGAAAGAATCATTTGATAAGGAGACTGACTATGAAGTTGATTTGTTATAAGAAAATGCAGATTTTATGGCTGTCATTAATGGCTTATATTTATTTGTTTTGTTGTCGCTTATGGTTTGAAAATGAATATGTATCAACGATCATTAAAATACCTTTTTTGTTTGTAGTATTGGCAGACATAGGTATTTTATGGAATAGAAGGAAAGAAATCTTAAAAATAATCTCATATTATGTGAATAAAAACAGGGCATTATTTTTTGGGATTTTTCTGTTTACATTATATGATGTGATCACTTTGTTTTATGCTGTAAACATATCCTATTCGATTTCAAAATACAGATTATTCTTGCGAGCTTTATTTGTAGCAGGAAGCATATGGTTGTGCTGTTATGAAGATGAAACTGATGAAATCAAAAAGAATATAGAATATTTAATAAAATCAATTGGCTGGATCTTAGTTATTTTTGTTATTACAACGGTGATCAGATGGAGTCTGGGACTTTCTCCTTATTTGAACAGAGTAAGTCTGCGTTTGGATTATAATGTATATTCCATTTATCTGATCTTTACTTTAATTATATATATTTTTTATTATATAAAATGGGAAGAAAAGTTTTCAAAGATTTTTAAGATCCTGTATATTGCTTGCGGAATTGCAGCGTGCGATCTGTTGTTGCTGACTTCTTCCAGAAGAGCATTTCTGCTATGTCCCGGTATTGTTGCAGTATCTTTTTTGAGTTATTTCATAAAAAAAATAAAACTTTGGAAATCAGTTTCTGAAAAAAAAGAATTTTGGAGTTTACAGAGAATAAAAACACTGGGAGTTGTTTTTGGTGTGATAGTTATTGTTGCAGTAAATTTATCATGGGCAGTTCCTTTGTTTGACAGATACGTTTCTTCTGCAAGTGAAGAGAAGAAAAATGCGCATATAGATTTTTTAGAACAATTTATGGGAGACGATATTTCTACGGCAGGATTTACGGAAGAAGGTTTATCAAAGGCGAGTCTTTCTGACCGATATTCAGCAAATGTGGAAAAAGGCCTTTCTTCCAGACAGGTTATTTGGAATGTGGCAGTTTCAGCAATTCAAAAATTTACTTTAAAAGAAAAGTTATTTGGAAGAGGCAGCGGATATGGCTGGAGTTTATATGAAGATGAAAATAATGAAGATGTAATGGAAGTGCTGGAAGTATATTATCGCATGGAAAAACCGAAGCCTCAATGGATGCATCCCCATAATTTCTTTTTTACGGAATTTTTAGAAGGCGGAATATTAAAAATCATATGTATTATTTTTCTGACAGCAGTATTGTGTGTTTATTTAGTACAGTATATAAAGAAAAATATGGAATACGGAATGATGCTGCTGCTCTTATATGCCTGTCTGGCTGTTAATGTTATGTTGGGAAGTTCTTATGGATTATTGGGAGAAAGCCTGTTTTGGCTGGCGACCGGTTTATTTGTGCTTATGAGAAGTACAGAAGATTTTGAAAAGCGTAAATGAAACAAGTGAAAAAATGGATGGAGAGTAGTTGATATGGAGATGGAAAGCCGGAGTATAAACCTAATAAGCCAGAAAAAATCGGATACCCACAGAATATTTGGTTTGGATATTATGAGAATTATTTGCGCATTGCTGATTTATGGAAGGCATTCTGTGACAATGTATGGATGTTCGTATGGGGGGGGGTAAATAATGTCTTGATAGAACTGACCGCTCCTGTCATGACATGTTTTTTTGTTTTATCTGGTTTTTCTCTTTATTACGTTAATCGGAATTGCAAAATATTTGAAAAGAACGGATTGATTTTGTTTTATATGAAAAGAATGATCTCTATCCTTCCGGCATATTATCTGATCCATATCATCTGGCTTATATTTAATCGAAAAATGCTTGCGGATTGGATTTTTCTGACTCCGATTGAATTGCTTGGCATACAATCAGCATATAATACTCTTTTTGGGGTTGTACATAACGGTGGAACATGGTTTGTCAGCTGTATTCTCATCTGTTATTTTATATATCCCTTAATTCATGGGATACTTAAGAAGACGTCTGTAAAAACACAGGGGATATTGATTGGGATTGTATATTTTATATGTGTATATTCCTATTTTGTAGTCAATCGGTTTCAATTAGAGGGAAATTATGCAAATCCGTTTTTCAGGGGATTGGAGTTTGCTTTTGGCTCCCTGCTTGCAGCAATTCTTACCCGGAATATAGATTGGAAAGAAGAACTAAGGAAGAAAAAGATGCCGGCAACAGTTTTATGTTTGTTATTGGGAATATTTGTTATAGCAGGATGTTACAGATTTGGCCGGCTTGTGTTTTTTAAGATTATATTCTGTATACCGATTATCGCCGGCATGATCATTCTTTCCTTTTTTGTCAGAAACAGATTTTTGGAAAACAGCAGAATATTATTATATTTTAGTACGATTTCATATTATTTCTTTTTGATTCAGTTATTTTTGTGGAAGGTTTCATCACGAGTGATGAAACTGCTTCATTTAAGCAGAAATAGATATAAAATTATGATTTCGTTTAGTATATGCCTGGCATTATCCATTTTAATATATGAATTTTTTGATAAACCGATTAGAAAAAAGGCAGAAAATTTTATTCAAAAAAAACAATAAGGCAGCAAAAATTTTGGAAGAATATATAATTATGAGGTTGAACAAAAGTGCAAAAAGAAATGTACGATCAAATGAATGAAACAGAGTTATATCATTGGTGGTTTAAATCCAAGAGAGAAATCGTTCTTTCATTGGCCAAACCATATTTGGAAGGTGATATAAAAATTGCAGATTTCGGCTGTGGATGCGGCCTGTTCTTAAAGGAGCTGGAGACATACGGGAATGCCATTGGATATGATTACTCTGAACATGCATTGGATTATTGCAGAGGAAAGTTCAAAGGGAAATTAGTGCAGCTTGATCTCAATGAAGAACGAACAGATTTGCAGAATAATTTGGATGTGGTATTTGCTTTGGATATTATTGAACATGTGAAGAATGACAGAGCAGCCATAGAGAATATTTACAGAACAATGAAACCGGGAGGATATGCGATCTTTACAGTTCCGGCATTTCAACGGCTATGGTCTCAGAATGATATTAATAATATGCATTATCGCCGTTACAATAGAAAAGAACTGGCAGAACTTTTGGAAAAAGCAGGTTTTGTCATAGAATATCAAAGCTATTATAATTTCTATCTTTTTTTTCCGGCCGTTATTGTTCGGTTTCTTACAAAAATATTGAAGATTGATAAAAATAGTACAATTGAGTATAATTCTGGCAATTCTGTTTTTAATACGTTGCTTTATAAAATTTTTTCCTGTGAAAAAAGGCGTATTTCAAAGCATAAAAGATTTCCATACGGATTATCCATTATTGTTTTAGCAAAACGAGGAGAAGAAAAAGAATGAAAATGATACAGGAAGATGATAATGAAAATATCTATTGGGATAAAATTGCAGATGAATATGCAGAGGAAGCGTTGTCCATTCAGCCGACATTTTATAAGAATGCAGCAATGCTGCTTAACCGGGAACTGGCGGATTGCTCCGTTGTAGCTGATATAGGAAACGGCGGTGTGATAAATTATAAAACAGGAAACTTTGCGAAGCTTGATTGTATTGACTTATCTTTAAGCAGGACGGCTGTAGAGAAATACAAAGATGTGAAAAATATAGGATTTAAAGAGGGAAATGTACTGCATCTGACAGAAATAGAAGATGGAACATATGATGCAGTTATTCTGCAATGCGTTTTGCATCATTTGGCAGGACATAATTTTGCAACAACAAATCATAATGTAAAGCAGGCGTTAATGGAATGCATGAGGATATTAAAACCAGATGGGAAACTTTTGATTGTTGAGTCTACAGTGGTTTCGTGGTTTGAGAAAATAGAAAGAATTTTATATCCGGTAATGCAGGCGTTTTTTAGATTGGTGAAATTTGACACAGTATACCAGTATAGCCCGCAGTCTTTATTGAAATTAGTGAGAGAAATGAATCTGGGAACAATTTTATCATCGCAAATTGTGGATGTCGGAAGCACAATATGGCTTTTAAGGAGAAAAGTGCCGACGAAATTAACTCCATGTACGGTGGAGTGGATTGCGGTAAGAAAACAGAGAATGGAATAAAAAATGAAGAAAGAAAATACATGGAGTCATGTTGAATGGATAATAACAATAGTGATATTTTTAGGCGCTGCGAGTCTTTATTTTTATCGTATTTTTTGGGGGGCGGAAATTACAGATGAATGTTTTAGTATCAGTGAAGCATACATTACGGTCAAAGGAGCTGTTCCAATTTCTGATACATGGTCACAGTCGCCAACATTTGTCATTCTTATGTATCCATTTATAAAACTGTTTCTTATTGTAACAGGTGGAAGTACAGCTGGAATTATTTTATATGGAAGGTGCCTGTTTTTTCTTTTTAAACTGGTGATTGTTCTGAGTTTGTTTTTGTTGTTAAGAAAAGAAGTAAAACCTGTTTTCTTAGCGATTGCCGGATCTGCTTATATTATGGAACAGGGATTCAATATTTTTACATTTTCGTATGGAACCGGATCTGTGGCGTTTCTGATCATGAGTGACATTTTTCTTGCTTTTGCATTTTCTTCTGTATTAGAAGAGAAAAACAGTAAGAAATGTCTGTATTATACAATTTGTGCCGGATTATGCGCGTGCGCGTGTGCAGTTGCACATCCTTCGCAGATTCTTTATTGTATAGCAAGCGTTATTTTGTTGTTTTTGGCGGAGTGCAGGACTGGGATAAAACACAGAATTTCTTTTTGCTATACAATTTCCGGAGGCTTATTTGCATTTGTCATATTTTTCAGCCTTTTGTTAAAAAGAGGATTAAAAGGATTTTTATATGGAATAGATATGGTTCTTAATCAAAATCCTTATTTTGCATTAGAAGAAAATAATGGGTCTATCTTAACAACTATTAACAGGCAATTATATGGAATATGGGATGTTCTGCAGTTTAATATTCGATGGACAATAGGAATCGCATTTTTGGGAATAGCAGTGTATGTTATTATTTGTTGGAGGAAAAAAAGCGAAAATCATGGCAGATTAAATATTAACAGTGGTACAATAATAAATATTTTTCTGGCTTCTTATGGGGTTTCTTATGTGTATTTATTTTTTCGCCAGGCTTTTTTAAATGGCGCATTTGCAGTGAGTGAACAATATTTAACATTACCGGCGGCGTTTATACTGCCCTTTTATCTGATTTATAAAAAAGATATTCCGACACGGTTAAAATGGTTTTGTTTTTTTGCAGAGATTTCATCCTGTTGTTGGATTTTTAATGCCGGCATTTTGGCATTAGGCGGATATTCCAGTCGCTGCTATTCTTTGATGGGAGCAGTGATGGCATATATTTTGTTGAATTTATATTATTTCGCGCAGATTTTTTACAATAAGATAAGGTACCTGGCGTATACAGCTTGCTTTTGCATCTTTTGTCTGCTTTTTATGGGGATTGGATCAAATTTGTATGGTTACGTTTATCGGGAAGCGCCTTTGAAAGAGATGAATTACAAAATCAGCAGCGGGGTATATAAGGGATTGTATACCACACAGGAAAGAGCAGAAGGATTATTAGAAATAGAAGATACGATACGGAAAATTACAGATAAAAAAGATAATGTTTTGTTTATGGAAGTAGTTCCGTTTGCATATCTTATGACAGAGGCGAATGCCTGTACACCTTCAACCTGGGATATTTCGCTTTATTCATATGGATTTAATTATGATGTACAATATAGATCTTATTTTACTGTTATGAATTGCATACCGGATAAAATAATTTATATTGATACGGGCAGAGACGATCATTTAAGTATTGATGAGCCGGAATATCGGTTTAATGAGTTTGTAAATAAAAATTATACTTTGAAAATAAGGATAGATGATGCATATTATCCTGTTAGAATGTATGAACGAAAAATGACAAAAAGCGTTTTGTCGCAGTCTGCGCACTTCACATCGTATGTATCCGCAATCCCTTAGGAATTTTCCGCCGTAGGGACAATTTTCCCTTTCACATGATTACACATTGACATGGAAATTCCGCAGCAAACACTTCTTTTGCAATTCCCGCCGTTTTCTGCTATAGTATATATACCAAGCCCAAAATACAAAGGAGGCATCCTATGACGAAAACGACACTTGCAATCATGGCAGCCGGCCTTGGCAGCCGTTTCGGAGAAGGGATCAAGCAGCTGACGCCGGTAGGGCCGGGCGGAGAAATTATTATAGACTATTCGATTTATGATGCGATAGAAGCAGGCTTTGACGAAGTGCTTTTTATTATCCGCCATGATCTGGAAGCGGATTTTAAAGAGATCATCGGAAACCGGATCGCAAAGATCATTCCCACGAAATATGCCTTTCAGGAGCTTTCCGATCTGCCGGCAGGATTTTCACTGCCCAAAGGAAGGACGAAACCCTGGGGAACGGGGCAGGCAGTTTTGGCAGCAAAAGGACTGACAGACAATCCTTTTGCAGTGATTAATGCAGATGATTATTACGGGAAAGAAGCATTTGTCAAACTGCACGACTACCTTGCCTCTCATGCGGGAGCAGACAAAAACAAAAATTCTCATAAGGCATTCTATGATATCTGTATGGCGGGTTTTATCCTGAACAATACCTTAAGTGAAAACGGCGGCGTAACGAGGGGCGTCTGCGAAGTGGACAGGCAGGGAAATTTAATCAAGGTAACAGAAACTTATGAGATCAAAAATAAAAACGGCGTCATGACGGCTCAAGATGAATACGGCAGACCGGTGTCCGTATCGGAGCATCAGCATGTATCCATGAATATGTGGGGGCTGCAGCCGGATTTCTTTGATGAATTAGAGCGGGGGTTCCGGCAGTTTTTATCGGAACGGAAGCCGGATGATTTGAAATCAGAATATCTTCTTCCGCGGATTATAGATCAGCTGCTGCAGGAAAAACGGGCGTCTGTAAAAGTATTAGAGACACAGGATAAGTGGTTTGGCGTGACCTATCAGGAAGATAAGCCGGGAGTCATAGAGGCGATTCACAGGCTTGTGGAGCAAGGCGTTTACAAAGCAAAGTTATTTGATTCATAACGCCATTTTAATGTGTATTTCATTGATTGATCGTAAAATAAAAAGATAAAATCAACAGAGAAAAATTGGAGGATTGTTTCGTGGGATCGAAACGGATTTGTTGGTTCGTGAGTTTGTGAAGAGTGGATTTTAACTGTATCATGCAGAAGAGAAGATAAGATAGAAAGAGGATTGTATATGTTTAAAGGATGCAAAGATATCAGAAAAGATGCCGGCCGGGCATTCTGTCAGGACAGACTCCTACGGAGCGGTTTTATAAAATATATGTTGATATGTATATTGTTGGCGGGAGGTATCATGATGTTTGGAAATCCCGTTTCGCTGCAGGCGGCAGACAAGAAGGTTACGATCAATACCTGTAAATTAAACGCCGCCGGCAGCCAGATTACCGTTAAGGCCAAAGTAAAGAGCAAACCCAAAGGATCAAAATTATACCTTTTAAATCTCAATGCCAATGTTTCTGAAAACGGAAAGAAAAAGGCTGCGCCTCTTGCATCCGTTAAAAATAAAAAGGGAACGGTAAAATTTAAAGTAAATTATACGGAATCTATGCTGTATCAGAAGTTTGCCGTAGCATATAAATCAGGTAAGAAATATCAGATTGCCAGTAATGTAAAATATATTACGAATCCGGAAGTGCTTGCGACCTATAAAGGGAGCGGCCCGGCAGTTCATTCCAAAAAGGGTCTGCAGGTAGAGGAATTGTCTGATTCTCTTGAAATCGGTACAAAGCATGCAGTCGTTAACTGGACTTTGAATTCTCTTTTGAACAGCAAAGCGATTCATAAGACAGCTTTTACATACAAGAACAAAACGTATTATCTGGATGCAGACATAATCAGGCAGAACGACGAACTGGTGCAGGCATACAATGCGGCGGGCGTAAGGGTGACTGTGATTCTTCTTTTGCCAAAAGACGCCGGCTCTGCAGGGACAAAGGCAATGCAGTTTGGCGGATATTCTTATACGTTGTTTTCTTCTGTGAAAACATCTTCCAAAGAAGGCTGCCAGACCTTTGAGGCGATCATGACTTATCTTGCCAAACGGTACGGAACGCAGCAGAATCTGGTGTGCGGCTGGATTTTAGGCAATGAGGTAAACAGCAACTGTATCTGGAATTACGGCGGCAACAAAAGCCTGGACGCTTATATGGCCAATTATGTAAGATCCTATCGTATCTGTTATAATGCAGTAAAAAGCGTGAACAAAAATGCAAAAGTCTACATCAGTCTGGACAACCGCTGGAATTTGGATGCAGACGGTTCGGGGAAACGATACTTTACGTCAAAGGCAGTAGCGGATAAATTCTGTGAAAAAATTAAAGCTTATGGCAAAATTAATTTTCAGATTGCCTGGCATGCATATCCTCAGGGAATGTCAGATCCTGTTTTCTGGGATGATACAGACGCTAAAAATTCCACTACGTCCAAAATCGTGAATTTTAAAAATATAAAAGTGCTTACGGATTATGCCAAGAAGAAATACGGAAAAAAATGTACAGTCATGCTTTCCGAGCAGTCCTTCAATTCCAGCAGAGGAGAAGAGGTTCAGGCGGCGGCTTATGCTTATGCTTATTATATCTGTGAAGGAAATAATATGATTGAATCATTTATTTACGGCAGGGAATTTGATCATCCTGACGAGATAAGCCAGGGCTATCGCTGGGGACTGTGCAACGAGTGGCATGTGAAACGGCTGATCTGGAGTGTTTTCCAATATATTGACACCAAAGAATCCTTTGCATTTACCGATCCTCTGGTGAAGTATACGAATATTTCAAACTGGAAGAAGATTGCAGGATTTAAACGAACTATGTGCAGCAAGATGCCTTCCAGACTGCAAAAGGGAGCTATTACCAAAATTGAATCTGCATCTGCGAATTCCATTCAGCTGACCTGGAATAAAATGAATTCGGGAGACGGATATGAAATTTACCGGGACGGCAAATTACTGAAGACAATTTCCGGCAATTCGACGGTAACTTATCTGGATCAGAAACTGTCGAACGGAAGTACTTACCGGTATCAGGTACGAATGTATAAAGAGGCTCCAAAATCAGGAAATCCTGCAAAGAGAGTGAAAATATACGGCGCATTTTCCGATGCTGCAGCGATTGCCGTAACAGCCGGAACTCCTGTATTTAATACGGCAAACTGGGTAGTAAATGGAAATACGATCAAAGTTGTATGGAAGACAATGACAGATGTAAGCGGCTTTGAGGTATGGCGTTCTACAGCAGTAAATGGAACATATGAGCGCATAGCCGCCGTGGACAGGGCGAAACATACTTATACGGATAAGAATCTTACGCCGGGCGTTACTTATTATTATAAAGTCCGTTCTTATTTGACGGTGGGCGGCGTGAATCGTTATAGTAATTTTTCTGACCCTGCAGGGAAACAGTCGCTTATGGGATTGACTGCAAAAATAGAAAACGGACAGGTGGTTCTGGAATGGACGGGATGGCCGGGCGTAAATGATTACCGGGTATTCTGCAAAGCATCTGCCGCCTCTTCTACAGAAGCTTTCACGCGGATTGCAATTGGTGTGGGAGAACCTGCTTATCGTGTAAATGAATTTAATGGAATTCATTTTGCACCGGGACAGACTTACAGTTTCTGCCTGAGGGCAAAACTGCCGGACGGAACGCTTACTCCAAGATATAGTTCCAATATCGTGGAAATTACCATTGACAATTCCATTTACAATATTGACAGCGTCACACCGCAGACGCCGCAGACCCCACAGACGCCTCAAACACCGCAGACGCCTCAAACATCGCAGATGCCTCAAACACCGCAGACACCTCTGACGCCGCAGGGAGCCATAAATACGGAAACAGAAGGTACGGAGGGCCAAACGGGAGAGGCAGAGACGACGCAAGACACAGATAAAACAAAGAAAATAAGCATTTTTTAGCGTCAGGCATAAGGAATCTTAGCAGGGATGTTCTTTGACATCCGGGTATGCAGATCATTAGACAGGCATCCGCCCTATTGGAAGGCAGCTTTCCATGGACGGATGCTTTTCCTTTATTTGACATACTTGGGTTTTGACGGTATAATAAAATGATTTCAAAGGGATTAAATGAACAAGAATAAAGGATAAAGAAATGAAATTAACAGCGATTGTTCCATGTTATAATGAAGAAGCTGCATTGCACTATTTTTATGAAGAAATGCAAAAAGTAATGCAGGAAATGCAGGATGTCGAATTTGAATTATTGTTTATCAATGACGGCTCTAAGGATCATACTCTTACAGTGATGAAAGAGCTGGCAGAAAAAGATGCCCGGGTGAAATATATTTCTTTTTCCAGAAACTTTGGAAAAGAAGCAGCGATTTATGCGGGGCTTGAGAATTCTGACGGAGATTTGACCGTCATCATGGATGCAGATCTTCAGGACCCGCCTTCTCTTTTGCCCGAGATGTATCATGCGATAGTAGACGAGGGATATGATTCCGTGGCTACCAGAAGAGTGAACCGCAAAGGGGAGCCGCCGATACGGTCATTTTTTGCGCGGAATTTTTATCGCCTGATGAACCGCATTTCCAAAGCGGATATTGTAGACGGCGCAAGGGATTATCGTTTGATGAACCGTCCTTTTGTCAATGCCCTTTTGGAAATGGGAGAGTACAATCGTTTTTCCAAAGGACTTTTCGGCTGGGTTGGATTTCAGACGAAGTGGCTGGAATTTCAAAATGTAGAACGGGTAGCGGGAGAGACGAAATGGTCTTTCTGGAAACTTTTTTTATATTCCATTGACGGGATCGTGGCATTTTCCACTATGCCCTTGTCGATTGCGGCATTTTTGGGCGTGATGATGTGTCTGATTGCCGCTGCTGCAATTGTATTTATTATTGTAAGGCAGTTATTATACGGAGGCTCTGCATTCGGCTGGCCTTCTATGGTATGCATCATCATGTTTTTGGGAGGCATACAGCTTTTGTGTATCGGCATATTAGGCTCTTATCTGGCCAAAACATATCTTGAGGTGAAGAAACGGCCTATTTATATCTGTAAAGAGACAAATATGACAAGATCAGGTGAAGAAAGACATGAATAAACTTAAAGTCTGGTTATGGAAACCGGTGGAAAAAGCGTCCCTTTGGTGTATTCATCTGCTGTTTCGGATGATGCACAAAGAACTGACAGCGGAAGGGGAACAGTCCTTTCTCCAGCTTATGCGGTTTGGCCTGGTAGGAGTCAGCAATACGCTGGTCCATTACCTCGTTTATGTAGTCGTGATACAGTTGATATACAGAATTGGCCTGTGGGAACAGTACGACTATCTGATCGCTACGGTATGGGGATTTGTGCTTAGTGTATTATGGGCCTTTTTCTGGAATAATAAATATGTATTTAAAGAAAGAGAAGGAGAAAAACGCTCTTTTTTTGGAACATTGGTGAAAACATATATTACCTATTCGTTTACAGGATTGTTTTTGAACAGTTTTTTAATGGTATTGTGGGTGGATATATTTCATATGTCCAAAATGATTGCTCCCATTATCAATATGACGCTGGGGGTTCCCATTAATTTTCTGATCAATAAATTCTGGGCATATAAGTAGAAGAAGGGCGGCAGTGAAGCCGAAGGCTGAACTGTTATGGGAAAGGCAGAAGAATGATAAAAAGTATGGCCTTGCTTGCAGTGGTTCTGGGCATATGCCCGTTTTTGCTGGGGCTTTTTTATACAGGATTTACAGAAAAAGAGAAAAACAACATTCTGCTCCATATGGCGGCGGGTTATGTAATTATGTTCGGGCTGTTTGAAATTACAGCATTGCCCCTTATTTTTCTGCGTCAGTCTCTGACTGCGCTGGTGTATTTGTATGGAGGGATGATACTGGCCGTTTCTGTTGTTTCCCTGGTGCGCAATATCAGACGGATACCGGAAATCCTTTTGAGCATCAGACAGGCAGTGCAGAAGTTTACAATTTGCATCTGGGGGCAGTTTCTGATCATTGCAGGACAGATTTTTATTTATATCCGTTATCAGTATTACAATTCCGATGATGCGTTTTTTGTGGCGTCGGCATCTACTTCCCTTGCGACGAATACGATTTTTGCATACAGTCCCTACACGGGGTCTTTATATGAAAAACTTCCCTCGAGATATGTATTGTCGCCCTTTTATGCGTTTACAGCAACGATATCAAAAGTAACAGATACACATCCGGCAATTGTAGCCCACATGGTATTTATGATTTTATTTTTACTGCTCTTCTATGCAGTATATGCACTGCTGGGAAGGATATTCTTTGCCTGTGATATGGTGAAAACGGGTTATTTTATGATACTGGCGTCGGCGCTGCAGATTTTTTCTGCGTACAGTGAGCGGACAAGCGGCTTATTTCTGCTGATTCGCTTATGGCAGGGAAAAGCGGTTTTGGCGGGGATATTGCTGCCTATGGTTTTATATATGGCGCTGCGGATGTTCTTTGATTCCACAGAGATCAAAGGAAAACAAACAGCAGATTATGCGCTATTGTTTTTGCTGATGTGCGCCTGTTGTATGGTTTCTTCCATGGGCATTATTCTGGGGGCGATTATGCTTGGAATATTGGGAATTCTGGCTGCCTGGAGACAAAAACAGATACGTCTCCTTGTGAATACGGCGCTGTGCTGTCTGCCGAATCTGCTCTGCGCGGGAATTTATCTGGCGATCCGATAGGGAGGTACCCATTGAGAGAAATTTTAAATGTTGTGATGTCCATGTATGATGATTATAATGGCGCCGGCATGCAGATGGCTCTGTTTTTTGCCTGCCTGATTTATCTGCTGGTACAAAAAAAAGACAAAGAAAAACGTTATGTGTTTTTGGGATATACGCTGTTGTTTTTTATCATATGCTTTTGCCCGGCAACGGCAAAAGTGATTATGATCTGTATCGAAGAAACGGTATACTGGAGAATGTTCTGGCTTTTGCCTGCTGCGATTGTAACGGCTTATACTGCCGTGCTGATTATTATGCAGGCAGAGCCCCAAAAACGATATCTGTTTCTGGGAGTTATGCTTCTTGTGGTGGGGATGACGGGTTCTGTTGTGTATAACAGCACCATTTTTGCCAGAAGTCAGAATTATTACAAGCTGCCCCGGGATGTGGTGGATATTTGTGATATCATAGAGGAAGATGCAGCTGCAAACGGAATTGACCAAAAGAAATTGATTGTCGGAAATAACCTGGTTTCTTTTATCCGGCAGTACGATGCGCAGATTCTGATGCCTTATGGTATGGAGACGATTCGCGGCGGCAGAACGGAAAATGAAAATGATGCGCAGATTTTTCGGATCATGAGCAGCGATGTGAAAGACTGGGAGGTTCTTGCGTGGTATGCAGCTATGGAAAACTGCAATTATCTGGCATATCCCCTGGAAGGAGAAACTGCAGATGAATTGCTTTCCTACGGTTATTCCATTGTGGGAAACAATGGGGTCTACAGGGTTTACCGGAGAGATTTCAAAGAAGAAGATTATGCGGGTGAATGGCTGATTACCCAGTATGGAGGAGCAGACGGAGAACCCCTTTCCTTTTATACCATGCAGGACAGAGAAGGACATTTGATTGTCATAGACGGAGGCAGGGCGGAGGATGTTTCCTATGTCCGCAAACAGATCAATGCGCTGGGCGGACATGTGGATGCCTGGATCATTACCCATCCTCATGGAGAGCATGCCGGCGCTTTTATGGAAATCTATAAAAAACCCAAAAAGATTCAGATTGACAGGATTTATACGATAGAAATGCCGGAAGAAAAGAAAATACTCCCGGAAGATCCAAGAGGGGAAGACAACCTGTACGAACAGTGGCAGGCTCTTGAGATTCCGGAGAAAGAAATAGTGTATGCAAAAGACGCCTTTGAGATAGAAGGGCTTGCATTTCAGATATTTAACGCATATGATGATTATGTGGATGAATGGTCCGAAGATCCTCTCAATGACGGCTCTTTGGTCTTTCGGGTTACGGCGGGCCGGGAGTCCATGCTATTTTGCTCCGATGTGGGAGAGGCGGTAAGCGATTATCTTTTGAACACATATGGCGAATCATTAAAATCAGATTATGTTCAAATGGCGGATCATGGCAATCATGGTCTGAAATCAGATTTTTATATACGGGTCGGCGCAAAAGGAGCCTTTTTCGATGCGCCGAATCAGATGATGCAGGATATGAGCGGAATTTATGATAATCTGCAGAATGCATATGATATGCTTTCAAACGGCGTTTCAGTCTACAGCTTTGCAACGACGCCGAACCAGATTATTTTAAAATAAATCAGAGTACGCCGGGCATGGAATGCCGCCCGGAAGAGATACAAGGAGAAAGCCTATGTTACATGGAACTATTTTGGGAACTATATGTTATGCAGCGGCATTTATCTTTTGTGTGGTTCAAATATACCGGTACCGCAAATCACATAAGCCAATGAACGGATTTACATGGAGCGTCTTGTCTTTTCTGGCAGCAATCTGTATGGGCGGGATTGGCGCGGGGATATTAAGCCCTCTGCACATTCCTGTTAACATATACACAATGGCAGTTGTTTATCTGGCAATCGCTTTGTTTATGATGAGTTTAATCCGCAGAGAAGGCATGACGCAGGAATATGTCTGGGAAAAGTTTGATTTTTTTGTGATTGCGCTGATAACGGTAGTTGTTGCTGTGATTACTCTGAAGATCTATACGCCTCAGCTATGGTACTGCTACTATAACTCAGATGCCGGACTGCATCTAAAAGAGGCAACGGAAATCGTGCGGTCCCAGCAGGTGACGAAGATGTATCTGCTGCATCTGCAGAATGCCATGTTTGTGGAGATGATACAGCCTTTTGTGCGGATTGCAGACTGGTATAAGGGATATATTCTGGGAGATTGCTTTTTTCTCTGGGTAGAAATTCTCTTCTTTGCCGCAATGATTCGTCAGGCGGCCAAGACAAAGGCCTCTAAGGGTTTGTCTGTAATTCTGATCTTTTTCTATTTCATGGGTTATCCGTTTTTGAGTTTCTACTATTCCTTTGGCTACTGGGCCATGGGAAGTATGTTTGTCGGATTTTTAATGATGACTACGCGTCTGTATGAAGAGGCTTTGGTGGAGCGGAAGATTACCGTTGTTATGTTGATGTTAGGCTGTTTCGGCGTTATGACAAGCTATATGATGTTTGCGCCTGTTGCATTTATTACGGTGTTTGGGTATTTGATGCTTGTAGCCAAACGGGAGGGCAGAATATTTTCCAAAAGGAATGTGCTGCTGGCGCTTAAAGTCTTTCTGCTGCCTACCGTGCTTGGGCTGTATTACTGTCTGTATGGATTTTTTATTTCTTCGGGGACAAGCATTACGGGAGCTCTTTCCAATCAGGGGGGAATCTATACGGAATTGTATATGGATTTCTTCTGGACAATTCTGCCGGTGCTTTTTATACTGGCATACACACTGAAAAAGCGGAAACTGACGCCGGATGTTGTCTTTTTCTGCACCTTTTTGGGTTTTACCGGCGTTATGCTGCTTTTGACATTGACGCATCACATATCGACGTATTATTTTTATAAAACCTATTATCCGTTATGGATGTTCTGCTGGGCTTTGACTGCAAGGGCGTTTTCCATTATGCTGCAGCAGGCAAAGGAGACGCTGATTGCATATTGCGCTATGATTGTGTTGTTTGCGGCGCTGTGCTTTGGAAAAGTGGAATATAAAATAGTAACTTCTACAGAAAATATTACAGGAGCGATGCATAGTACGGCGTTTTTTACCCTGTATCAGGTCAACTGGTCTTTTATCAGGGGCGAGCATGTAGGACTGCCCGACTATGTCTTTGATTTATTCCAGTATGTTTCGGATCATCTATCCGAGGAAAAAATGGTGCCTTTGATGACAGAAACCAGCGATTATGGGCAGACTTATTTGTATGAGGGAGCCAGCGGATATGATTTCCCGGATTTTTATGAATGGCGGCATACCACAGAAGAGCTGCGGCAGGCATACTATGACTGGGACATTCACTATACCGTTATGATGAAAGAAACGCAGTTTGAAAAAGAGCATGGGGCGGATGTACTGGCGGATGAGCATGTGGAAGTTATTTTTGAAAATGAGGCGGGCTATGTCCTTGCACTGGATTTATAAAAAAGAGGAAAATGCATGGTAGTGAAAGAAGATCAAACATTGAGAAAATTAATCGACCGGGAAAAGGAAAAAATTCCCACAGACTTGGGAGATTTTGTAAAATTTCTGGCATATACCCATGATGACGGACCGGATGATGTAGAGCAGGAACCGGACCGAAAGGGTATCCGCAAATTAAAAGGAACACCGGTATGGACACTGATGTATCCGGCGAGAAAGGGATACCGGGCGGCAAGATTTTTATACCAGAACGGTGTGTCCGGCGTGTATCAGAAAGTGGAAAACGCCGTGGATAACAACCGGTTTAAACGGAGAAAAGAGGCCAGAAAATATCTGACGAAAATCATGCCCACAGAGGAAGAGAAACAAAAACAAAGGGAGCGCGTTTTCCATACGGAAATCAAAATCAGCGTGTTGGTGCCTTTGTTTAATACACCGGAACCGTTTTTGCGGGATATGATTGATTCTGTCATGGAGCAGACTTATCAGAACTGGGAGCTGTGTCTGGCAGATGCGTCAGAGGCGGGCAATGAAAAAGTTGCAGAAATCGTAAAAGAATATATGGCGAAAGATGAGCGCATTGTATACCGGAAACTGGAAAAAAATCAGGGAATTGCAGAAAATACCAATGCCTGCATCCGTATGGCTGCAGGGAATTATCTGGCGTTATTTGACCATGATGACATGCTGCATCCCTCGGCATTGTATGAATGCGCCAAAGTGATTGAAAAAGAAGGTGCAGATTTCGTATATACCGATGAAGTGACTTTTGAGGGCGCAGAGCTTGAGAATATTGTGACTTATCACTTCAAACCGGATTTTTCGGTAGACAATTTAAGAGGCGTGAATTATATCTGCCATTTAAGCGTCTTCAAAAAGGCGCTGACAGAGCAGGTGGGGCTGTTTCGGGCGGAATATGACGGGAGCCAGGATCACGATATGATTATGCGGCTGACTGATGCGGCAAATAAGGTCTGTCATATCCCCAGGGTACTCTATTTCTGGCGGTGCCACAAAATGTCGACTTCTATGAATTTAAGCTCCAAGTCTTATGCGATTACAGCGGGCAGAAGGGCTGTCAGAGATGCAGAGATCCGAAGAGGCTATCCGGCGGAAGTACACAGCGCGCAGATTTGCAAAACCCATTACCGGATGAAATATGAAATTGGAACGCCGAAGGTTTCTGTTATCATTGACGGCAGCGAAGGAGATTTCAATAAAGTTTCACGTACAGCGGCGGCAATTGAAAAAATTTCTGCTTATCCGGATTATGAGCTGTACTATGCTCTGTCTCAGGAAGAATTGACAGATACGCTTTCTCAGGCCAAAGGCGAGTATCTTTTGCTCCTTGCAGCGGGCATTACGCCTATTACGCCGGCTTTTATAGAGGAGCTTTTGATGTTTGCCCAGCGGCAGGATGTGGGAATGGCGGGGATGCAGGTGTTAGATGAAAAGAATCTGATTTTAAGTTCAGATCTCGTAATCGGACCTTCTGCCGATACGCTGGCATTGGAAGCAAACCGCGGCGAACGATACGACGCGCCGGGGTATATGGGGCGCAATTACTATGCCCACAATATTTCGGCCATATCCGGCTGCGCCTGTATGGCGAAAAAAGAAGAACTGTCTGCTCTTTGGAAGATCTGCAGCGGTAAGAATACCTTTGGAAAAATTCTAGAAATTTGTTTCTGGCTGCGGAAAAAAGAAAAACAGATCGTATTAAATCCTTATGCATTGTGCAGAATCCCAAAAGAAGAATATAAATGGGAACTGCAGACAGCAGACGCACACAGATTATGGACTGCTTATCAGCCGCAGATTACAGCGGGGGATCCTTTTTACAATAGAAATCTTTCTTATGAGAAATACTGGAGGAAGAAATAACAACCGTTTGGACTGGTGCGACAGACCAGGCCAAACAGCAAAAACAGGAGAAATCATGTTAAGCGATTTTGATTTAGAAGGAAAAAATAAAATTCAAAAAGCCGTATATTATCTGAAATATTACGGATTGTTATATACATTCAAAAAAATATTAAAAAAACTGGGGATTTCCATTCGTGAAGAGTCGGAATATATGATCTGGTGCAGAAGAAATAAGGCGTCAAAAGGAGAACTGAAAGCGCAGAGAACAGATGACCTTTCCAGCCGTTTTTCTTTTGTAATTGTATCAGAAGGAAAGGCGGATTCCCACAAAGCAGGGTGGATGAAACAGACCTGCAGCCGTATCTCTTTTGCGGAAATAACGGAAGATGCAGACATATCCTCTCTGCTGGAACAATACAGAGAAGATTATTTTGTATTTTCCGGAAAAGAAATCTGCGTTCTTCCGGAGTATCTTTATGAAATAGCAAAGGCGGCTGCAGGTTGTTGCGAATCTAAGGTCAGTAAAATACGCCCAAAGAATCCAAGCCTGCCGGATCTGATTTACACCGATGAAGATAACCGGAACGGGGGAAAGCGGCTTCGGCCTTTTTTTAAACCGGATGCAGATCTGCAGATGCTATTAAATTTCCCCTATCTCGGACGCTGTTATGTGGTGAAACGAAGTCTTTTAGAAACACTGGTGCAAAAGGGTGAGGAGATAGATCTTTTGGAAAATGACTGGTATGACCTTTCTCTGCGGGCATTTCGGTATGCAGAGCATATTTTTCATATTCCAAAGCCTCTGTTTTCCAATCTGGTGCCAAAAGAAGGCGCAGCATCTTTTGTCCGCAGTAAAAGCGGGAAAAACAAAAGCTGCCTGAATCATTATCTGGAATCAGAATCCATATCCGCAAAGGTGATAGAATCGGATGTGCCGGGGTTTTTTCATTTGGAATACGACATGAAAGAAGAGCCTTTGATCAGTATTATCATTCCCAATAAAGATCATATTGAAGATCTTGCGCTTTGCCTTGCCTCTTTGAAAAAGAGTGATTACCAAAACTATGAAGTGATCATTGCAGAAAATAACAGCGAAGATCCGGAAACATTTGCTTTTTACGACAGGCTTATGGAGGAGGATCAAAGGATTCATACAGTAACATGGGAGGGCGGTTTTAATTATTCGGCCATCAATAATTTTGCCGCCGAAAGCGCTAAGGGGGATTTGTTTCTTTTTTTGAATAACGATACAGAATTTATGGAAGATACGGCGCTGCGGCAGTTAGCCGTTTCTGTTTCAAAGCCGGGCGTGGGAGCTGCTGGAGCGATGCTTTACTATGGGGATTCCACCATTCAGCACGGCGGTGTGATTATCGGTATGGGCGGATTTGCAGCCCATGCGCTCTGGAGCCTGACAGACAGAGATGAAAAATACTATCCATTCTCCCTGTGCGAACGGGAAATGAGCGCTGTAACAGGAGCCTGCCTTATGGTGAGGCGTTCGGTATTTGAAGAGGTGGGCGGAATGGAAGAAGAATTTGTGGTGGCGTTAAATGATGTGGATTTTTGTATGAAGATTCGGTCGGCGGGCTATCGGATTATATGGAATCCTTACGCTAAGCTGTACCACTATGAATCTAAATCCAGAGGATATGAGGATACCATGGAAAAACAGGCCAGATTCCAAAGCGAGATTGACCGGTTCCAAAAGAAATGGGAGCGGGAGCTTAAAGCGGGAGATCCGTATTACAATCCGAATCTGACACTGCATCGGGCGGATTATTCGATGGATGTATAGGGCTGCTGTGAACAGCCAGACAGGGAATGGAAAAGGAAACGGTTACAATGGAGAAAAAATCAACACTGGCAAATATTTTTTATAACAGTTTCGGTATGATATTTTATTATGGATGCCAATGGCTCACCACTCTTCTGGTGGTAAGGCTTTCCGGTTATTCCGACAGCGGCGTGTATGGACTTGCCATGACATTTACAGCGGCATTTGCTATTTTGGCATTGTTTAATACAAGACAATATCAGGTATCGGATGTAGCGGGAGAATATTCGGACAGAACCTATATCCGGTCGAGACTGGTTGCTATAGGGATCGCATTTTTTATTTGTGCGGCGGGCGTGTGTGTAAACCGCTACACACCCTATCAATGGGGAGTTATTTTGTTGTATATGCTGTATAAATGCGAAGAGGCGTGGATCGATGTATACCATGGCATAGATCAGAAGAACGGGCGGATGGATTATATCTGCTATTCATACCTTGCCAGAGGAGTTTTGATGCTGGGCAGTTTCTGCAGTGTTTTGTATTTGACAAAAAATCTGGTTTATGCCGTTTTCAGCATGATGATTACCACCTTTTTGGTGGCGGTCTTTTTTGACAGAAGGATTGCGGAAAAGTTTATATCCGAAGATTCCACATCCGGCAAAGAGGCTGTGAAAAAATTGATGTTTGCCATGCTGCCGCTTGCGATTGTGGCTATGACCAACAATCTTTCTATTTCCTTTCCGAAATATTTTCTGCAGATGTATTTTGGGGATGAGGCTCTTGGCTATTATAGTTCTGTGGCGACGCCCAGCATGATTGTGCAGGTGGGTGCAAATACGATTTTTGTTCCATTGATTACGCCTTTGGCGGACTGTCTGCAGGAAAATGATAAAAAGGGATTTAAACAGATTCTGAAACGGGTCGCAGTTGTATTTGTTCTTCTTTCTATTTTGGCTATTCTGGTATCGGCATGGCTGGGAGAATGGTTTTTGGTACTGGCATTCAAAGAAGAGATCCGCCCTTATGTGTATCTGTTTATTCCAATTATTATTTCTACATTGATGATCAGCATCAATGCCTGTCTGTTCCCGGTCTGTACCGTATTAAGGGAGATCAAAGGGCAGCTTTTTGTGGGAATAGGCGGAGTCATATCTTCGTTTTTGGCATCAATGATATGTGTGAAGAAGTATTATATGAACGGAGTTGTGATTGCACTGTTGATTACTTTGGCCGTACAGATTATAATAGAGGTATACTGTGTATACCGTAAGATGAGAAAATGGAAGGATGTCTGACATGGATAAAATAGCGGTATTGATTCCCTGCTATAATGAGAGCAGGACAATTCAAAAAGTAGTGGAAGATTTTAAACAGGTACTCCCGGAGGCAGTGATCTATGTCTACGACAACAATTCCACGGACGGAACGGACCGGATTGCGGAACAGGCGGGAGCCGTTGTCCGTTATGAATATAAGCAGGGGAAAGGCAATGTAATCCGCAGGATGTTTCGGGATATTGATGCGGAGTGTTATATTATGACCGACGGAGACGATACGTATCCGGCAGAGGCGGCTCCGGAGATGATTCGTCTGGTATTTGAGCAAAATGCAGACATGGTGGTAGGAGACCGGCTTTCGTCTACCTACTTTACAGAAAATAAAAGAGCTTTTCACAATTTTGGAAATTCATTGGTGCGAAAAAGCATTAATATGCTGTTTGATGCAGATATTAAAGATATGATGACGGGTTACAGGGCTTTCAGTTATCTGTTTGTGAAGTCTTTTCCTGTTTTATCCAAGGGATTTGAAATTGAGACAGAGATGAGCATTCATGCGGCGGACAAGAATATGCAGGTGGAAAATGTCATCATTGATTATCGTGACAGACCGGAGGGAAGTGTTTCTAAGCTGAATACCTTTTCCGACGGATTCCGGGTGCTTAGAACAATTGCCAGAATGTATCAGACCTTTAAGCCTATGAATTTTTTTGGACTGATTTCTGCTGTTCTGGCGATATTGTCAATTATATTTATGATACCGATTATCATTGATTATACAAAAACCGGACTGGTGCCTCATTTTCCGACGCTGATTGTATGTGGATTTTCCATGCTGGCAGCGATGCAGGCGTTTTTCTCAGGATTGATACTCAAAACCATGGGACAGAAGAACCGGCAGGATTTTGAGATGGAGCTTCAGACGATTCGGATACACAGAGATGAATTATTAGGGGATTTGAAGGGATGAAAGTGTATATTTGCCCGAGTTGCGGTTGGATTCGGGTAGTGTCAAGAAGAAAACAGGTAGAGTGTTTTAAGTGTGGAGAAGAACAAATGGCAGAAACAAAACTTCCTTATGAAAAGGTGGGACACATGTCAGAGGAGGAGCGAAAGGATTATGCCAGATCATGGCTTTATCTGCACAATTTGAAACAGACAAAGCGATGAAGAGAAACGCTGCTTTTTGGTTACGAGGTAAACGATATGTATAAAAGAGAGAAAAAAAGCTGGTTAAAGCATTTGGATTTTACCATTTTAGATATTATATGCCTTCAGTTTGCTTTGATCGCTGCATACGTGATGCGTCTCGGCTGGCATTTGCCGTATTCGAATGAGCCGTATGAAAGACTGGCCATTGTAATGGTGCTGATCGATATCTGCGTCGTATTCTTTTTTGAACCTTATACAGGAATTTTAAGAAGAGGACATTTTCAGGAGATCAATGCCAGCGTTATCTTTTGTACAATTATATTTGCAGGCATTCTTGCTTATGAGGTTGCGATAAAGCAGACAGAGATTTATTCCAGGCAGGTTATTTTTTCCTATTGGATTATTTCTATGGCAGTTGTGTATCTGGAACGGATTTTTTTGAAATCTCTGATTTTAGGCAGAATGAAAAAAGAAAAGAATCTCTCTAAAATGATTCTTGTGACAACGGCAGAATATGCCAAAGAGGCTCTGTTGGAATTTGAACATCTGCCTTACCGGGATTTTGCGGTATCCGGTGTAGTGGTGGTGGATCAGAAACTCCGGGGAGCGAAGATTTGCGGCGTTCCGGTGGTTGCCAATGCGGATGATTTTTATGAATACCTCCGTACCAATGTGGTGGACGAGGTGTTTATCAACGGCAATACAAGGGAAAGCTCTCAGGCTCTTTCTAATGAATTGCTGGAAATGGGAATTACAGTGCATTTTAATCTGGTGCATATGAATGCATTGGCGCCGAATAAAGTAGTAGAAAAGTATGGCAATTACATGGTTTTAACTTCCAGTATGAAAATCGCCTCGCCAAGACAGGTTTTTGCCAAACGGCTTATGGATATTGTAGGAAGTCTGATTGGATTGGCTTTATGTGGAATTGCATTCCTTATCTTTGCGCCCCTGATCAAGATCCAGTCGCCGGGATCTGTTTTTTTCTCCCAGATACGGGTGGGGAAAAACGGCAGACAGTTTAAACTTTATAAATTCCGTTCCATGAATGTCAATGCTGAGGAACAGAAGGCTGCGTTAATGGAACAAAACGAAATGTCAGGTTTGATGTTTAAAATAGCGGATGATCCCAGAATTTTTCCGGTGGGAAAATTCATGCGAAAGTTTTCTATTGATGAACTGCCGCAGTTTTTCAATGTATTGCGGGGAGATATGAGTCTGGTAGGTACAAGGCCGCCTACCGTGGAGGAGTATGAACAGTATCAGCTGCATCATAAGGCAAGGCTCGGAATTAAGCCGGGAATCACCGGTATGTGGCAGGTCAGCGGCCGCAGCGATATCAAAGATTTTGAAGAAGTCGTTGCCCTGGATACCCACTATATTTCCCAGTGGAGCATTGGCCTTGATTTCAAAATATTGTGTAAAACGCTGCAGGTGGTTGTGACGGGAAAGGGTTCAGAGTAGGATGTCATGAATTTAAAATATCAATACAGATATATTACAAGTCTCCTGAAACGGTATGGGTTTCGGGGACTTGTTTTTAAAACATTAGAACGAAGCAGATCGCCGATGCTTTCCTATGCGAAAAGCTACAGGCGCTATCTGCCTGCTGAAGAGGAGCTGGCACAGCAGAGAAATACAGACTTTTCCTATGCGCCTCTGATCAGCATCGTAGTGCCCGCTTATGAGACGCCGGAAACTTATCTCAGAGAGCTTTTGGATACGGTATTAGGACAGAGTTATCAGAATCTGGAACTGTGCATTGCAGACGGCAGTACGACAGACCGTGTGGAACGGGCTGCGGCAGAATATGGAGCAAAAGACTCCAGGATACGTTACCGGAGATTGACGAAAAATGGAGGTATTTCAGAAAATACCAACTGTGGTTTTGCTATGGCAGAAGGGGAGTATATTGTTCTAATGGATCATGATGATCTGCTGACGAAAAATGCATTGTATGAAATGGTTTCCTGTTTAAACAGCGCGTATTCAGAAGAAGAAAGAGGAATGGCGCTGATTTATTCCGATGAAGATAAAATAAACAGAGACGGGACTGTGCACAGCAGGCCGCATTTTAAACCGGATTACAACCGGGAATTTCTGCGGCGGAACAATTATTTCTGCCACCTGCTTATGGTTTCTGCAAGCTTATTGGAAAAGGCAGGGGGATTGAAAAAAGAGTACGACGGGGCGCAGGATTATGATTTTGTTTTACGCTGTGTAGACGCGGGAGCGATTGTCCGGCATATACCCAAAATTCTCTATCACTGGAGAATTCATGAAGGCTCTACGGCGGGAAACAGCGAAAACAAAGCATATGCTTTTGACAACGGCTGTCTTGCCATTGAGGCTCATCTAAAAAGAAACAAAGAGCCGGGAAAAGCGGAAGTGACGGAGAATTTAGGCGTTTATCATGTGGTCTATGAATTAAAGGGAGCGTATGAACTTACTGTTGTGGCGGAAAACAAAGAACAACTGGCTCTGATTCGCAATTACTATCAGAAGCAAAAATCAAAAGACAAGGCATACTGCCTGAAGATTCACTATCTGTTTGCAAATGCGTTTCACAATGGGATAGAAAAAGAGTGTTTCGGCGATTATATATTATATATCAGAGAAGATGTAAGTGTAAGACCGGAAAATTTGATTGAGACATTTCTTGGAACCTGCCAGCACAACAGTGTCGGCATTGTAGGAGCAAAACTCCTTACACCGAAAAAAAGGGTGTCTTCTTGTGGAATCATCTACAACGAAGCGGGAGATCTGGTTTTTGCGAATGAAGGAATTTACAGGGAATTCAAGGGTTATTTTCTCCATGCAGTAATTCCTCAGAATGTCAGCGCCATTCCATTGGGATGCGTAATGCTGAAACGGGCTGCTTTTGTACAGGCAGAAGGATTGGAAGAGACGATGATGGGCATATTCAGAGACGCAGATTTTTGTTTCCGGCTGGCGGATCTTGGATACGATACAGTAGTAATGCCGGAAATCACTGCAATTTGGCATGAGAAAAAAACAGAAAAAGAGAGAACAGGGCTGTCCTGGGAGCGTCAGAAAAAACTGTTTACCAACAGATGGGAGAAGAAACTGGCCTTGCCGGATTCTTGTTACAATCCGAATTTAAGCACGAAGGCGCGTCATACGTATATGATGAAAAAGTAGAGAGTATATTGTTTGCGCAGGCTGCCGGCCGCAGAGCAAACAGCAGAGAATAGAGGAGACAGATGCAGGACATATTTATTATTGGAAGTAAAGGAATTCCGGCAAGATACGGTGGATTTGAGACATTTGTGGAACAGCTCACAAGGCATAAAAAGTGTGAGGATATCCGGTATCATGTGGCTTGTATGGCAGAGGAATCCGGTGAATTTGAATATCAGAAGAGCCATTGTTTCCGGATAAAAGTGCCCAGGATCGGTCCGGCCAAGGCCGTTTGGTATGATCTTGCAGCGTTTTTTTACTGTTTGAATTATCTGAAACAGCATCCGGCGAAACAGCCGGTGGTGTATGTGTTAGCCTGCAGGATCGGTCCGTTTGCGGGATTTTTAAAACGCAGACTGCACAAAATGGGCGGCAGGCTTTTTGTGAATCCGGACGGACATGAATGGATGAGGGCAAAGTGGAATAAAGCGATCCGGAAATATTGGAAATTTTCGGAAAAGGGAATGGTCAAGCATGCAGACTTAATTATCTGCGATTCCAAAAATATGGAACAGTATATAAAGGAAACATATACATCTTTTAAGCCCAGGACGACTTTTATCGCCTATGGTGCAGATGTGGCGGAGAGCAGGCTTTCGGATGCGGATTCAAAACTTCGGGAGTGGTATGGGAAATGGAATCTCAAACCTTTTTCCTATTATCTGATCGTAGGCAGGTTCGTACCGGAAAATAACTACGAAACGATGATCCGGGAATTTATGAAAAGCAGAACGGAAAAGAAACTGGCTGTCATCAGCAATGTAGAGGAAAATGCTTTTTACCAGAAATTAAAAGAGGCAACAGGTTTTGAAAGGGATAAAAGGATTGTTTTCTGCCAGACTGTATATGAAGAGGAGTTGTTAAAGAAAATACGGGAAAATGCCGTGGGATATCTTCATGGACATGAAGTAGGCGGAACCAATCCATCTCTGCTGGAGGCGTTGGGAAGTACAGAAGTAAGCCTGCTTTATGATGTGGGTTTTAACAGAGAGGTAGGAGAAGAGGCGGCCTTTTACTGGACAAAAGAATCGGGAAATCTGGCGTCTCTGATTGAAAAAGTCTCTAAATTAGATCCTGCAGAACGAAAAATTCTGGGAGAAAAGGCAAAACAACGGATACTTACAGAGTATAGTCACAAGAAGATTGCAGAAACCTATGAAAAGACGTTTCTGGGGGAAAAACCATGAAAAAAATAAGAATATCCGTGGCAGTTGCATCATATAACGGAGAAAAATACATCAAAGAGCAGATGGATTCTATTTTAAAAAATCTTTCAATAGAGGATGAGATCGTTGTATCGGACGATGGTTCCACAGACCGGACAAAGGAAATTTTAAAAGAATATGAGGCGGGGAAAATTCCCGTAAAAGTGATAGACGGTCCCGGCAGAGGGATTAAAGCAAACATCAATGAGGCGCTTTTGCACTGCCGGGGAACGTATATTTTTCTGGCAGATCAGGATGATGTCTGGCAGAGCCGCAAAGTGGATACAGTTATGAATTATCTGGGCAGGGACGGATGCAGATTAGTCTGTCATGACGCTCAGGTGATGAATCAGGATCTTTCCGAAATCGTAATGCCTTCTTTTTTTTCATATCGCGGCTCAAAACCGGGATTTTTGAACAATTTGCTGAAAAACCGTTATATGGGGTGCTGTATGGCTTTCGAGAGAAATCTTCTTCCCTGGGTACTTCCCATTCCCGAAGAAATTGAGATGCACGATCAATGGATTGGGATGATCAGCGATATGATGGGTAAAAACAGTGTTTTTATACCAGAAAAACTGCTGTTATACCGCAGACATGACAATAATGTTTCCGATTTTTCCCACGGAACGATTTTTCAGATGATCTGCAGGCGCCTGGTGTTGCTGCGTGCGGTTTCACGACGTCGAAAATTATGGAAAACTTAATAATTTTTGTGAAATATATACAATTTTTTTCTAATTTGGAGACGTTGACAGAATAGGAAAAAAGTTATATATTATCTTTAATTGTTTTCCAATATAATACAATTCAGGAGAAGGGTTGCCTGGAAGAACGGAGATAAGATGAGCAAAAAAAGAAGAAAAAAGAAGAACAAAATCATATTATTTGCAGTTGAAATTATCGTACTGGCTGCATTGCTGGTTGGATTATTTGTTTATTCCAAGTTAAACAAAGTGGACAACACAGGGGAAATTACAAAGGGAGAAGTCAACATTGAACTGGACTCAGAGACGGCAGAAGTTTTGAAAGGATATACAAATATTGCATTATTCGGACTGGATAACCGGGATACCGGAAGGTACGACGGCGGAAACAGCGACTGTATTATGATTGCCAGTATTAACAATGACACCAAGAAAGTGAAACTGGTATCGGTATACCGTGATACTTACTTAAATGTCAAAGAAGGCACTTATGGTAAAATTAATTCCGCCTATTCCTACGGCGGACCAAAAGGAGCGATTGCGGCTTTGAACAAGAATCTGAATCTGGATATTGTGGATTATGTCGCCGTGGACTTCGGCGCATTGGTAGATGCGATTGATTTATTGGATGGTATTGAACTGACGCTGACGGATCAGGAAGTGCAGATTATGAATGATAACTACGTGGACGAGATTAATCAGGTGACGGATCATTCTTCCAGCAAGCTTAGCGGTGGCGGAACTTATACGGTAGATGGTGTACAGGCTTTGGCATACTGCCGGATTCGTTATACAGCGGGGGATGACTTTAAACGTACAGAGCGTCAGAGATATGTATTGACCCAGATGATCAACAAGGCAAAAGGCTCCAGTATTACCACAGTGGGAAGCATGATCAGCAGTATGGTTGATGAAATTGCTACCAGTTATACCAGCAGCGGATTATTAGAGCTGGCAAGCAGTGTTATGAGTTATGAGTTGGAAGATAATCATGGCTGGCCATTTGAATTATGTACAGGTAATTTCAATTCAAGGGGAGATATCGTTGTTCCTACTGATTTGGAGACAAATGTAAAAGAACTTCATGAATATCTATTTGATGAAAAGAACAATGTTTCAAATACAGTAAGTGAAATCAGTTCCCGCATCAGATCGGACACAGGCTGTACTCCGGATATGACAACAAGGTTTGACAATCCTCTGACCGGGGATGATAATACCAGTACGACAGATACCGGATATGCTTTGCCGGAGGATGGCGACGGTCAATAGGGAATGAAAGAAATTTAGAAGGTGAAAAATGACGAAAAATCATTTTTCACCTTTTTTGCATTTTATTTTCACAAAACTAACACAAATTCACGGTAAACTCACTTACATAAATCACTTTCTTACGGTTTGGGCAGTAAATCAAAGGCCCAATGAATACTTACGAAAATATACGGTGTCGCTTTGAAAGGAGTCTGGGATTATGGAAGGATTTGATTATCAGGGAGAACATCATGATCCGTCAGCGTTTGACAATCAGGAAGGATATGATGATGCACCGGCGTTTAACAGCCGGGAAGAATACACCAGAGAGAATGTTTCGGTATTTGATGAGCAGAGAGGAACAGAGCACAGTGAGGAATACAGCGGTTCAGACACAGCCGGCAGTCAGACACAGCAGAGCGTTGTGGAGGACTATGCCTATGACGGAACCGGACAGGCAGATGCACAGAATACATATGGCAGCGGAGATGAGACCAACGGATGGTACCGCCCTTATGAAGAACCGGAAAAGCCCCGGAAAGAAAAAAGCGGCTTTGGAAAGAAAGCTGTGAAACTTGTTGCGCTGGCATTGGTCTTTGGCATTGTGGCGGGGATGGCCTTTACAGGAACAACACGGTTTTTTGGAAAAGTTACCGGCAGTCAGAATCCGTCGGAGCAGGAAATAGAGGGATTATCCGGAGTAGATTTTAATATTGCTGAAGGAACAGAATCGGCAGATCTTCTTTCTGATTCTTCGCAGAACCATAACAAGGCGCAGGCAGAAGCAGGAGCTGTTACAGACGTATCGGACATTGTCAGCCAGGCAATGCCCTCCATTGTATCCATTACGACAATTGCGAGAACGCAGGTGCCCGGTTTCTTTTTCGGAGAAATGGAAGAACGAGAAAGTGAAGGCTGCGGTTCCGGGATTATTATTAGTCAGGATGACGAGAATCTTTATATTGCCACCAACAATCATGTGATAGCCGGGGCGGAAACGCTGACAGTGCTGTTTGCAGACAGTGCGACAGTGGATGCAAAGATAAAAGGAGCAGATGCCAGTACAGATCTAGCTGTTGTCAGCGTGGCATTAAAAGATATTGAAGAGGAGACCAGACAGAATATCCGTGTAGCTGCTTTTGGAGATTCTTCTTCGCTGAAGATTGGACAGGCGGCTATAGCAATTGGCAATGCCCTGGGTTATGGACAGTCTGTAACTACAGGCGTAATCAGCGCTTTGGATCGGGAAGTGACTGTGACAAATGAATCAGACGGCAGTACGATCACCAATGAACTTCTGCAGACTTCTGCAGCAATCAATCCGGGAAACAGCGGAGGGGCTCTTTTGAGTATAGAAGGAGAAGTGATTGGAATTACTTCTGTCAAATATTCAGAAACCAGCGTAGAGGGAATGGGGTATGCGATTCCTACAGAAACGGCGCTTCCGATCATCCGGCAGTTGATTACAAGAGAAGTCGTAACCGGATCTGATACAGCATATCTTGGTATTTCCGGAGTGGATGTGACTCAGAGCGTATCCGAAATGTATCAGATGCCCCAGGGGGTATATGTTGCCCAGGTCGTAGAGGGAAGCAGCGCGGCTGATGCAGGATTGATGCAGGGAGATATCATCACCCGGTTTGACGGCAGGAATATCAAATCTATGGAGGAAATGCATGAGCTGATGAAATATCTTTCCGCCGGAACTACAGTAGAGGTTACGGTTCAGCGGACGCAAAACGGAATATATATAGAACAGACCATAGACATTGTTTTGGGAAGTAAGAATTAGAATAGAAGACGGACAGGAAGAATACAGATACCGGTATTTTTTGGAATCACTGGTATCAGGTTCTTCCTATTCGTTTCTTTCTTTTTTTGTTTTCATGAGCTATAATAGGAAAAGAAAAGGCGGTGAAAGCATGAAGAAATATCTGGGTATTTTTGTGGTTGGTATGTGCCTGATTCTGTCGATACAGGTATCGGCAAAAGAGATTACATATACGAAACAGGAAGAATTTGACATACCGGAAATGGCAGAAGAAATTGAGGCGCTGACAGATAATAAGACAGAAACAGTGGTTGACGGCGGAGAAAAGAGGGAGTTGTATCGTCTTTTGCAAAAGGATGCTGCATTAGCAGATTATAACGAGAAGTCAATTCCGGATGTATATGATCCCAGGAAGGAACAGCAGGTGACTTCTGTGAGAAGGCAGGGTTCTAATACCTGTTGGGCATTCTCTTCCCTGGGGGCGGGAGAAATGTCATTGGTACGGAAAAGACTGGCAGATCCTTCCAGACTGGATCTTTCCGAGGCGCATCTGTCTTACTTTTTTTATCATTCCATAGAAGATCCTCTGGGGAACACAGCAGGGGACGGCAACCAGAATATTTCTAATCAGGATTTTATAACCGTAGGCTCCAATACGATTTTTTCCACATTTGCACTGGCAAACTGGGTAGGAGCGGCAAATGAATCGGCTGTGCCTTTTGAAGGACTGACGGTAAATACCCAGTATCATGATTCTGTGGCGTATGCAGATGCGGCCCATTTGCAAAATGCATACTGGATCAATTTTAAAGATGTGGATGCAGTCAATGTGACAAAACAGATGATCCGGCAATACGGCGGAGCTGCGATTAATTTTTACTGGAATAGGAGATATTATAATGAAAAGAGCAGCGCCTACTATTTTCCTCTTGATCCCAACCGGCCCAATAATCATTCCGTGACAATTGTAGGCTGGGATGACCACTATGCGAAAGAGAATTTTGTGATGGGCTGCCGGCCCCAGGAAGACGGTGCATGGATTATAAAAAACAGTTACGGGGAGGACTGGGGAGATGACGGATATTTTTATCTATCCTATGAGGACAGTGCGGTAAATGCGGCCAACACCAATGCCAATCGTGCAAGAGCCTATATATTTGACTTTGAACTGGCGGATAATTATGACTACAACTATCAGTATGATGGTTCAGCCGGAGCATACAATGCTACGAATCCGGACAGTCCCCTGACGAAGATTCCAAGCGGCGGTTCCATAGCAAATGTATTTTCGGTACAAAGCAAGGATGTTTCACATAAAGAGACATTAAAGGCGGTTTCCTTTGCATTGTTTGATACGGCAGTATCTTATTCGATTCAGATTTATAAAAATCCGGTGAATGCATCGGATCCGGAATCCGGGACTCCGGCGCTTTTGGTTCCGACTGCAGGAAGTACCAGTTATGTGGGATATTATACAGTTCCTCTGACGGAGCCGGTTCCTCTGGAAGGCGGAGATGTATTTTCTGTTGTAATTACACTGGAAAAAGAGAGCGGCGGTGAAGTTAATTTTTTTGTAGATAAAACTTATCAGAATGGAAACTGGGTTTCTTTTACCAATCGGGTAAAAGAAGGAGAAAGTTTTCGGCAAATGAACGGAAATTGGGAAGATATGGCGCCAAACGGCGTTACGGCGAGAATAAAGGCATTTACCAGTGCAGGGGAGATGACGGCTGCAAAATGGCTGTATCTTCCGGAAGTCTGGCAGGATTCAGAAGGGAATTATCTGTTAGAACTCTGCCCGAACGATAGCTACGAGATGTCAGTTACAGTAGTTCCTTCATCGGCAGAGAAAGAACTGCAGTGGGAGACTTCCGATCCTGCTGTTGTAACGGTGGATGCACATGGAAAGCTTTTGGCCGTTGAACCCGGTCAGGCCGTTATCATTGGAAGGACCACAGATGGCAGCGGATTGTCTGTAAAATGTATTGTAACAGTGGCGGATTCTGCGAAGAAGATTACATTAAGCGACACTTTTCTTAAGATGCAGGTGGGAGAATGCGTAGCTCTTTCGGCAGAACTGACGCCGGAACAGATTGTTTCGGAAGAGATTGTATGGGAAACTTCGGGGAATGCGGCAACAGTAGATTCGTCAGGAGTAGTCAATGCGGTCAAAACGGGGGAATCGGATATAAAAGCGTATTTAAAATCCGATACAAATATATATGCTGTTTGTAAAGTGGAAGTGGTAAAAGATTCTGTTGAATTGGAAACCAGGCAGACAGCGGTAGAGGCAAATGGAGATTCCGTTACTCAGACATCGCCCTCTTCGCCCACAAAGAGCGCGAATACGGATGATGTATCCGGACAAAAAGCAGGCTTTTGGTTTATGATTGCGGCGCTTGGTATTATTTTGCTGCGAAACGGCAGAAGAGCAGTATTGTAGAACAACAGATATTATGCTACAATGAAACTATTATTGGGTATTATCTGCAGACGGGATATGAGGAGGAAGTATATCCATGAGGAAAAAGAGAATTGTGATTGCGTTAGGCCATGAGGCTTTAGGAACAACACTGCCGGATCAGAAAACAGCAGCAAAAAAGACGGCAAAAGCAGTGGCAGATCTGATCGAGGCAGATTATCAGGTAGTGATTTCTCACAGTAACGGACCGCAGGTAGGAATGATCCATACTGCGATGTCAGAGTTTTGCAAGCAGCATCCGGAATATACGGCTACTCCCATGTCCGTATGTTCTGCAATGAGTCAGGGCTATATCGGCTATGACCTGCAAAATGAGATTCGTACGGAATTGTTGAACCGCGGGATATATAAGACAGTATCTACGATATTGACACAAGTGTGCGTCGATCCCTATGATGAAGCTTTTTATCATCCGAAGAAAGTGATTGGACGGATTTTGTCAAAGGAAGAGGCGGAGACAGAAGAAAAGAAAGGCAACCATGTCGTAGAAACAGAGGGCGGTTACCGAAGGATTGTGGCTGCTCCAAAGCCAATGGATATTGTGGAGATAGATGCGATACGGGCGTTAAGCGATGCGGATCAGGTAGTGATTGCCTGTGGCGGGGGCGGAATCCCCGTATTGGTTCAGGCGAATAAATTAAAGGGAGCCAGCGCTGTAATCGAAAAGGATCTTGCGGCGGGGAAATTGGCAGAACTTTTAGACGCCGATATGTTTGTAATTTTAACAGGTGAGGATAAAGTCTGTTTAAATTATAATACAGCAGAAGAAAAGCCTCTTGATACCATGACGGTATCTATGGCTCGGACCTATATAGAAGAAAGACAGTTTGAAGAAGGAACCATCCTGCCGAAGATTCAGGCAGCAGTTGATTTTATCGGAAACTCTGCCGTGAAGACTGTATTGATTACCAGATTGGATAAGTCGAAAGAGGCATTGGCGGGCATGACAGGAACCGTGATTCATAAATAATGGAAAAGACAGATAGAAGGGATATAAAATGAGAGAAATAAAAAGATTAACAGCATTGGCGCTTGCATGTCTGCTTGTTTTTACGGTAAGTTGCGGAAACGTTTTTGCAGCATCCATGCAGGAGCATCAGGAAGAAACAGAAGGATTGGAAAGCTCCATGGAGTATGATGCAGACACGGCGGTTCCGGAGGATTCCACAGAGGAACAATCAGATGCAGAATCTGCAGAGGCTTTGGAACCGATATCAGAAAGAGAGGCTTTGGAACCGACATCAGAAAGCCAAGAAACACAGGAGCCTCTGGTAAACTATCTGGTTGTGGAAGAACCGGTGGTGCACACACCGGGAACACAGACGGTTATGGTCGGAATCGGCGGTAAAGAGACGAAACTGGAGACAGCGGTTTTGGCTTATAAGAATCAGGAAACCGGTCAGATTTATGAGACGAAAGCTTTGAAAATTTCAGAGGATTTTGTTTTGTTTCAAATGGAATATTCTGATCCTGATCTGAAAGGGAATTATCATCTGGAAAGTGTCACATATTCCACAGAGGGAGACAGCAAAAAGACTTCCTTTGCAGAAATGGGAATTGATGCATCCTTTGGCGTTGATCAGATTGTAGAGAGTGAGCCGGATGATGTGCTTTTATCTGATGAAGAGGCAGAGGCGCTGGCAGAAGAAACAGAGATGAGCATTGTCGCTTTAGATGAAGAAGGAAAACCTCTTTCCGGGGGGACTTTGGAAGAGGCTATGGAACAGGCAGGATGCCAGACCAGTATGGCGGAAGGCATGGATTTGATGCGAAAAGGAGCAGCAAAAGGTGTGGATGCAACCGGTATGAGCAGTCTTGTCGTCGTACTGGATGCAGGACATGGCGGCTCAGATCCGGGAACACAGGGAAATGGCGTTGTTGAGAAAACGGTCAATCTAAAAATTGCCCAATACTGTAAAGCGGAACTGGAAGAATATGCCGGTGTAAAAGTATATATGACAAGAACCACAGACACATATCTGACTTTGGCCAGCCGTGCACAGGTAGCGATTAACCGAAAGGCAGATTTGTTTGTCAGCCTTCATAACAATGCAAATGTCAAGCCGGAAGTGAACGGAGCAAGCGTGTATTATCCGAATTCCAATTACAATGCCAGCTGTGGAAAGACAGGAAAGGAACTGGCGCAGATCATTCAGTCAAAGCTGACGGCCCTTGGTCTTGCTGACAGTGGAATTCATATCCGAAATTCCGAAAACGGTACGAAATATTTGGATGGCAGCGCAGCAGATTATTACGGTGTTATCAAAAGATGTAAAGAAAATGGAATTCCCGCTTTGATCGTAGAACATGCTTTTATCACCAATGCGGGAGATGCCAAAAATCATCTAAGTACAGACGCACAGCTGAAAAAACTGGGGGTTGCAGATGCAACAGGAATTGCGGAGTATTATGGTCTGAAAAAAGGTCTGGGATTTAACAGCATTGAAGCTGCCAGCAGTACAAGTCTGGAGTTGAGCTGGTCCAAAGTAAACGGCATAACCGGATATTCCATTGCACGAAGTACTTCCAGCGGCGGAAAGTTTACAGAAGTGGCGAAGGTTGCGCCTGCAGCACGGACGACATGGACAGATACCGGATTAACGCCTGGCGTTACTTATTATTACAAAATCCGTACGTATACGACTTCCGGCTCCAAGACTACATATGGAAAATATAGTTCTGTTGCTTCCGGTACGACAATTACACGGCCGGTGATTTCTTCCATAAAATCAAAGAACAGCAAAGCGCTGGTTATCAGCTGGGAAACGGTGAACAATGCAGCTAATTATGAAATTTACCGTGCTACAAAGAAAAACGGAACTTACAGCCGTATTGCAACTCTTGCGGGCGTGAATCGTCTGACTTATACAGATACAAAAATCAAGGCTGGAAAGAAATACCATTATAAAATCCGTTCTGTGGGGCAGATTGATAAATCTACAGTATACAGTGATTATAGCGATGTGTATACTGCCAGAACGGCAAAGGTTCCTACAGGCGTTTCGGTAAAATCTCAGGCGACGAAAACGCTTCGGATATCCTGGAAAGCAGAGCCTAATTCAGCCGGATATCAGATTAAACGGGCGGAATCTGCAAAAGGAAAATATACCAAGATTGCAACCGTGCAGGGAGGCTCAGTGAGTTATTATGATGATGCAGCTGTAAAGGGCAATACGACTTACTATTACAAAGTGCAGTCATTCAATTACAATGGCGAAACAAAAGGCGTAAGCGGATATGGCTCCGCAGCCTCCGGCAAAACCATCAAGAAAACGAAAATTAAAAAGATTGAAAGCTCCACATTTACAGATCAGACAATCAGCTGGAAAAAAGTCGCAGGGGTAGACGGATATATTATTTATCAGAGCACTTCAAAAGACGGTCCTTACAAAAAACTGAAAAAAGTTTCCGGTGCGAAAACAACTTCTTATAAGGTGACGAATTTAACGCCGGGCACACGATATTACTATCAAGTCAGAACCAGAAAAAAGGTAAACGGCAAGGTGGGATATGGTTCTTATTCGGCAGTTTGTGATGCATGGACAGGAATTGCGCCTAAGATTGTATCTGTAAAAGGAATCACTGGAACTTCCCTGGAGGTATCCTGGAATCCGGTAGGAGGAGCAGTCGGTTACGATATTTATCGTTCTGCTTCGGCAGGCGGAAATTATAAGAAGATTGCTCACACACAAGCTGCAGATACCCGGTATACTGACAGTAATCTGATGATGACGCAGCAGTATTATTATAAAATAGACGCGCATATAAGCGGATATAATTCTACAAAGACAACTACAACCGGTCAGGGAGCAGCTTTGGGCGGATCTCCAATTTCGGTTACCAGCATTACATCAGCAGCGATGAACCCGCAAGGGAAACTGGCGATTGCATGGAATGCAGTGCAGAATGTTACGGGATATCAGATTTATCGGAGTACCGAGCAGAACGGAGTCTATACGCTGCTGCATACGATCACAAATCCTGCTGTGACCACATATATAGACGATACGGCAGTGGATAATACTGCTTATTATTACAAAATAGTTTTAATCAACAGATATAATAACCAAACGATATACGGACCGTATTCTGCTGCCGCTTCCGGCGTCAAAGAAACGGTGTCCGGTCAAAGCCCGCAATCGGCGAGTCAACAATAAAGAATAACAGGATAGGAGAATTACAATGAAAAGGATATGGAAGAGCATCTTTTGGTTATCAGGAATAGCGTTATTATTGCTTGTTATGCCAGGGAGTGCATCTGCTGCCGGAAACAGCAATATCAACGCGACGGCGGAGGCGGTATCCAGTAATCGGATTGATTTAAAATGGAACCCCATAAGTCAGGCAGACAAATATATTATTTACCGTAAAAACAGCGCAAACGGTTCCTTTCAGAAAGTGAAAGAAGTATCTGCAACAGTTTTTCAGGATTCCGGCATTGCTGCAGCAGTGAATTATTATTATAAAATTGTGCCGGTCAGCAGCGCTGACGGGAGTCAGATGACAGGAGCGCAGCAGACATTGGCGATAAAAGCGCCGGCAGCAGTATCAATGGAACGCATTACGGTAAAATCATCTACCAAGATGAATTTATACTGGAAGGCGGCAGAAGGCAGCAGCGGCTATCAAATTTTCCGATCTGATAATAAGACCGGCGGATATACGGAAATTGACAGAGTGGATGGCAAAAAGAACTGCAGCTATACAGACTCTGATATCATACCGGGCAAGACCTATTATTATAAGGTGCGTGCAGTAGGCAAAGGTGCAAATGATGTGGGTACATATTCTTCTCCCGTGCAGGGAAGAACAGTAGCAAAAACTGCTATTACTGCCATTACCTCCCTTTCATCTGAAAAGATGCAGATTGTCTGGGAAAAAGTGAGCGGAGCTGTGAACTATGAAATATACCGCAGTACACAAAAAAGCGGCGGTTATAAAAAAATGGCTACATTGAAAAAGAACACTTATAAATATACAGATAATACCGTAAGAAGCGGCAGGCAGTATTTTTATAAAATCATGGTGATCGGAAGTCTTAGCGGAACAAGGATTACCAGCGGATATTCGGAACCGGCATCTTTCAGGGCGTTAAAGCAGGTAAAGATAGCCTCTGTAAAAGAGGCTGCAGAGGCTGGGCTTAAGATTAAGTGGAGCAAAGTGGCAGGAGCCACTCAATACAAAATATACCGCGCCACTTCTAAAAACGGCAAATACAAAAACATAGCGACTGTAGAAGGAAAATCAACAGTTACATATACAGATCTTACGGCAACCTCGGGTAAGAAATACTACTATAAAGTGCAGGCTTATGCAGATGAGATTGGTATGATTGCTACAGGAAAAGGCAGCAAGTCAGAAGCAAAAGGCGCATCCACTGCTTATGAGATTATGGGCAAGACTACGGTAACAGCCGGTCAGATGGCAGCGCTTTATAAAGCCTCCGGTAAAAAATATCCGTCCGGGGTTTATAAAGATAAAGGCGCGAAAACAATTGAAAAATTCTGTAAAATAGTAGTTGAGGAAAGTAATAAAGAAGGGGTAAAAGCAGAAGTGATTTTTGCACAGGTCTGCCTGGAGACAGGGTATCTGCAGTTTGGCGGACAGGTCAGTCCGCAGCAGTGTAATTTTTCCGGGCTGGGAGCTACAGATGATGGAGCTGCGGGAGCAACGTTTAAGAATGTCAGAACAGGAATCCGGGCACAGGTACAGCATCTGAAAGGATATGCGTCCAAAGACGATCTGAACCAGAAATGCGTAGATCCGAGATTTGCATACCTTTCTTATCGGAGAGGAACGGCAAAATACGTACAGAGCCTTGGCGGTGGAAACTGGGCGACAGATCCCAATTATGCTACAAAGCTGATGGCATTGATCAAAGCAATGAAAAAATACTAAAATATAGTAGTCCTATCAAATAGGGAAAGGCTGATTTGACAAAATATCAGTGAAATGCACAAAATAATTTGGAAAAATTTAAAAAAAAAGGTAAATTCGACGATTATAAAAGTTGAATTTACTTTTTTTTATTGAATATAAAAACGGATTATGCTATAATGATTCACATAAACAATATGGAAATGGAATTATTATGTGTGTATCACATATCATCTGGCCAGATAAATTTGGATTTCCAGTTTATAACTCAACAATTATTTTGGGAGGAAACAAGAATGAAAAGAAAATTAATGTCACTTTTATTGGCTGGCGCTATGACTGCAACTTTATTTGCAGGATGCGGCGGATCAGACGATGCACCTGCAACTGATAGCAATACAGATAACAATGTGGAAGATACCAGTGCATCAGATGATGTAGCTGATGATGTATCTGACGAGGCAGAAGGGCAGGTACTTAAAGTAGCAGCATTTGCAGGCGGTTATGGCGAGGAGATGTGGAATGAAGTAGCAGCAGCGTTTGAGGCTTCTCATCCTGGCGTAACTGTAGAAATGACTGCAAACAGCCAGTTAGAAGATATTATCGGACCTCAGATTCAGGCTGGAGACGCTCCGGACGTTGTACATCTTGCAACAGGCCGTGAAGCAGCTTTGACAGAGACTTTGACAAGAGAAAAATTACTTCTTCCGTTGACAGATGTACTGGATATGACAGTACCGGGTGAAGATGTAACTGTTAAGGATAAAATTATTCCTGGTTTTCTTGATACACTTGGAACCAATCCTTACAATGACGGTGTAACTTACTATGCTCCTATGTTCTATAGTCCGTGTGGTCTTTTCTACAATGCCGGTCTGTTTAAAGAAAAAGGCTGGGATATTCCTACTACTTGGGATGAGATGTGGGAGTTAGGTGATAAGGCAGCAGCAGAAGGCATTGCTTTATTTACATATCCGACAACTGGATATTTTGATGCATTTACATTTGCATTATTATCATCTGCAGGCGGATCTGATTTCTACAACAAATGTATGACATATGAAGATGGTATCTGGGAAAGCGCTGAAGCAACCAGCGTATTTGAATTGGTTGGCAAACTTGCTTCCTATACAGAAAGCTCAACCGTTGCAAATGCAAATGGCGACGGTTTCACAAAGAACCAGCAGTTAATTCTTGATAACAAAGCAATCTTCTGCCCGAACGGAACATGGCTTCCGGGAGAAATGGCAGACGCTGAAAGAGCAGAAGGATTTGAATGGGGCTTCATGGCAGTTCCGGCTGTAAATGAAGGTGGAAACAGCGTTTCCTTTACATTCTTTGAGCAGATGTGGATTCCTTCAGAAGCACAGAATCCGGATATGGCAAAAGAATGGATTGCATATATGTATTCAGATGAAGCAGCAGCAATCTTCGCAAAAGCTGGTGCAGTTCAGCCGATTCCTGGTATGAGCGATTCACTGGAAGGCGATAACAAATTATTCTACAGCATCTATGATGATGGTGCAACAGCAGTTATGGGTGGATTCGCAACTACAGATCCTGTAGAAGGCGTATCTATCGCAGACAGCTTATTTGCAACTGTTGATTCTGTTGTAAGCGGCGACGTTGCAGTAGCTGATTGGCAGGCATCTGTTGAAGAAGCAAGTGATAAATTAAGAGAAGCAATGCCAGAATAAGCATAAGACAGGTGGCGTTCCGAAGGTTTCCGCCTTTGGAACGCCTTTTTTACAGCAGGTCGTTTTGAGACGACAAATTTAGAAGGATTGGAGGTATAAATGTGAAAAAGGGCAAAGCAAGAAGTGTTTTTATTGGAGTATGCGTGTTGCCGGCAGTAATTTTGTTTTTTATATTTATGATTATCCCGACGCTGAACGTATTTCGTATGTCGCTTTATAAATGGGGCGGATATTCCAAGCATAAACAGTTTGTAGGTCTTTCCAATTTTAAAACATTGATGGGGGATACCAACTTTTTACGTTCTTTTCAAAATACTGTGTTATTGATTGTTATTGTTACGATTGTTACAATGGCGCTTTCTCTGATTTTTGCTGCGATTATTTCCAGAGAGAAAATCAAGGGGGAGAATTTCTACAGGATTATATTCTATATACCTAATATTTTGTCTGTAGTAGTTATTTCAGCGATTTTTTCTGCAATTTATGATCCGAATCAGGGACTCTTAAACAGTATACTTGGAATTTTCCGAGGGGATAAAGATCCGATTCTATGGCTGGGAAATCAAAAGCTTGTCGTCTATAGCTTGATTATTGCTATGATCTGGCAGGCAATTGGATATTATATGGTTATGTATATGGCAAGTATGGCAAGCGTGCCGGAAAGCCTTTATGAGTCGGCGGATTTGGAAGGAGCTGGAAAAGTACAACAGTTTTTCTCAATTACGCTGCCTCTGATTTGGACGAATATTCGGACTACATTGTCCTTCTTTGTAATCAGTTCCATTAACTTAAGTTTCCAGTTTGTCAAAGTACTCACAAGAGGAGGCCCAAACGGCGCTTCAGAGGTTTTCTTAAGTTATATGTATGACCAGGCATATACAAATTCCTCTTATGGATATGGTATGGCAATTGGCGTTATAGTATTTTTGTTCTCATTTGGATTGTCTGCATTGATCAATGTGGCTACTAAGAGAGAACCATTAGAATTTTAAGGAGGGGCTGTATGAAGAAGAAAAAAGAACTGAGTTTAAATACCCTCTACAGAATTTTTATTTATGTTGTTCTGCTTGCATTGGCAATTAGTATTATTGTACCGGTAGCCTGGGTATTTCTGGCATCTATCAAAGAGAATTCTGAATTTTATGGAACAAATCCGTGGGCTCTGCCAAAGGGATTTTATTTCCAGAACTTTATTGACGCTTTTGAAAAAGCAAAAATGGGTGAATATTTGCTGAATTCCGTAAAGATTACAGTAATGGCGCTCATTATCTTGCTTGTTGTGGCGCTTCCCGCTGCATATGTTTTGGCAAGATATCGTTTTAGATGTAGTAAGCTTTTGAATGTTTTGTTTATGGGCGGTCTTTTTATTAACGTAAACTATATCGTAGTACCTATTTTCCTGATGTTGAATGAGGGAGATGCATTCTTAAGAAAAATGACAGGTTCCGGCTTTTTCTTAAATAACAGTTTTATTACGGCGCTGGTATATGCATCTACGGCATTGCCGTTTACCATTTATCTGCTTTCCGGTTTCTTTGTTACGATACCAAGAGACTATGAAGAAGCTGCACATGTGGATGGAGCCGGATATTTCAGAACGATGATTCAGATCATGATGCCTATGGCGCTGCCAAGTATCATTACAGTAATTTTATTTAATTTCCTTTCATTTTGGAATGAATATATTATTGCTATGACACTGCTTACGAGAGATGAAAGTAAGACGCTGCCGGTAGGTCTTATGCAGTTGACACAGGCACAGAGAGCTGCTGCGAACTATGGACGGCTCTATGCAGGACTTGTAGTTGTAATGCTTCCTACCTTGATTTTATATATCCTGGTTCAGAAGAAGCTGACACAGGGCATGAGCCTTGGCGGATTAAAAGGTTAATAAGGAGGGATTGCTATGGAAGACGGCAAGAAATGGATTGTTGGAATTCTCGTTGTGGTATTCCTTGTAATATGCATTGCACTGGTTGTTTTAGGACAGCGTAAAATAGCGTTTTCAGGTCTTATGATGGAGTTTGTCGGCCTGGGAGGAATATTACTCTTATTGGGTTTGTATAACAGAAAGTATAAGTAGAGACGATAGCAAAATTTTTTGAATTTTCGATTGTTTCTATACATATTGACCCAAAATCGAAGGAATGTGCAACAGAATTCAACTGAATAATCAACTGGAATGAAAACCGCTGTATTTCTTGAAATATCAGACTACAGCGGTTTTTGGCTGCAAGATATTTAACAGTTGGAAAATTGGATCTTCTTGTTACTGTTCACTCCTGGACCGTGCACTGCGCTGCACGGTCACAGGCCAATACAGTATTAGGGCCGGAACCCGGCCTTTTGCCGAAGGCAACTTTAAATAGGCCGGATTCGTTACTGTGAACACCATGGGGGTGAGCGGTAACATCTTCTTTTGAAAAGTATTGGGAATATGCATTCACCTATTCCCAAATAGAAAAATTTGTGGTACAATACAGAGGATCGGTAAAATAGTTTAGAAAAGGAAGTTGAAGCTATGACAGAGGGTGGATTATTAGTATTTCTTGGAATTATTATTTTGTTTGTGGTAGTTGTTGCCGTAGTCACTGTTGTATCGGCAGTAACCAGCGCTGTAGCAGCAGTAGCGCAAAAGAATTTTGAGGAAGAAGAATAAAAGGCGATATCCTTTGGGTATCCGGTATGACATGCTCCTGTGAGCAGTCCTTTCAGGTATGATTTAAATAATGCCGTGCATTTATGTGCACGGCATTAAAACGTTCTAAAATATTTATCTATTTGTTCTTATGGATTGGAATTGGATTCATGTCTATTCCCCGGTTTGCATCAGCGCTGGGACTTTCTCCAAATGTGTAATCTTTTCCCGGAAGAATCCCATTCAGCAGAATGCCGGCGATTGCAGCAATGGCGAGTCCTGTTAAAGTAATTGAAGTTGTTCCGATGACAAAAGTAAGTCCATCTGAGAATCCAAGACCGCATACTAATATAACAGCAGCAATGATCAGATTTCTGGATTTTGTGAAATCTACGTGGTTTTCTACTACATTACGAACGCCGATGGCAGAAATCATACCGTAAAGCATAAAGCTGACGCCTCCGATGATTGCAGAGGGAAGGGAGCCGATGATTTCAGAGAACTTCGGCAGAAAGCCTAAAATAATGGCATAAACAGCAGCCAGACGGATCACTTTTGGATCGTATACTTTACTTAATTCCAAAACACCGGTATTCTCACCGTAAGTTGTGTTTGCCGGACCGCCGAATAACGCAGAGAAAGATGTCGCAAGACCGTCTCCGATCAAAGTGCGGTGAAGTCCCGGTTTTTCGATAAAGTTTTCACCTACAGTAGCAGAAATCGCAGACATATCACCGATGTGTTCCATCATAGTTGCAAGAGCGATGGGCGCCATAACCAAAATGGCTGTTAAGTCAAATTTGCATAATTCAAAAGGCGGAAGGCCTACGACGGATGCTGCTGCAACATTGGTAAAATCCAGGATGACAGATCCGTCTGGGTTGGTCAGTCCACAGGCATTCATAAGAAGAGCTGCTCCGTAGGAAATCGCAACTCCAAGAAGGATTGGAATAATCTGGAACATGCCTTTTCCCCAAATGTTGAAAATAATGATCACAGATAAAGCGATGAGAGCTAGTATCCAGTTTGTAGATGCATTGGAAACGGCGGAAGGTGCAAGGCTTAAGCCGATACAGATAATAATCGGTCCGGTTACCACCGGAGGCAGAAAACGCATAACCTTTTTTATGCCTGCCAGTTTGATTACCAGCGCCAGGATCAGATATAATAATCCTGCAACTACAATGCCTCCGCAGGCATAGGGCAGCTTTTCACCCATTGTCATATCCTGGAAAATACCTGTATTTAAGTTGGCAACGGTAGCAAAGCCTCCCAGAAATGCAAAGGAAGATCCCAAAAATGCAGGTACCTTCAGTTTGGAACACAGGTGGAAAAATAAAGTTCCGATTCCTGCAAAGAATAAGGTAACCTGTATAGACAATCCTTCGCCTTCAAAATAAGCATTTACCAAAATAGGTACTAAGATTGTTGCGCCAAACATGGCAAACATATGCTGCAGCCCTAAAATAAGCATTTTGGGGATGCCAAGAGCCATGGCGTCGCGAATGGGTTCTGTTTTGTTGTTCATTTATAAACTCCCTCCTAAAATGTAAAAAATCCATTTGGTTCCTATCAGCATTTTTCGGGTTCCGGATAGGTTTCTCCGAAGGTTTCTACCGTCACTTTTTTCAGCTTTTGTTCTTCCATTGGCCGGTCGCTGTAATCGGTTGCTGTTTCTGCAATTTTGTCCACAACCTCCATGCCTTCGATAATTTTTCCGAAAGCCGCATATGCGCCGTCTAAATGAGGAGCATTTTTGTGCATAATAAAAAATTGGCTTCCGGCAGAATCCGGCATCATAGAACGCGCCATGGATAATACGCCGGCGCTGTGTTTGAGATCATTAGCAAAACCATTTTGTGCAAACTCTCCTTTGATTCCATAACCGGGACCGCCCATGCCGGTGCCTTCCGGATCGCCGCCCTGAATCATAAAGCCGCTGATTACACGGTGAAAGATCAATCCGTCATAAAAATTACTGTTTATCAGGCTGATGAAATTATGAACGGTATTGGGAGCGATTTCCGGATAAAGCTCGGCTTTCATAATGTCTCCGTTTTCCATTTCAAATGTTACAATTGGATTTTGTGTCATATCATATCCTCCTAAAAGTTTTCTGCAAAACATTGTAGCATATTTATAGAAGAAACACAAAGAAATCAATTGTAATAATTCAGCGGGGGATTTTGCGCCTTACTGCAAAGTTCATAAAAATGTGCATATTCCGCCAATCAATTTACAAAATGCATTGCGATTCCGGCCGTTTCTTCGTATAATAGAAAAGGATTTTAAAAAATGGAAAACAAAGGAGAAATGATGGCTATTTATGATACATTGAATGAACCTCAGAGACAGGCTGTGTTTCAAACGGAAGGACCGGTATTGATTCTGGCGGGAGCGGGGAGCGGTAAGACAAGAGCGATTACTTATCGAACAGCATATTTAATAGAAGAAAAGGGCGTAAGCCCTTATCACATTATGGCGATTACTTTTACCAATAAAGCGGCAGGAGAGATGAGAGAGCGCATAGGAAATATTGTTTCCTATGGTGCAGAGGGAATCTGGGTTACGACGTTTCATTCCACCTGTGTCCGGATATTGCGGCGCTATATTGACAGGATCGGATTTGATACAAACTTTACGATCTATGATGCGGATGATCAGAAGACACTGATGAAAGAAATTTGCAAAAGATTGGAGATTGACACAAAACGATATAAAGAGAGAGCATTGTTAGGCGTGATTTCTTCGGCGAAGGATGAACTGATCGGACCAGAAGAATTTGCACTGAACGCTGCAGGGGATTATGGTAAGGAAATGCAGGCTCTGGTTTACAGAGAATATCAGAAGGCGCTGCAGAAAAACAATGCGTTGGATTTTGATGATCTCATTTTTGATACGGTGAAACTGTTTCGGGGAGATCCGGAAGTGCTGAATTATTACCAGGAGCGATTTCGTTATATCATGGTAGACGAGTATCAGGATACGAATACGGCACAGTTTCAGCTGATTCGTCTGCTGGCGGATAAATACAAAAATCTCTGTGTAGTGGGAGACGACGATCAGTCTATTTATAAATTTCGGGGAGCGAATATTTATAATATTTTGAATTTTGAAAAATATTTTCCAGAGGCAGCTGTGATTAAGCTGGAGCAGAATTATCGTTCTACAAAGAATATTTTAGATGCTGCAAATCGTGTTATTGCGAATAATCGGGGAAGAAAATCCAAAAAGCTTTGGACCGAGAACGAAGCAGGAAATAAAATTGCCTTTCGTCAATTTGAAACTGCTTACGATGAAGCTGATTTTGCGGCAAGAGATATTACGCAGAAGGTGTATAAACAGGGATATCAATACAAAGACTGCGCCATATTATACCGTACAAACGCTCAGTCTCGATTGTTTGAAGAGAAATTTATTGTTTCCGGCATTCCCTATAAGATTATAGGGGGAGTTAACTTCTATGCCAGAAAAGAAATAAAGGATTTGCTCTGTTATCTGAAAACAATTGACAATGCAGAAGATGATCTGGCTGTGCGGCGTATCATTAATGTACCCAAAAGAGGCATTGGTGCTACTACGTTAAATCGTGTGCAGGAATATGCTGATTTGCAGAATATGAATTTCTATGATGCATTAAAAGCGGCAGAAGAGATTCCTTCTATTAAAAAAGCCGCTGCAAAAATACGTCCTTTTGTGCTGTTTATCCAGTCTATGAGAAGCAAACTGGGGATGATTCGTTTGACAGAGCTTATGGAAGAAATTATTGAAACGACAGGATATGTAGCAGAATTAGAGGCAGAGGGGACGGATGAAGCGGCAGCCCGTATTGAAAATATAGACGAATTGATCAGCAAGATTGCCGCTTATGAAGAAGAGGAAGAAGAGCCTACATTGAGCGGTTTCTTAGAGGAAGTGGCCCTTGTTGCAGATATTGATAATCTGGAAAATGACAGTAATTATGTTGTATTGATGACGTTGCATAGCGCCAAAGGCCTGGAATTTCCGAATGTTTATCTGGCAGGAATGGAAGATGGGCTTTTTCCCAGCTATCCTTCCATTATTTCTGATACTTCTGTGGAGGACTTAGAAGAAGAAAGGCGTCTGGCCTATGTAGGAATTACCAGAGCAAAAGAAAATCTTTCCATTACCAGTGCAAGAATGCGTATGATTCGGGGGGAGACACAATATAATAAAGTATCCAGGTTTGTCGAAGAAATACCAAGAGAACTCTTAGATATGGGAAAATCAGAACCGAGGGTGGAAAAGAACAAATTTATGGAGACGTCTCCCAGAAAAGCGGCTTTTATGAAAGCAAAAGAAGTTCTGAGGGAAAAACCAATGGCGGCCGACAAATATGATCTGCCCAGAAACTTTGGCTCCCAGATCAAAACAGAGCTGGATTATAAAGAGGGAGACAGAATACGCCATATTAAGTTCGGAGAAGGCGTAGTAACGCAGATTGTAAGCGGCGGCAGAGATTATGAGGTGACGGTGGATTTTGATACGGCAGGTACAAAAAAAATGTTTGCAGCTTTTGCAAAATTAAAAAAAGTATAAAAAGTTATAGAAACTGTAATTTTTTATTTGTGAATAGGAAAAGATATGTTATAATATACATGATGTAATCATGCGAGAACAGCAAAGGAAAAAGATTTTTCCAAGAACAATAAAAAGGAGTGGACGGCATGAATAAAGTAGATGATTTTTTAACAATGACTAAATTAAACGACTTGCTGAAAAAGAAAGATGATGATGAGAAAAAAGCAACAAAAATTGTTTGGATTTTTGCGATCCTTGGAATTGTTGCAGCAATTGCAGCAGCAGCTTACGGTATTTACCGTTTCTTCACCCCGGATTATCTGGAAGATTTTGAAGACGATCTGGAAGATGAATTTGAAGACGATTTTTTTGATGATGAAGAAGAGGAAGAAGAGGAAAGCGATAAATAACCGGACATTTGAGAGCAAGCAGAAAGGGCCGCAGTCAAGCGGTCCTTTTTTTGGGGACTTTCGTATGTAAAAAGGTGTCAGAGAAAGTCTATTCGCATATTGCATGCGCGTAGCAAAATCGTTTGTATATTACACCCCATAATCTATGATGCAATGTATATAACAGAAAATGGCAGTATTTTTAGAAAGGATTGAAGGAGAAATGAAAAAAGGAGAGGTTGCAGAAGGAATTGTTAAAGAAGTGACATTTCCCAACAAAGGCGTTGTTCTGACAGAAAAGGGACAAAAGGTAATTGTAAAAAATACAATTCCCGGACAGAAGGTTTCTTTTTTAGTCAATAAAATTAGAAAAGGGAAATGTGAAGGCAGGCTTTTAGAGGTTTTAGAAAATTCTCCGGTAGAACTTGCTGCTCCTGCCTGTCCACACTTTGGCATCTGCGGCGGCTGCACCTATCAGAATTTGGATTATGAGGAGCAGTTGAAATTGAAAGAACGCCAGGTGAGAGAATTGCTCTGTCCGGTATTAGCGGAGGATGGTAAAGATTTTGACGCTCTTTTTGAAGGAATTAAGAGGAGTCCCAGACAGTTTGCCTATCGCAACAAAATGGAATTTTCTTTTGGAGATACGGAAAAAGACGGGCCGCTGGCATTGGGAATGCATAAAAGAGGGAGCTTTTATGATATTGTAAATGTGGGAAATTGCCAGATTGTGGATGGGGACTACCGCCGCATTTTGGAATGTGTCAGAACTTTTTTTGGGGAAAAAAGAATTTCTTATTATCATAAGATGCGTCATGAGGGGTATTTGCGCCATTTATTGGTACGCAAAGCGGTTAAAACAGGAGAAATTTTAATTGATTTGGTCACCAGCATGCAGACGGCGGGATTTGATGAAAATGTGGTTTTAGAAGAAATGAAAGAGCGCATTTTAAAGATTTCTTTTGAAGGAAAAATTGTTGGAATTTTACATACCAGAAATGACAGCCTGGCAGATGTGATTCGGGATGACGGGACAGATATTTTGTATGGACAAAATTATTTTTATGAGAAAATCCTTGGTCTGGAATTTAAGATTACACCCTTTTCCTTTTTTCAGACGAATTCTCTGGGAGCGGAAGTGCTTTATGAGACGGCGCGAGAGTTTATCGGAGATGCTATAAATGCGAAAGAACAGAAGAAGAGGAACGTTTTTGATTTGTATAGCGGAACAGGAACGATTGCTCAGATGTTATCGCCTGTTGCAGATAAAGTGATAGGGGTGGAGATTGTGGAAGAGGCAGTGGCAGCCGCTAAAGAGAATGCGCTGCGAAACGGTTTGTCGAATTGTGAATTTATAGCAGGGGATGTATTAAAAGTGATTGATGATATCGAAGAAAAACCGGATTTTATTGTGTTAGATCCGCCGCGCGATGGGATTCATCCGAAGGCTCTTGAGAAAATTGGCAGGCGTATGGGTGTGAAGGAGATGCTTTATATTTCCTGCAAGCCGACGAGTCTTGCGAGGGATTTGGAATGTTTGCAGAGGTATGGGTATGAGGCGAAGCGGATTTGCTGCGTGGATATGTTTCCGGGGACGGGGCATGTGGAGACTGTGGTGTTGATACAAAGGAAAGATACCTAGAAATCCTTGAATTTACGCACTTTGTGACATTTTTCAGTTTCAACAAAATCGGTGAAAATCATAAGGAAAAGATACTTGTGAAGAAAGTAACCGTAGTTGTGGCGTTAGACCTCGGTACGGGGAACACAAAAAATCCTGACAATGAAAGTGAATAGAGGACTATCAGATATAGTGATAGAGGATAGATAGGGATACTTGAGTGAGAGTGTCCCTATTTTTTATATAGGGCATTCCATAGCGGGATGCTCTTTTCAATTCAATTTTAAAAGGAGGAACAGAAAAATGTCAAACACAGCGTTAAGAGCAGAGAAAGCGAAAGAGATTATTTTTATCAGCGATGCACATGAAAAATTCTACTATGAGAAATTGAAAGAGGTCAGGTATCAGGACGTGTACCACAAAGCGCTTGTATATTGTCTTGGTATCAGCGATGACACAAGAAGAAATATCAAAAGCATTTATAACTTTAAGACAGGATGTGTAATAACGGAGTGTCTGCATGAAGGATGGCAGACCAGCGGGAGCTTAAAAGTAGTCAGGATGGCGTTTAACCTTTACTGCAATGGTACGCCAAGTGTCTTTGATTACGATGATGCGGAGGAACAGGTGGACGAGTGCAGACGGTACACAGTGGAAGAACTGTTCTGCTGTGCCTATGCGCCTTATTTTTGGCAGGCGGTACAGATTCGTTATCCGGAATATGTAACATATAACCACAAGTTGTACGCCATGCTTGGAGGACGGGATTGATGTTAAAAGTCAGACTTATGGGAACGAAGAACGATATTAAGTGGTTCGGGAAGATTTTACAGCGTAACCCGAAAATCGAGGTGACGGAGTTTTCCGATATGTTCCCAAACAAAGGGACAAAGAAATATTACAGGACTTATGTGGAAGTCAGAAAAAGCAACGTAAAAGAAAACCAGTAGAAGCAAAGGAGAATCATCATGTGTAAAATAATCGCAATCGCAAATCAGAAAGGCGGAGTGGGAAAGACCACTACCACAAGCAATTTAGGCATAGGACTTGCAAAACAGGGAAAGAAAGTGCTTTTGATTGATGCGGACGCACAGGGCAGTTTGACCGCAAGTTTAGGCTTTACAGAGCCGGACAGTCTGGAAGTCACGCTTGCAACCATTATGGGGAACTTAATCAATGACGAGGAAGTAGAGCCGGGGGAAGGTATCCTCCACCATGAGGAAGGGATAGACTTAATGCCGGGGAACATTGAGCTTTCCGGTCTGGAGGTTTCCCTTGTGAATGTGATGAGCCGGGAAACGGTGCTGAGGTCGTACATAGAGATTGTCAGGGAGAGCTACGATTATATCTTGATTGACTGTATGCCTTCCCTCGGCATGATTACCATAAATGCCTTTGCCAGCGCCGACAGCATCTTGATACCCGTACAGGCGGCATATCTGCCCGTCAAAGGCTTGCAGCAGCTTATTAAGACGGTCGGCAAGGTAAAGCGGCAGATTAACCCGAAACTGGAGATTGAGGGGATTCTGCTTACAATGGTGGACAGCCGGACGAACTACGCAAAGGACATCAGCGCCATGCTGAAGGAGGCATACGGAAGCCGGGTGAGGATATTTGCCAATGTCATTCCCATTTCTGTCCGGGCGGCGGAGATTTCAGCGGAGGGTGTCAGCATCTACAAGCATGATCCAAAGGGAAAAGTGGCGTCAGCTTACGATTCTCTGACAAAGGAGGTGCTTGCAGATGGGCAGTAACGCAAAACCAAGAAGCGCATCAAAGGTTGCTCTGGAAAGTTTTGATGATTTGTTCGGTGGGAATACCGCACAGGAAAATGGGATAGAGCAGATTATCAATGCGCCGCTGGCAGAGCTTTACACGTTCAAAGACCACCCTTTCCGGGTGGAGGACGATGAGAAGATGGAGGAAACAACCGAGAGTATCCGCCAGTACGGGGTGCTTGTGCCGGGGATTGCAAGACCGAGGGCGGGCGGCGGCTATGAAATCATAGCCGGACACCGCCGCAAACGTGGCTCGGAGCTTGCCGGAAAGACGGAGATGCCTGTGGTTGTCCGCAACTACACCGATGATGAAGCTACGATTATCATGGTGGATTCCAATATCCAGAGGGAAGATATTTTACCGAGTGAGAAGGCGAGAGCCTACAAGATGAAATATGAAGCCATGAAGCATCAGGGGAAGAAGTCAGGCAGAAACACACTGGATGAGGTCGGGGAAGCTGCCGGGGAGAACGCTAAAAAGGTTCAGCGGTATATCTGGCTCTCCCGCCTGTCTGATGAACTCCTTGCTATGGTGGACGGTAAAAAGCTCGGTTTCTCACAGGGCGTTGACATTTCCTTTCTGGCGGAGGAAGCGCAGCAGTGGGTGCAGGCAGTCATAGAGGAAAAAGGCTGTAACGTCAGCATGGCGCAGTCTGCAAAAATCAAGGAATATGGCAAGACTGGGGAACTTACCCTTGCAATGGTGCGCCTGATACTGACGGAGGAAAAGCCGAAGGAACGGA
>CAJUEY010000014.1 GCA_910585825.1 uncultured Lachnospiraceae bacterium | reverse complement strand
TTATATACGGATAGTTATCCACATCAAAGACAAAAAACATTTAACAATTACCTAACATTCTTGTAAATATTGTTCAAATTCTTCCGGAGACATCAGTACTTTTCTTGGCTTTGTTCCTTCTTCCGGCCCCACCAGTCCAGCCTCCTCCAACTGATCCATGATTCGCGCAGCCCGGTTAAATCCAACTTTAAATTTCCGTTGAATAGAACCTATGGAGCCTTTTTCGCTTTCGATCAGGAATCTGCCCGCGTCCTTGAACAGGACGTCTTTGTCATCCGCCTTGCCGGAACCGTCTGAAATTGCAACCGTGCTGTTTTCCGACTGCTCCATTTTCTCCTGTACTTTTGCATTGTATTCTACGATGCCGTTTTCCTCTTTCAGAAAATCTACAACGTCTGACACTTCTTTGTCGGAGACAAATGCTCCCTGAACCCGGAGCGGTTTCTGAAAATTCTGGGGGAAGAAAAGCATATCGCCTTTTCCCAAAAGTTTCTCTGCTCCCACCATATCTAAAATTGTTCTGGAATCTACGCCGGAAGTTACGGAAAAAGCAATTCTGGAGGGCATATTGGCCTTGATCAAACCGGTAATGACATTAACCGACGGGCGCTGCGTTGCAATAATCAGATGCAGTCCGGCAGCTCTGGCAAGCTGTGCCAAACGGCAGATTGCCGTTTCCACTTCATGGGAGGCTACCATCATCAAATCAGCCAGCTCATCTACGATAATTACGATCTGCGGCAGTTTCTGAGGTTTATTTTCTTCTTCAATATCTGCAATAGATTCTACTTTGGCATTATATCCCTTTAGATCCCGCACGCCGTATTCCGCAAATTTCTTATAGCGGTCATCCATTTCTGCAACAGCCCAGTTTAACGCTCCCGCCGCTTTCTTTGGATCTGTGACGACAGGAATCATCAGATGTGGAATTCCATTGTAAACGCTTAATTCTACAACTTTTGGGTCCACCATAATCAGTTTTACATCATCCGGATGCGCTTTATATAAAATACTCATAATAATGGTATTGATACATACGGATTTACCGGAGCCGGTAGCTCCCGCAATCAAAAGATGCGGCATTTTGGCAATGTCTGTGACAATGACCTTGCCGGCAATATCTTTGCCGGCAGCAAAGGCAATCTTTGATGTATTTTTCTGAAACTCTTCTGATTCAATCAGATCCCGGAACATAACGGCCACCGTTTCTTTGTTGGGAATTTCAATTCCGATAGCGGCTTTTCCGGGAATGGGAGCCTCCATACGAATATCCGAGGCTGCCAGATTTAATTTGATATCATCTGTAAGATTTACAATTTTGCTGACTTTCACACCCATTTCCGGCTGGATCTCATAGCGGGTTACAGATGGTCCGCTGCTGACATTTAAAATCGTAACATTGACGCCGAAATTTTTTAATGTCTGCTGAAGTTTTAATGCTGTTTCCTGAAGATGCGCCCTGGAATCTCCCATTGCTTTGGAACCGCCCTGTTTCAAAAGAGAAACCGGAGGAAAACGGTATTCCCGGGGCTCCTGGCTGACGACAACCGGGGTATCTTTTTTTTCTTTTTGCACAGTTTCTGCAGCCGGTTTTGCAGCAGATTGCGGCGCCTCTTCTATCATCGCCTCTTCATATTCCGGCTCTTCATATTCTTCCGGCTCCGTCATATTTTTCACATCAGATAAAATGCCCTCCAGAATCGCGGCATCTTCGTACTCTGTATCTTTTGTAGTCTCTTCCTGAACCGATGTCTGCGGTTCTGCTTCCACCGGTTCAATAAAAATTTCCGGCAATGAAATTTCTTCCGTCAATTCTTTTTTCCGGGGCGTGGAAGTAATCGGAATATGTTCCCGTTTTTTGACTTTTGGGAACTTCTCTGTGGATTCTGGTTTGATTTCACTGATTTCATCTCCAAAAGGATCTTCTTTTTTCTGGAGCGTCGTATCCATGGCTACGCCGGATACTTTTTTATCCATCCGTTTCAGCTCCTGTTCTTCTTCCTTTTTCTGCTGTCTGTCATGAATTCTTCTGGCGTCTTCTTTGGCAGATTGGTAGATTTTCTGCCCGCCTCGTTTCATGCCCATCAGTGCAGAGCGTTCTGTGATCAATACCAGGGAAATAATCATAACAATAATATCAATAACGAATGAGCCGAAAATACCAAAATTGGGTACGCACAGCTGCACAAAGATGCCGCCCAAAGCGCCTCCTCCTATTTTCCGGCTGGCGGAATTGACATACGCCGTTTTGATCATTGCAGATGTTTCCATATGGGAATCCTGAACCAAAAGCTGAGAAAACATACAAATACCACAAAACAATAAAATACCTGCGATAAATTTGAAGATTGCAAAATGATTTTTTCTGTTTGAAATAAGAAAACAGGAACCTACAAAGAGAAAAACCGGAAATATGTATGCCATAATTCCAAATAATCCAAATATAAATGTGCTGGCTGCATTTCCGATTTTGCCGCCGATTCCAAAATTGCTTACAAATAAAAGAATGGATACTGCAAGTAAAATCCAGAGTACAATTTCACTTTCAAACTCAAGTCCTTTTGGTTTCTTACGGCTGTTTTTCCTGCCGGTTGATTTTCTGGCCGAAGTCTTTCCGGTATTGCTCCGGCTTCGAGAATTTTTCCGTTTCGCTGCCATAATTTCCTCCGTTGCTTATGCCATATAAAAATATCCGCCAATGGAGACTGCTCCGACAATCAGACAATAAACTGCAAAAATCGTGAATTTTCTCCTTCTTACGATGACGAGCATAGTTTTGATACAAATATAACCGATCACTGCCGCGCACAAAATACCCGCCAGATAGCAGGCCCAGTCTGAAGATGAAACCGATATGCTGGACAAATCAGAAAGTTTCAGAACAACAGCCCCTAACACTGCGGGAATGGACATGATAAAGGAATATTTAACTGCAAATTTGCGGTTAAAGTTACTCAGCAGGCAAGCTGTAATCGTCGTTCCTGAACGGGACAATCCCGGCAAAGTAGCCAGACCCTGACAAATCCCAATAAAGAAAGCATTGGAATATGTAACGTTTTTGGGAGTTTTGCTGCCGGAATCAATTCTGTCAGAAATAAACAAAAGCACGGAAGTCAGTACCAGAAAAATTCCCGGAATGATTAAAATTTCAGATGCAGACTCCACTACGTCGGCAGCTGCATATCCGATGATTCCGGTGGGTATCGTAGATACGATTACCAACATCACAAACTTCCGGTAGCTGTTGTCAATTAATTTATAATAGGGATCGTCTTTTTGCCCAATCACATTTGTGCAGAAGATTTTGACGTTTTTTAAGAAATCCCATATAATTGCAAATCCCTCTCCTATCATACGAAAAATATCTTTATAAAATGCAGCAAAAATTGCAATTACTGTTCCCAAATGCAAAAGAACATCAAACAGCATTCCTGTATCTGTGTTTACATCAAATAATATCTTAAATAAAGCCAGATGTCCGGAACTGCTGACCGGCAGAAATTCCGTCAATCCCTGTATCACACCCATAAGTATCGCATCAAAAAATGACATATCGTCCTCCTGTAAAAAATCATTCGTAACCGGTCAATACCTTAACAGTTACATGCATTCTTTATCAGTTTACCATATTTTAGATGAGTTGTCATCAAAGAAAATGTTTCACCTGTTAAAAATGTGCGCCGTTGGGCGCACATTTCAAAAAAGCATTTGGATTTTTCGATCCGAATGCTTTTCTGTCAACTTTTTATTGTTTATTTATCTGAATCATTTTTCCTCTGCGCAATCAGCTCATGCAGCTTATTCACCGCATCATGAATTCCGCCTACTTCATTGATCAAACCTTCTTTTACCGCTTCTTCTCCCACTAAAATCGTTCCCAGATCCTTCGACATCATATCCGTGTTCATCATCAGCTCTTCCATACGGTTCTGTTTTGCGCCCGAATGCGATTCAATGAATTTTAAAATACGGTCCTGCATCTGTTTAAAATAATCATAGGTCTGTTTTGCGCCGATTACCGTACCGCTCATACGGACAGGATGGATCACCATGGTGCCGCTTGGGACAATAAAGGAATAATCGGTGGAAACGGCGAGAGGCACGCCAATAGAGTGAGAGCCTCCCAGAACAAGGGAAACAGAAGGTTTATGGATGGAGGCCACCATTTCCGCAATGGCAAGCCCGCTTTCCACATCTCCGCCCACTGTATTTAACATCAATAAGATGCCGTCTATTTTATCGCTGTCCTCAATTACGGCAAGCTGCGGCAGAACATGTTCATATTTGGTGGTTTTTGTAGTGGAAGGCAGACATTCATGTCCCTCGATTTCTCCAATGATATTCAGAAGGTGTATTTGATGGTCTGTGTTGCCGTTATTTAAAACCGTCTGTCCATACTCCTTAATATTGTCCATTTCTTCCTGATTTTGATTTGTATCGCTCATAACTTTACCTCACAAAAACAGAGGGTAATAAATACCCTCCTTTTTGTTTAGTATAACCGGAATTTGTTTTAATATCCAAGCAGATAGTTGTAAAGCCCCTGATATCTTTCTTTGGAAGATTTCCAGGAATAATCCTTTGTAATTCCTCTGTCAACCATCTGATTCCATTGCCGTTTTCTATCGAAGTAGATATGTTTGGAGTAATTGATAATGCCAAGCATCTCATCTGCATTGTAATTGGTAAAGGAAAAACCTTCTCCCGTATTTTCGTATTCATTGAACGGCATAACCGTATCTTTTAATCCGCCGGTTTCTCTTACAATGGGAACCGTGCCGTAACGGAAGGAAATCAGCTGTGTCAGACCACAGGGTTCAAACCTTGACGGCATCAGAAAAGCATCTGCAGCGGCATACAATTTATGTGCCAGATCATCGGAATAGCAGATATTTGCGGAAATACGATCGGGATATTTCCATGCATAATGACGGAACATATTTTCATATTTCATATCTCCGGTTCCGATTACTACAAATTGCGTAAACTCATCTGCAATATAATCCATCATATAATTAATCAGATCCAGTCCCTTCTGATCTGTCAAACGGGAAATCAGACCGATCATATATTTCTTTTTATCAACGGCAAGCCCTAAATCCTGCTGAAGCCTTGTCTTATTATGACTCTTCTTCTGTCTCCAGTTGCTCTGATCATAATTGCTGTAAATTTTTCCGTCTGTTGCCGGATTGTAAACATCATAGTCAATCCCGTTTACAATACCCTGCATATCGAAATGCCTTGCGGAAAGCAGTCCTTCCAGTCCTTCGCCATATTCTCCCGTCTGAATCTCGTTTGCATAGGAATCGCTGACCGTTGTAATATAATCAGCATAAACCAATCCGCCCTTTAACATATTGGCGTCTTTTTTGTATTCCAGTTTATCCGGCGCAAACAGTCCGTTTGCAAAACCGGTCAGGCCCCGCATAGTCTGAATATCCCAAACTCCCTGGAATTTCAGATTGTGGATGGTCATAATTGTCTTGATTCCCCAGAAAAATCCGTCTGCACTGAATTCATTTTTGAGATATACCGGAATAAAACCTGTCTCCCAGTCATGACAGTGAATCAGATCCGGCCGGAAATTAACCTGCGGCAGCATGGATAAAACTGCCTTATCGAAGAAACAGAATTTCTCGATATCATAGCGGATATTTCCATAAGGCTGGAAACAGTTAAAATACTCTTCATTGTCAATGAAATAGTATGTAATGCCATCCAATTCATATTTTAATACACCGACATATTTGTTCTGAATATAGCTTCCTGCACTCATATAAAAATGGGTAACATATTCAAATCTGCTCCTGAAATGCTCCGGTATACAGCTGTAATTCGGCAGTACTACCCTGACATCCCACTCATCCTTTGAAAATTCCTTTGGTAACGCGCCGCATACATCTGCAAGTCCTCCTGTTTTGATAAACGGAACGCATTCCGATGCAGCAAAAAGTATTTTTTTCATGTAAAAATCCCTCCTTTTATATGGCTGCTAATGCCTGTTCTAAATCAGTAATAATATCTTCTGCATGTTCGATGCCTACGGAAAAACGAATCAAATCCGGCGCCACCCCCGCCTCAATGAGCTGCGCATCCGTCATCTGACGATGCGTATGGCTCGCCGGATGCAGCACACAGGTTCTTGCATCCGCCACATGCGTTACAATAGCGGCAAGTTTCAACTTATCCATAAATGCAACGGATACGTCTCTTCCGCCCCTTAGTCCAAAAGAGATAACACCGCAGGTTCCGTTCGGCATATATTTTTCGGCTAATGCATGATATTTATTACTTTTCAGGCCTGCATAATTTACCCAGGCAACCTTTTCGTGTTTTTCTAAATATTCAGAAACTTTTAATGCATTCTCACAATGCCTCGGCATGCGCAAATGCAGAGTCTCAAGCCCCACATTTAATAAAAATGCATTCTGGGGAGACTGAATCGAGCCAAGGTCGCGCATCAACTGTGCTGTCGCTTTCTGAATAAAAGCCATTTTGCCGAATTTCTCGGCATATATTATTCCGTGATAAGATTCATCCGGCGTTGTCAGTCCCGGAAATTTATCTTTGTGAGCCATCCAGTCAAAATTGCCGGAATCAATAATCGCGCCCCCTACGCTCATGGCGTGTCCGTCCATATATTTTGTAGTGGAATGCGTCACGATATCCGCGCCCCATTCAAAGGGCCTGCAGTTGATCGGCGTTGCAAATGTATTGTCTATAATCAGCGGAACGCCGTGCTTGTGCGCAATGGCGGCAAACCGTTCGATATCCAGAACTACCAATGAAGGATTTGAGATCGTCTCTGCAAACACTGCTTTGGTGTTTGGCAGAAATGCTGCTTCGATTTCTTCATCTGAGGCGTCCGGATCAATAAAGGTACAGGAAATCCCCTGCTTTTTCATGGTAGTGCCAAAGAGATTAAAGGTACCGCCGTATACGGAATTCGAGCAGATAAAGTGATCTCCCGCCTCACAGATATTAAAAACGGCATAGTAATTCGCTGCCTGTCCGGAAGAAGTCAGCATACCTGCAATTCCGCCTTCCAATTCTGTGATTTTGGATGCTACCGCATCGTTTGTGGGATTCTGCAGCCTGGTATAAAAATAACCGGACTCTTCTAAATCAAACAGTCTTCCCATTTGGTCGCTGTTATCGTATTTGTAAGTAGTGCTCTGATAAATCGGCAGCACTCTCGGCTCCCCTTTTTGCGGTTTCCAGCCTGACTGGATACAGATTGTTTCCGGCCTGTAATTTGCGCTCATATCAATTCTCCTATTATATGCGGTCGTCGGGTTCTAGGATTCTTCCCAGTTGTGGAATACTTCCTGTACATCGTCATCTTCGTCTAAAAGATCTAAGATTTTCTGAATGTTATTTAAATCTGTTTCTTCGGATAATGCAACATAAGTCTGAGGCAGCATAGTTACTTCTGCATTTGCCATGGGAATGTTCTCTTTCTCCAAAGCTTCTCTGACTGTTGAAAAGGCATCCGGCGTCGTAAGAATTTCGTAGCTGTCTTCTTCTTCTACAAAATCATCTGCCCCGGCGTCTAACGCAGTCATCATAAGGTCGTCTGCATCCATCTCACAGTCTTCTTTTGCGACGATAATCTGTCCTTTTTCATCGAACATATAGGAAACGCATCCCTGGGTGCCGATACTGCCGTATCCTTTGGTAAAGGCATTTCGTACATTGGCAGCCGTACGGTTCTTGTTGTCGGTAAGGGCTTTTACTATAATCGCCGTTCCGGATGGTCCATATCCTTCATATGTAACCTGCTCATAGTTGACATTCGTCGTATCGCCGGCAGCTTTTTTAATGCCGCGCTCAATAGTGTCGTTTGGCATATTATTGGATTTGGCTTTCGCAATGACGTCTCTGAGCTTGCTGTTGTTTGCAGGATCTGGGCCGCCTTCTTTGACGGCAATGGCAATTTCTCTTCCGATAATCGTAAATATTTTTCCTTTTGCCGCATCGTTTTTCTCTTTCTTGTGTTTGATGTTGGCAAATTTAGAATGTCCTGACATAATACTCCCTCTTTCTGTTATAATTATTATTTTACCATTCTTTCCGGATTCTGACAAGGACTATCCTCTTTCCTTGTAACCAAAACCTTTTGAATGATTTTATTTTCTACTGCAAGTATCTTAAAACAATATCCGTGGGAGATGACTTCAATCCGGTCATCTTCCTCCGGTATTTTATCTATTTTGGAAATCAGAAACCCGTTCAGGGTTTCATAAGCGTCTTCTTCCGCTCCTTCTAATTCAAGGGCTTTGGCCACGTCTTCAAAATCCGCCATTCCGTTCATAACATAACTTCCGTTTGTCTGTTTCAGAATCATTTCTTCATAATCGTCGTGCTCGTCTAAAATGTTGCCCACAATCTCCTCTAAAATATCTTCCATTGCAACAATTCCGGAAGTCTGTCCATATTCGTCTACCACAATGACCATATGGCTCTTTTTTGCCTGCATTTCTTTGAACAGCAGATGGATATTTCTTGTTTCCGGAATGAAGTCTACTTTTCGGACCAGATTTGGAATTTCCTGAATGGGACGGTCGTAACAGTTCTGATCGGTAGAGATTTGTAAAGCTTCTTTGATATGTAAGACACCGATGATATTGTCTATATCTCCGGTGTAAACAGGAAATCTGGAATTCCCGCTTTCCGTCATAAAGTCCATTGCCTTGGCGAATGTCATTTCTCCTTCCAGAGATTTGATATTTTTCCGGTGCGTCATAATATCTTTGGCCTCTTTATCTCCGAATTCAAAGATATTGTGTATCATTTCCGCTTCGCTTGCAAGCAGCACGCCCTGTTCATGCCCTTCATTCACCATAGACATAATCTCTTCTTCCGTGAGATCTTCAGGATCTGCTTTGGGATCTATGCCAAAGAGACGGACAAAACAATCTGCCGTAAATTCCATGCACTTTACAAAAGGAAAACCGGCCAATGTAAACAATGAAACCAGTCTGCAAAGTCCTCTTCCCCATTTTTCCGATTTCTTATCTGCAATTTTCATGGGAGCATACATACCAAATGCCAGAATCAGCAGCCAATATATGCTCAGCGCTAAGATCCGGGGCACGGGAGGAAATCGGGAAATCACATAAGCGCCCGCAGCAAGATGCATTCCTGTTACGAAGAACTGCAGATTATGTACGCTGCCGGTTGGCTTTTTCCCAAGCAGCAGCAATAAAGATGCCTTTTTATCTCCTTCTTTTGCCTGTTTTTCCAGACTGCTCTCGTTTAGATTTGATATTGCAGACATAAATCCATACAAAACGATATGCAGAATAAGAAACAGCAGCAGCACGATAAGCCCTATATACGGACTATCACAATCATCCATATTCATTTCTCCTTTGATATTGCTAAAATTCCTTACAAACATCTGAAATATACCATTATCCGGTGCTTTCGTCAAGATTATGTAAGTAATTCCAGACTTACTTCCAGCGCCTTATCTACTTTAAACAACATACTGTTGTCTAAATGGCACACTTTGTCTTTTAATCTTTTCTTATCAATTGTACGAAGCTGCTCCAGTAAAATGACAGAATCTTTTACCATATCATACTTTTCACTGTCAAGGGCTACATGTGTCGGTAATTTCGCTTTGTGCATCTGAGAGGTGATTGCCGCACAGATAACAGTCGGGGAATGACGGTTGCCCACATCATTCTGGATGATCAGCACCGGTCTGACGCCGCCCTGTTCCGATCCGACTACCGGCCGAAGATCCGCATAATAAATATCTCCTCTGTGAATCGCCATAAATACTCACTCCTTATCCTTGATAGGAAAAGTATTTCCGCTTTTGGCGGTTCTATTCATTTATTCCGTAAAATAATCTCTCACAGCATACGGCTGATTATTTTTATAAAAAATGCGGGGAACCCGTTTTCCGATATCACAGGCAAATTCATAATTGAAACGTCCTGAGAGATCTCCTAACTCTTCCATGCAAAGAAAGGCTCCTTCGTCACAGCCCAGCAGCGTGACAGGATCTAACAGTTTCGCCTCCGGAATATCCGTAACATCCACCATAAACTGATCCATACAGATTCTGCCCAAAACAGGCGCTTTTTTTCCGTGAATCAGTACATAGCCTCTGCTGGAAAGACTTCTGGGATAGCCGTCTGCATATCCGACAGGAATCGTGGCAATCCTTTTCGGTTCCTTAAGCCGGTAAGTTCCGCCATAGCTGATACACCTTCCGGGTTCTAACGTTTTGATATGTACAATTTTACTTTTTAATTCCATCACCGGTTTTAAAGATATGGAATCTCTGCTCACTTCATTCGAGGGCCAGAGGCCGTAAAGAATAATGCCGCCCCGAACGAGATTCAGATCGGCCTCTCTTAGTTCCGCGATTCCCGCGCTGTTGGAACAGTGTTTCAGGGGAATGTCCACATTCCGCTTTCTCAACATCTCGATCATAGATAAAAAAAGCCGCATCTGCTCTTTGGCAGAGGATTTGTCTGTTTCATCCGCCCTTGCAAAATGAGTAAAAATGCCTTCTATGACAATACCGGGAAGGGCTTTTATTTTTGCGATTTCATCTGCTGCCTGGGGGACAGCCTGATAACCGATCCGGCTCATTCCGGTATCAATTTTGATATGCAGATACGCCTTTTCCCCTGCAAGGCAGGCTGCTTTTGAAAATGCTTCCGCCATTTCAAAGGAATACACCGTGGGTCTGATCTGTTTTTGAATCATTTCAATGTAATCTTTTTCAAAAGTGTATCCCAAAATCAAAATCGGTTTCCGGACGCCGCTTCTTTGCAGGGAAAATGCCTCTTCTGCCGTTGCTGCCGCAAATCCAAATACACGGTCAGAAGGTTCCAGTTCCCTGGCAATTTCCGCTGCGCCGTGTCCATAACCATCTGCTTTTACCACAGCGATAATTTTTGTCTCTGGTGAAATTTTTTGTTCAATGGATTTCAGATTATGGGCAACCGCATCTAAATTAATTTTGGCATAAATTCTTTCATATGTTTTCATAAGCTCTGCTCCCTCCAATCAGATAATTCCTGAATTGCCTTGGGAATTTCATCCAGCAGATCAGACGCAAGCATACTGTATGGGCCTTTTTCTGATGCTGCAAGTTCTCCCGCTCTGCCATGGAGATAAGCAGAAAGCGCCGCCGCCTTCTGACAGGTCAGTCCCTGAGCCATAAAACCGGTTAAGAATCCTGCAAGAACATCACCGCTGCCCCCTGTTGCCATACCATGGCTGCCGGTTGTATTAATATAAAATGTTCCGTCCGGCGTTCCAATCACCGTTCTTGCATCTTTTAAAACACATATCAGCTTATGATCTTTGGCAAAATCCAATGCTGTCTGCAAAAGATTTTTCTGAATCCGGTCTATAGAGATGTTTGTCAGGCGGCTTATTTCTCCTAAATGCGGAGTAACAACCTGATTTTCGGTCATTCTTGCGAGCCATTCCTTTTGTCCGGAAAGAATATTCAAAGCATCTGCATCGAATGCCATTTTCTTTTCTGTGTATTTCAGAACCTGTTCTGTTATTTTCTGCGCCGTCACACTGCAGCTAAGTCCAGGTCCGATCAAAACAGCGTCTGCCCACCGGATGCATTCTTCCAGTTTTGCAGCTGTTTTTTCACTGAAATTTTCACCGGAATCATAAGTCGTCAGAATTGCCTCCGGCAGTTTTGACAGAAGAATTTCCCGGTTTTCTATTGCCGTTAAAATGCGTACCAGCCCGCATCCGCTTTGATAAGCCGCTTTTGCTGCAAAATAAGCGGCGCCCGCCATATCAGGAGAACCTGCCACAATCAGGGCTTTTCCATAGCTGCCTTTATTGGAGTAGGCTTTTCGCACCGGAAGCAATCCGGCTGCATCCTCTTTTGTAAGAGATATTCCGAATGGTTTTTGCTCCAAGAAACTATTTGCATCAATTCCGATATCTGCAACAACAAGTTCTCCCGTGTATTCCGCTCCCGGATATAAAAGCTGCCCGATTTTGGCAAATCCAAAAGTTACGGTCAAATCCGCCAAAAAAGCCGTTCCCAATTTTGCTCCTGTATCTGCATCTATGCCAGAAGAAATATCCACGGCAATTTTATACGCAGACATTTGATTCAGCGTTTGTATCGTATCGGCCAGTCTCCCTTCAATCTGACGGCAGAGGCCGATTCCAAATAAAGCGTCTGCTACTATGGCATATGTGGTTTCCGATAATTCTGTTATTTCCGGGACATGATATTTTCTGGCAGTGTCATATTGATTTTTTGTCTCCGGAGTCATTTTTTCTTTGTTTCCGGGACAGAATACTTCCACAGGATATCCCGCCAGATGCAGAAGCCTTGCAGCGGCAAAGCCGTCGCCGCCGTTATTGCCCACGCCGCAGAGCACCAATATGCGGCTTTCTTTTTGAGGAAAACGCTTTGTGATTTCGGAAAAAACAGAAAGCGCCGCCCGTTCCATTAATACCATGGAAGGCATTCCGTAATATGCGATCGTGTTCTTGTCGCATTGTTTCATTTCCTGACTGTTTACAAGATACATTTTTTATTCCTTTTTATTCTTTGCAATATTATAAGATAACTGCATCAGACTGTCTGAAAGATGTACGCTTTCCACCACCACATTCTGATCCGGCAGTTTTAAATCCACATGGGCAAAATTCCAGATTGCCGGAATGCCCAGTTCTACCAGATGTGCTGCTATTGTATCTGCATTGGCCTTCGGAACAGTAAGAGCGGCGATATCCACATGCTCTTTCCGGATAAATGCATCCAGTTCATCCAGCATATGGATTCCGATTCCCCGAATCGACTGACCTTTCAGTTTCGGATTCACATCAAACAACGCAATGATTCTGAAACCGAATTTTTCAAATTCCACATAATTTGCCAGCGCCTGTCCCAGATTGCCGGCTCCTACAATAATAATATTATGTTTTTCACTCAGGCCTAATATTTTGCCAATTTCTTCATATAAATATTTTACATTATATCCATATCCCTGCTGCCCAAATCCTCCAAAATTATTTAAATCCTGACGAATCTGGGACGCCGTTACATTCATACGCGAGCTTAAGTCATTTGATGAAATACGTTCCACGCCTGCATCAATCAATTCGCCCAGATATCTGTAGTATCTTGGCATTCTTCGTATGACTGCCCGTGAAATTTCCTTCTCCAACCTGAATCCTCCCTGATCAATTCTGAATCATATTCTCATGAATAGCAATCAATTTTCACAAGCAAATTCTTCCCATAATTCATACAGCTCTTCCAATACACCGGTAACTTCTGTAAGTTCTTCATGTATTTTGAAAAGTTTTGCAGAATTGGTGGCGTTTTCCGGCTTGTTTAATTCTTCGTTCAGCTGTTCGATCTGTTGTTCTTTTTTGGCAATCTCATCTTCGGTTCGCTTTAACTGCGCTGCTTTTTTCCGTTCTTTTGCCTGCTCTTCCTTCTTTTGCCTCCATTCCAGTTTACCGGATTCTGATTTTGTGTCAGGTACAGCTGTTTCTATTGCTGCAGACACTGTCTGCATCTGTACATCGTGTTTTTCCAGATAGTAATCATAATTGCCGATATAATTGACAATCGTCTTCTGGGTCAAATCCAGAATCCTGGTAGCGGTTTTGTTGATAAAATAGCGGTCATGGGATACAAAAAGAACGGTTCCCGTATATTGATTTAATGCCTCTTCCAAAATCTCTTTGGAAACAATATCCAAATGGTTCGTAGGTTCGTCTAAAATCAGAAAATTTGCCTCCGAAAGCATAAGCTTTGCCAAAGAAACTCTTCCTTTTTCACCGCCGCTCAAATCTCCAATTCGTTTGAAGACGTCATCTTCCGTAAACAAAAATGCGGCTAAGACATTTCTTATCTGGGTATTGGTCATATCCGGACATTCATCGGAGATTTCCTCAAAAAGCGTTTTTTCATCATGAAGCACATGATGCTCCTGATCATAATATGCGATATGGACATTGACGCCAAGGGTGATTTTCCCGGTATCAAAAGGAATCATCTCATTGAGAATCTTTAAAATCGTTGTTTTTCCGGTTCCATTGTCTCCGATTAAAGCAATCCGTTCTCCCCGTTTGATTTCAAAAAAAAGACCGGAAAAAAGATGATTGCTGCCAAAGGATTTGGAAAGGTCTTCTACTGTGAGCACATCATTGCCGCTTGTAATATTCGGCTCCAGACGGATTTTCATATCTGTCTGCTCTTCTGTTGGTTTTTCCAGCCGTTCTATTTTGTTTAACATTTTTTCCCGGCTCTCGGCACGTTTAATGGATTTTTCCCGGTTAAAGGATTTTAATTTGGCAATGACTTCTTCCTGATGTTTAATTTCCTGCTGTTGGTGATACCATGCCTTCCGCATAGCCTCCCGAAGAGCCGCCTTCTTTTTCGCATATTCGGAATAATTCCCATGGAATACGGCAGACTTATGCTGATACAGTTCAATCACTTTTGTTACGATTTTATCCAGAAAATAGCGGTCATGGCTGACAATCAACACTGCGCCTTTGTAATTGAGCAGAAACGACTCAAGCCATGCGATTGAAGACATATCCAGATGATTGGTAGGCTCATCCAAAATCAGAAGATCCGGTTTTGTAACCAGTAATTTGCCAAGAAAAACTCTTGTCTTTTGCCCGCCGGAAAGTTCTGAAACAGGGCGTTGAAAATCCGATTCTTGAAATCCAAGCCCCAGTATGACTCCCGTCACTTCACTGCGGTACATATAGCCGCCCCTAAGTTCAAATTCATGGTTCAGCTGATTGTATCTCTCTAACAGTCTGTTTAAGTCATCCCCCTGAACAGACTGCATATTTTGCTCCATTTCCCGAAGCTGTTCTTCCATTTCAATCAGATCCGCCTTAGCGGATAACACTTCTTCCAGAATACTCTGTTGTCCGGACACATCCTGGTACTGGGACAGATAGCCGATGGACTTATTCTTTGCAAAGACAGCCTTCCCCTCATCCGGGGAAAGCTCCTTTACAATGATTTTCAGCAAGGTGGATTTTCCGGCGCCGTTAATCCCCACAATCGCCGCTTTTTCATTTTCCTCTATATGGAAGGACACCTGTTTTAAAATTTCATCTGTGCCAAAGGATTTGGATATATTTTGGCAGTCTAGTATCATAACATCCCCTCTAATGTATTACGGATGGCCTGAATAAATTCCTGACTGTTCAATACAGCGGGATTTTCAATCGATGTGATAAGGGCAAGATCTTTCGTCATCTTTCCTTCTTCAATGGTCTGTATGCAGGCAGCCTCTAACTTGTCCGCAAATGCCGTCAGTTCCGGATTTTGGTCCAGTTCTCCCCGTTTTCTGAGAGCTCCGGTCCATGCAAAAATCGTAGCGACTGAGTTGGTAGAGGTCTCTTCTCCGTTTAAATGCTTATAATAGTGTCTCTGTACCGTACCATGGGCAGCCTCATATTCATAATAGCCCTGCGGAGAAACCAGTACGGAAGTCATCATGGCAAGGGAACCAAAAGCGGAGGATACCATATCGCTCATCACATCGCCGTCGTAATTCTTGCATGCCCAGATATATCCGCCTTCGGATTTCATTACGCGGGCAACCGCATCGTCAATCAGCGTGTAAAAATAAGTAATTCCCGCTTTTTCAAAAGCGTCTTTGTATTCCGCATCAAAAATTTCCTGGAAAATGTCTTTAAACGTATGATCGTATTTCTTGGAAATGGTATCTTTTGTCGCAAACCACAGATCCTGTTTTACATCCAGCGCGTAGGTGAAACAGCTTCTGGCAAAGCTTTCAATGGAATTATTTAAGTTGTGCTGCCCCTGGATGACGCCCGCACCGGTAAAATTATGGATGACTTCTCTTGTTTCGCTGCCGTCCTCTGCGGTATAAACCAGTTCGACTTTACCCGCTCCCGGAATTTTCATCTCCGTCGCTTTGTAAACATCGCCATAAGCATGTCTGGCAATGGTGATGGGTTTCTTCCAGTTCTTCACACAGGGCTCAATTCCCTTTACAATGATCGGAGCGCGAAAAACCGTTCCGTCTAAAATCGCACGGATCGTTCCGTTGGGGCTTTTCCACATTTCTTTTAAATGGTATTCATCCATTCTGGCTGCGTTGGGCGTAATCGTTGCGCATTTTACGGCAACGCCGTATTTCTTCGTTGCATTGGCGGAATCCACAGTTACCTGATCATCTGTTTCATTTCTATGCTCTAAGCCCAAATCATAATATTCCGTTTTCAAATCCACAAATGGCAGAAGGAGTTCGTCTTTGATCATAGACCACAAAATTCTGGTCATTTCATCTCCGTCCATTTCCACCAGCGGTATTGTCATCTGAATTTTATTCATATTCTTTATCCTCCTAAAAATATATTTTTGCCTTATTTTATAATACCAATCATTCCCTTCCTGTCAAGAAAATTTTCTAATTTTTAAAATTCATTTTGTCCACCGGAAACACTTACAAGCCCCTTACATATGATGAAGTGTAATCAATCAATAAATGGAGGTTTTCAAATGAGTGATTTAGCAGCAACAAACTGTGGATGCGGAAATGAAGGAGGATGCGGTTCTATTCTCTGGCTCATCATTTTGCTCAGCCTGTGCAACGGCAACGGCGGCGGTTTCTTCAACGGAAACGGCGGATGCGGATGTGAAGGCGGCAACAGCTGTATCTGGATCATCTTATTACTGCTCTGCTGCGGCGGATGCGGCGGCAACGGATTCTGCTAAGAATCTGTAAAAACGGAGAGGCCTCTTTTATGAGGTCTCTTTGTTCAGTTTTTAGACAAAACGGTTCGGAATAGCCATTTTCCGAACCGTTTTGTCATATTACAATGTTTCTTCTTTATAAATACTCTTTTTCCAGGCTGTCCAAAGCGGCGTACCGGTTGGCATACCCATCATACTTTTTGCGGTAGTCATGCTGGTCAAGTTTCCAGGTGGAATTCTCATCGACCAGCTTCTGGATCAGCCCCGCAGTCGCCGCTTCTCAGCTTTGCCGAGAACGGCTGCAGCAGTTGTTTTATGTAAAACCAGAACATCCATCACAAAAATAAAAATACATGATATTTATTATTTGAAAATCAAAGCGCATACTATCACTATCCATGCAAAGCACGACCCCATCTTTTACCTCCTGTCTTTGCATTTTCTATCTATTCTAACGATATTCTGCCTGCTCACATCGCTTGCAGCAAATTTTTCGGCTCTACACTATTAATTTTTGAAAAAGAAACAATTACGCTGGCGCCTGATATCCCGCATACAAAAAGAACGGCGAAACCCATTGCACTTACAGAAACCGAGCCGTCCAGCAATACTTCGTCCGAGGATGTTTTCTTTATCTGCGGCAAAAGATACTTGTCAACTTTTACTATATATGTCTCCTGCTTCTCTTTCGGCGCCGCCAGCCGTTTGGCCGCGTCTGCGCACCCGGCTGCCGCAGGGCCCGCCAAAAGAAACGCCAGAGCCAGCGCGGCAAACGATACGGCAAAGCATTCTATCAGCATCTGCCCTAAAATTTCCCTCTTTTTCATTCCCACAGAACGGTAAATTCCCACTTCATGTCTTCTCCCCTGCATCCAAAGATGGATTAACAGATACAGGATCACTCCCATCCCGCACAGCCCCAGCGCCAGAAGCGCCATGGAAAAAATGCGGATCCCGCGGTAAGGCCCGGCGGACGCTTCATATGCGCTGCTGTCTGTCTCAAGCTCGATATTCTCAAGATCGATATCGTCGCGGTCTCTGATCTGCTGCATAATGGAATCAATCTGCGCCGGATCTTTTACCAGAAATTCCACTTCATGATGCTCATCATAAGATTCTGCAATATCCTGATACCTTGCGTGCTCCTTTAAATTATCCTGCAGTTTGAAAAAGGTCTCCTCGTCCACATAAATTATATTTTCTACATAACACTCTTCAAGCGTCATATCAGAGGACGGCTGGCTGAAGTTCGGATGAAACAGCCCCGCAATCTCCACTGTGACAGGTTCGCCCAGTCTCTTTAACGGCTTTTCGGTAATGTCATAATGCCCCTCTTTCGTTTCCAGCGTGATCGTATCCCCGACCGAAAGACGGTTCTTTTCCGCCAGCCAGTCAGAAATCACCGCTTTAAAATGATCTTCCGTTTCCAGATTTCTCCCCTCTGTAATTGCAAGCGCCCCCGTCCGGAAATTTTTATGGCTTTCCCCATTTCTGCAAACATATATATCTATGCTATGACGGTCCAGTTCCAACCTTTCTTCCGTACGCGGAATCAAATCATTGGGATTCGGATTGGGATCCGGTTCCATGTCCGAATGCAATCCCGGCCTTAATGTTAAATTCGTCCATGCTATGTGTATCTCATCTATCACCGAATAATCCTCCACGCCATCTAAGGAAAGCACTTTCTCTATCATTTCATCCGTAACCATAGGGCCTGCATAGACAGTAGAAGAAGGCCCTTTTTCATAAGTTATCACTTCCTTGTACAGTTCATTATCCATATCTGCCTTCATGATAAACCCAGACGCCATGCTCAGCCGCAGTCTGTCCAGTTCCCGTTCCGTGCTTTCTTTCAAGGAGAAACCGGTCAGAATGCTTATAGACATGAGAAACAGAAGGCAAAACAGAAGCGACGCCCTTCCCTTTTTCCGTATCAGATACAAGCCTGCTCTTTTTTTTATATCCAAAACATACACCGCCTTTCTTACAAAGTATAATTTCCTTCATCAATCAGGAGGTCTAAAGTACAGACCTCCTTATCCATAACACCGTACAGATTTCCTTATTTTAATAAATAATATCCTCTGGGCAGCCATTATAACTTGCTCTTTTGGAGTGTTTTTTAAAATATACTTTAAATTTTTTTCAGCAAGATCATATTTTTTCAAATGCCTAAGAACATCACATCTGCTGCAGCAAATTTTTCGGCTCTACACTATCAATTTTTGAAAAAGAAACAAGCACGCTGGCGCCTGATATCCCGCATACAAAAAGAACGGCGAACCCCATTGCCCTCACAGAAACCGAGCCGTCCAGCAATACTTCGTCCGATGATGTTTTCTTAATCTGCGGCAAAAAATACTGGTCAACTTTTACTATATATGTCTCCTGTTTCTCTTTCGGCGCCGCCAGCCGTTTGGCTGCGTCTGCACACCCGGCTGCCGCAGGGCCTGCCAAAAGAAACGCCAACGCCAACGAGACAAACGATACGGCAAAGCATTCTATCAGCATCTGCCCTAAAATTTCCCCCTTTTTCATTCCCACAGAACGGTAAATTCCCACTTCATGTCTTCTCCCCTGCATCCAAAGATGGATTAACAGATACAGGATCACTCCCATTCCGCACAGCCCCAATGCCAGAAGCGCCATGGAAAAAATGCGGATCCCACGGTAAGGCCCGGCGGACGCTTCATATGCGCTGCTGTCTGTCTCAAGTTCGATATTCTCAAGATCGATATCGTCATGATCCCTGATCTGCTGCATAATGGAATCGATCTGCGCCGGATCTTTTACTAGGAATTCCACTTCCGTATACTTATCATAAAACTCTTCAATATCTTGATACCTTGCGTACTCCTTTAAATTATCCTGCAGTTTGAAATAGGTGTCCTCGTCTACATAAATTATATTTTCTATATAACACTGTTCAAACGTCATATCAGAGGACGGCTGGCTGAAGTTTACATGAAACAGCCCCGCAATCTCCACTGCTACAGGTTCGCCCAGTCTCTTTAAGGGTTTTTTTACAGCATCATAATTCCCTTCTTTCGTTTCCAACGTGATCGTATCCCCGACCGCAAGACGGTTCTTTTCCGCCAGCCAGTCAGAAATCACCGCTTTAAAATGATCTTCCGTTTCCAGATTTCTCCCCTCTGTAATTGCAAGCGCCCCCGTCCGGAAATTTTTATGACGGTTCCCGTTTCTACAGGCGTACACATTCGTACTATGACGGTCCAACTCCAACTCTTCTTCCGTAATCGGAATAAACTCATTGAGATCCGGATTGGGATCCGGTTCCATGTCTGCATACATCCCCGGTCTTAATGTTAAATTTATCCATACCATATGAGTTTCATCTATCACTGAATAATCCTCCACGCCATCTAAGGAAAGCACTTTCTCTATCATTTCATCCGTAACCATAGGGCCTGCATAGACAGTAGAAGAAGGCCCTTTTTCATAAGTTATCACTTCCTTGTACAGTTCATTATCCATATCTGCCTTCATGATAAACCCAGACGCCATGCTCAGCCGCAGTCTGTCCAGTTCCCGTTCCGTGCTTTCTTTCAAGGAGAAACCGGTCAGAATGCTTATAGACATGAGAAACAAAAGGCAAAACAGAAGCGCCGCCCTTCCCTTTTTTCGTATCAGATACAATCCTGCTCTTTTTCTTATATTCACAAACACACACCGCCTTTCTTACAAAGTATGATTTCTTTCATCAAGCAGGAGGTCTAAAGTGCAGACCTCCTTATCCATAACACCATACAGATTTCTTAATTTTAAATAAATGATATCCTCTGGGCCGCCATTATAACTTGCTCTTTTGGAATGTTTTCATAACATATACCCTCCGGGCATCCCAGTATGACGCGCTCCTATGGAGCGGTCTCTTAAGGTATACTTTAAATTTTTTTCAGATGTTGATCAACATGGCTTTTGAGTGAATTATACATATTCTTCCTCGGATTATAATCTGCCGAAGTGGAATTGCAATTACACGTATCCGGATAATCGCAAACACAAGTATTATTTGCACACACACTCATCATCGCCTCAACACTTTTCCTCTGTTCCTGAAAGTTCTTATTTAATTTTTTCATAGGTTCATTCCTCCTGCCTAAATACTGTACGGTGTATGGTACGCCTTATTCCAACAATTCCAGCAGCGCCCCGCTCATCGCATCCATTTCCATGACGCGGTATGATCGTCCGATCAAAATATCCGCCGCCGGAACATGAAGTTTTTTCTCCAACAAATCAAAAATATAAAGAAAATCCTCCGGGCAAATTCCCAGCTTCGTATCCAGCAAATTTGTTTTCTCAGAATCCACCCAAATCTGCGTTACTTCATATACAATTTTTTGAATCATCTCTGTCAGATCGCTCTTTCTATATCCAGCATATTGCTCTCCTTTGGAACAATCCCTTAAACTATCCTCCACGTTTTCCCCTCCCTTTATATGGCGTCCGGATTTCCCTGCAGCCTGTTCAAAATGATATGTATTGCTTTTGTCATCTTTTCCGTCTCCCATACCCCGGCATAAACCTCCGGCTGATCCGGCAAAGCTTCATAATGCTTCTGCAGATATTCCTCTTCAAGAAACAGATAAGCCATCCGCTTATTCTCTGATTTCTTTTCAAAAGCCGTCCTTCCGATCGACGCCGCATGTACAGGGAATCCAAACCTTTCTCTGCAATGTAAACTTATCTCTTTCATCCCTTCCAGATCCAGCTTTGACATAAAATAAGTACACAGCACGGCGCTATCCACCGATACCGCGCTTCCAATTACCAACGGATATTCTGCAAAATGATTGTATTCATGGGTTGAAAATTCCGATATTCCTTCCGGAATCCCTATCACAAACACATCCGGTTTTTCTGCAATGGAAAGCTGATATACAAATTGGTTGAACCGAATCACTTTTTCCTCAAACGCCAGCTGCCTGTCATAGAGAAACTCCGGCATCGTATAACCGCCGAACAACGCTCCCAGCGGATTTGACGATATCCATCCAGCCTTATATCCTTCTTTATCTAAAATGGATTTCAGCAGAATCTGATTTTCAAACTTACAGCAGTTTTGTCCCATTCCAAAAACAACGATAATCGGCGTTTCTATTGTATATTTTTTCCTTGCCTGTCTTATCTCTTTTTTTCCCTTAACAAGATCATTTTTCGGTATAGTCTGTAAAATGGTATATTGCCCCTGATACTCCGAAAGATTTAGCTGCTTTGCCATAATCGGCGTTATCATAATTTGTTTTCCTGCATCTGACGCCGATCGGATCACCTCATAATATTTTTCTTTTTTGGATTCCCTGTAGTCGTCCAATAAAAGCAGCGTATCGCACTTCTCAAGCAGTTCCGTGAAACTTCCGGTACACCCCAGCCTTTGATTCACCGCGTCTGCCGCCGCCGCATCTTCCCGAAAAGAACAAACTCCCACTACAGACACGTCTTCTAACTCTTCCGTTTTCTCCGCAAGCAGTTCCACATCCGGATGATAAGGAAACAATAATAGCTTTTTCATTCCTGCACCGCCTCCGTTTCTGTTCTATAGCCAAATTCCTTTAATACGCTCTGCTCGTGTAATTCCCGTTCCGTTTCTCTTTGTTTCTCTCTGCACAATTTCCGTTTTTCTTCTTTTCCGGGTCTTTTATTATTGTGAAATTCAATTTCGTTGGAACATATGGAACAGTGCTGCAAATTCCAGCATGACTTGCACTCTTCTTCTGTCAGCTTTCCAATATTCAAAATATCTCTCATTTTTTCCAGATAAAATCCATCCTCTATCGATCCGATCTGAAAATAATCCAGATTTTCATTCACCCGTTCACAGGGAAACATCGCTCCATCATATCGGATAAACAGCCTTAATACTCCCGGCATGCATGGACCGCCCGGATGTATCACCGGTTTAAGCTCTATCCTCTTATGCAGCGCTCTCTTTACTTTTTTAGCCTGCTCCATGGATGCTTTCACAATGGAATCCACATATTTTGGATCTAACTTTCCAGCCAGCGCAAAAAGCGCTTTCATATATTCATATTTTCGTATTTGGAAAAAAGATTCCTGATAGCTAACCTCTTCCTTCAGATCTTTTTCCACCATTGTATTATAGACAACAGATTGTTCCTGGATGATTTCATTTGCATGAAAATACTCCATTACACATCCCAGATCCATATATGGATTTACCGTAGCAAAAAACATCACTGATTTTTTCCCATATTCCGGATAATCCCGCAGCAAATCCTGTACATTTTTCATAACAAGATCAAATGATCCCCTCCCGTCCGGAAACTTCCTGCAGGCATCATGTTCTGTTTTTGAGCCGTCCAGACTAATGGAAATACTAATACCATGATCTGCCAAAAATTTTACCCGTTCGTCCGTTAAAAGCGTACCATTGGTCGTAAGGTTAAACTGTATTTCCTTCCCTTCTACGGTCTTACTGACATAATTCACGCATTTTTTGATCAGCTCAAACTCTAAAAGCGGCTCCCCTCCATAAAAACTAATTGTTACTGACGGGCTGTCTATGCTGTGCTCCAGATAAAAATCAATCGCCCTTTTCGCCGTCTCAAAGCTCATCCGGTTCCCCGAATGCACGCGGTTTCCTTCATATATCCCCGAATAAGCACAATACTCACACCGCAGGTTACACTGCTGCGTCACTTGCAGAATCAGCTGGCGCAGCCTTCTCTTGGCATTATGCTCCAGAATATCTGTCTGGGGATGGCGGATTTCCTTTATTACATTCGGCACAAACATTCCTTCCCGCTGATATTTTACAATTGTTTTGCTTTTCTCCGGCGAAAGCTCCCCTCTTTCCACCGCCTGCAATTCCCCAAACTCTTCTTCACTTAACGCTGTCACAGAATTCGTATGTCTGTCATAAACATAATAACCGCCGTAAGTCTTATATGTTTTAAAAATAATCGATTTTGAATTTGACATTTCATCCTCTCCTGATCTTTGATATTATTTCTAATATATTAATACATTTTTTATTATTTTTCAATAACATCTACATAAATCGTCATTTTTCTTACATGTTTTATATTTACTTTTTCTTTCTTTTTCTCTATAATATTACAAAATAAAAAGTATACGATTTCAGAATTTTGGAGGATGACTTATGAATCTAAGAAATATTTATAAACTGTTCAAGCCCTATACCTCTTCTATAGCTGCCATTATTCTATTTTCTCTTCTTGTCTCCCTCGTCAATATTATCACGCCTTTTGTGAACCGCTTTATGATCGACCAGGGACTTTTAAGAGGCAATATCTCTGTTGTTTTTTCTGCTGTCCTTTTGCTCCTTTTTCTGTATCTATGCGACAATGCCATACAATATTTTCAAAGAAAACAAGAAATTCTGGTAAGCAATTCTTTTGGAAAAGATTTAAAAATAAAGGCTTTATCCCACGGCTTAAAATTAAATCCGCGCCACTTTAAAGATCAGGGTTTTTATAAAATCACAGGCGATGTGCTCTACGATATCGATAATCTTTTGACTATTACCAGCAGCAATTTTCTCATGCTTTTTCTAATTATCTGCAAAGCTATCGGCGCCGCGATCGGATTATTCTTTTTGAACTGGCGCCTTGCCCTGTTGACGCTTCCTTTCATTTTTTTTAAGATTGTTTATAATACCTGGATGCGTTCCAGATCGGAACAACTGGGAAAGAATTTAATGGACGCTAATAAAAACTACAATACCTGGTTTTCCGACCTTCTTTCCGGAGCCATTGATATCAAACTGTGGAATCTTCATTCCAGAAAAACGGCGGAATACGGAGAACAAATTCATAATATAAATGAAGCCTCAAAAAACCTGTCTCTTTTTACTACAAAAAATAACTGTGTTATGAGGATCGTAGAGCTTACCTTTATCAACTTAATGTACCTGTCCGGCGCCGCTTTGATTCAGAAAGATCAAATTTCTTTTGGCAGCCTGATGACATTTATTACATTTTCTACTTATCTTCTGGTTCCAATTGACGCTATTATGAATTTGCGGATTATTTTAAAACAAATCAGACCAAGCCTGCAGGAAATTCAGCGCTTTTTTGGGTTAGATGAAGAAAATTATGATTCTACTCTTGAGCCAAACGGCATTATTTCAAAAATTGAATTCAAAGACGTTTCCGTAACATTTGAAAACCGCTGCATTTTACAAAATATAAATTTTGAAATCCACAGAGGGGAAAAGGTCGTGTTCGTTGGTGACAACGGAAGCGGAAAAACTACTCTTCTCAATCTTCTTCTGGGATTATGCCAGCCGTCTTCCGGTGAAGTCCTGATTGACGGCATACCAATTCAAAACTACAACATAGAAGCCTATCGGAAAAAAATCAGTGTCGTTTCACAGAATGTCCATTTGTTTTCGGGTACAGTCAGAGAAAATATTCTTTTGGATGAAGAAACGCCGTTTGACTCCGGCAAATATCCTTTATTCTGCAAAAAAGCAGTGGAAAAACTGGAAAAGAATTATGATACAACGGTCGGAATTGACGGAACAAAACTATCCGGTGGAGAAAAGCAGAAAGTCGCCCTGCTGCGAGCCTTAAATCGCAAAGGCGAATTCCTCGTACTGGATGAAGCAACTTCCAATTATGACAGTGAATCAGAAGAAGCTTTTCATCTTTTTATCAAAGAAAACACAAACTATAATTTTTATTTTATTGTAACGCATCGAAAAGAATTTCTGGAATATACAGACAAAACAATATGTCTGTCTCATGGAAAAGTTTCATGTATAAAACAGAATTGATTTGAAAAGTCTGACGATTCTGCTTTCATGCAGACTATGACATTCCCGGCAGATAAAAGGGATGTCAGGAAATAGATAGTCCTAAACAGGGACAGGCGCGCAGTTTTTCCCCGTTAACGCCTGCCCTGCCCACGCCAATAATCCGCCTGATTCTGGTATTGGCGCGCTGCCTTATCCTTGCCCCGGAGAGCCGCGTCACGTGCATCCCATTCAGCCTTCTTTTGCCGGTCAAGAGCGTCCCATCTGGCGCGGGCCTCCGCATCCGCCCGCTGCCGCTGCGCCCTGTACCTCGCTTCATCTGCCGCCCGTGACGACGAACCTGTGAAAGAATCTGCAAAAGCGTCTCCCACAGCGTTTCCAAAACTGTCAACAGAGTTATTCATGTGTCTTATCATGCCAAATAAAAAGCTTTTTCTGCGCTTTGGTTTTGGACTGTCAGCATATCCCTTGTTGCAGCGCCGTTTCAGAATGTATGCTGCGCTGACCACGCCCCCGATCAGTACAATTGAAACTTCATCATCCCCTAAATTGATGTTCAGAATAACCGACGCTGCCAGAATGACAAACTATGATTTTATCTAATTCCACTATTTTTTCACCTTAACCGTTTTTGCCTTGCTCCAGTCTCCCTGTACTTTTATGCCGCCGGATTTCGCATATGCGCATATGCGCACGTAATATTTCTTTCCCGGTTTTAATTTTTTTATGGTCACGGCTGCTGTTTTACTTTTCTTTATCTCTTTTTTTACCTTGTTCTTTTTGAATTTTTTATCTGTTGCACACTCAATCAGATAACCCGTTGCTTTCGCATCCTTTTTCCACTTCACCGCAGCAGTTTTTTTCTTTTTAGATTTCACAGAGGATACCGCCATCTTTTTTGGTTTTACCGTCAACCGGATTGTTTTCTGCGCTTTTTCATACGCGCCTGTCTCTGCCGCTGTAATGGAAATATCCGTAATGCCGTATCCTTTCATTGTAACGGTTCCGCTGCCGTCTACCACGGCGACTTTTGGATTGGATACCGTATAAGAAAGAGCCGTGCCGCCGCTGGATTTCGCGCCGATGGAAAATTTCTCTGCACTGTAAGTTTTTGTAACGTCGCTTGCGGTAATGAACTGGGTATTTTTCAGCCCCAGCCCCAGATCCGCCGGTCCGGCGGAATGATAGTGGAAAGCCGCCGATTTTAAAACTTCATTACTTCTTACATGCCATATTCGGTTCCATTGCTCCTGGCTCCCGCCATAATACACATCTTTCGGGCTGCTGCTAAACGCAAATGAAAGCAAACCGCCGCCCATCTTTTTTACGCTGACGGGAATACTGATAGCTGTCAGGCTGTCACATTCTAAAAATGCGCCCTCTTCGATTTCTGTCACGCCCTCCGGAATACGGATGCCTGTCAGGCTGCTGCAGCTAGAGAAGGAAAATTCTCCGATAACCGTTATGCCGATGGGGATACGGATGCTTCTCAGGCTGCTGCAGCCGGAAAAGGCTCTATTTCCGATAACCGTTACACCGTCAGGGATACGAACGCCTGTCAGATTTCTGCAGCGCCAAAAAGCGTCGTCTCCAATACTCGTTACGCCGGCCGGAATTTCAATATTGCCGGAAATGTTTTCATCTGCATCTACAACAATCTGATTGACAATGGCTAATCCGCCGTTTTGTTTCAACTGTTCTGCCAGCCACGGCGTATTTTCAAAAGCGGAACCTCCGATGTTTTTCACACTTCCCGGAATGCGCACGCTCGTCAGATTTTCGCACCGGCTAAAAGCGCCGTACCCGATGCTTACCGCTCCGTTTGGAATGATGACGCTTTTCAAACTGCTGCAGTCATAAAATGCCCGATCCCCAATGCTCTTTATACCAGAGGAAAGGCTAAGTTCCGCCAGACTGTCACACCCACCAAAAGCGTTTGAGCCGATCTCTGTCATGCTGTCCGGAAGAGAAATGCCGGTCAGGCTGCTGCAGCCATAAAATGCGCCCTCTCCGATACTTGTTGCGCCTTCTGGAATGTTGATATCTGTCAGGCTGCTGCACCAACGAAAAGCATTTGATCCAATCTCCGTCACGCTGTCCGGAAGATGGATTTCTGTCATGTCGCATTCGCTAAAAGCGTTGGCTCCAATGGTCTTTACCCCATCCGGAATCACAACATTATCTGAAAAAAAGCCGTCTGCAGCGATAAGGTTTTGATTGATAATTGCCAGTCCGTCATTCTGCTCTAACTGTTCCTCTAACCATGGCGTAATTCCAAAAGCAGATCCGCCGATGCTTTCCACGCTCTTTGGAATACGCACGTCTGACAGATTGCTGCAGTTAAAAAACGCTCTCTCTCCGATCTCCGTCACACTGCTTGGAATGTCTACGCCCGTCAGACCGCTGCAGCCCCAAAATGCGCCTGAGCCAATCTTCGTTATGTTCTCCGGAAGATTCAACTCTGTCAGGCCGCTGCACTCAGAAAAAGCCCCTTCTCCGATACTCGTTACGCTATCCGGAATTCTGATACTTGTCAGGCTGCCGCAATTAGAAAAAACATTTTCCCCGATGCCGGTCACACCATCCGGAATTGTTACATTGCCTGAAATATTTTCATCTGTCTCTATCAGTATTTGATTGGCATATGCCATTCCATTATTTTGCTTTAACTGTTCTTCCAGCCATGGCGTACCTGCAAAAGCAGATCCGCCGATGCTTTCCACACTCTGTGGAATATGCATGTCTGACAAGCTGCTGCAGCCGATAAACGCGCCATATCCGATACTCGTCACACCGTCTGGTATATGGACGGATTTCACGTTGCTAAGGCAATAAAATGCGGAGGATGCGATATCCGTTACGTTTTTTCCGTCTATGCTCTCGGGAATTACAATTTCGGCGTCATTTGTATTATCACATCTGGTAATGACGATTCCGTCTCCGTCTTCTTGATAAGCAAACCCGTCTTCTGTCACCTGCTCCTGCCAGTCTTTGGCCAAAACCGTTACTGTATCCGCAGGTCTGACTGCTAACCCTGCAGTCAGAACGCATACCAATAAAATTTTTGTTATTGTTTTCTTCATTATGATAAATCCTTTCTTTTTCTCAATCCATTTCCAATATGCTTATGATCTTTTTGTCTTAACGCTCTTTTTCGCAGACCAGTCGGAATAATCGTTCCTGCCGCCTACGGTTTTGTATGTGCGGATTCTGATGTAATATTTCTTTTTCGCTTTCAGTTTGGAAATGGTTTTTGAAGTTTTCTTTGCTTTGATGTTTCCGGCTGTTTTCGCCCCGTTAAATTTACTATTTCATACTCATAATCTCCGCTGGTCACTCCCACTTTCTCAACTGAATATTCTTCTGCCAGCACATTCATGCCCGCATTCGATACGGCTGCCATGCCTGCCAGAACGCATACGACAAGCAATATTGGCAATACTTTTCTTCTCATTTTTTATTTCCTCCTCATGTTAGTCATCTTTAGGGTAATTTTAGCGCTCCATATTTTTCGCGTCAATAGTCATCTTTAAGGTAATCGAAGATTTTCTCTATGCTAATGTCAAACAAAGGCATTATAAAACTCAGGAGGTATTGCGATTGAAAATTTATCATTATGAAGGAAAAGCAAATATCGTCGGAAGGAAAATCAGAGAAGCAAGACTAAGCCAAAAGCTTTCCCAGGAAGAACTGGCAATCAAAATGCAGTTAAGAAATATTGGATTTTCACAAAAGGTCATCAGCCGGATTGAAAAACAGGAGCGTTTTGTGGCCGATTATGAACTTCTGGCTTTTTCAGAGATTCTGAAATTGGATTTGTATGAAATGTTCTCTGTTCCGAAAGAAACCTGAAATCAATTTGCTTGAAGAAAGATCTTCTGCTATACTGAATCTAAATCATTTCAGATAAAATTCAGACGTTTCAAATACGATTTTGAGGCAGGAGGAAACATATATGAATAAGTCTATGGTTCTTGACATCCATACACATACGATAGCCAGCGGACATGCTTATGGAACAATCCGGGAAATGGCACAGGCTGCAAGAGATAAGCAGCTGAAATTACTGGGAATCAGCGAACATGCTCCGGGAATTCCCGGAACTGTAGAGTCCATTTACTTTTCCTGTCTGTATCTGGTGCCACGTACGCTGTATGATGTGGAAATTTTACATGGATGCGAGATCAATGTATTAAACGATGGAACCTTATCATTAGAACAAAAATACATCGACCGTTTGGACTATGCGATTGTTGGAATTCACCAACAGTGCTATCAGGATGCAGGCAGAAAGAAAAATACAGAAAATCTCATTTCCTGCATGAAAAATGAAAAGGTGTTTTTTGTGTCTCATCCGGATGACGACCATACGCCTCTGGATTATGAAGTTCTTGTGCCGGCTGCGAAAGAATATCATGTGGCTCTTGAGGTCAATGATAATACGTTTCGCCGCATATCCAAACGGCTGAATTGTCTGGAAAATTACAAAACCATGCTCTCTTTGTGTATGGAATACAACACGCCTGTAATTGTCAGTTCAGACGCCCATGATCCCTCATGGGTAGGGGAGGTATCCAGGGCTCTTGCATTTATGGAAGAGATTGGTTTTGATGAAAATCTCATTTTAAATACAGATGTACAGAAATTAAAAGAGTTTATCCGATATCAGAATTAATTATCGAACCGGACGTTTCGAAGGCGGTGTATGCTGCTTTTTTTCCTCAGCAGCATAACAGCGCCTTTTTGTCCGGTCTTTTTCTCTTTTTTCTCTCAGGCATTCTTCATCCAGCTCGTAAATCTCTTCTCCGTTTATGACAAGTCTTCCCATGAGATCCACCTCTTTTTTATCAATATATGCATAGAAAGGTTTTTGGTGCCGCTGCTGTTTTACCTTTGAATACATGTGTCATACATCTTGCTGTTCGATCATATTCTAATAAAAAAAGGATTTTTATGGAACAGGAACAATATGAATATACACCCACTACTTTTGATATTGAGACGCAGTCCAGAAATATACAAATGTTAAAAACCGTGATTCCCTATATAGATGCCTCCAGACAAAAAACATTTGCTCTTATGGTAAAATTTTTAGAACTTAGAAATGTTGCCTCTATATTCAATGAAGAACCGGCGTCTATAAGCATGTGTTCTACGGATGATCCCGCAGAAAAAAGAATGCAGCTGTTAAATGATATAAAGAAATTCTGCACCCCGGCAGAAAAGGATTCCATTGATACGATGCTGACTGCATTTCAGATGTTTTCCTCTTATGATACCTTTATGCATACGCCGGCTCCGGAGTAAAGACAGGGTATCCCTTTATGCGCGGAAAAGATGCGCAATAATATAGAAAGGATTTTTTATTATGGATTTTGATTTTTTGAAAAACAATGCCAACTTTGCAGGCATTTCTCCGGAAAAACTGAATTTTCTTATGAATTTTGCAGCCCAGAATAAAACAGGAAACGCCCAGGAAATGTCTAATATGATCATGAACGCAGTGAACAATGCCAATCAGGCGGGAATTTCCTTCACGCCCAACGAAACAGACTTGATTGTTGAAGTTCTAAAACAGAATATGTCTCCGGAAGAACAACGAAAAGCGGATCAGATTCTGATGTTAATGAGAACAATGAAAAAAAGGTAATTGAACCGGAAAAAGCAAAAAGAAGTCCTGAAATCAGCATCCAATATACTGAAATCAGGACTTCTTTTTATATGTTCTTTTTCATATTCATACTATGGAACGGCAGATGTTAGTTCAGATAACCGAAACTGCTGTTTTTGGTTGACCAATAATATAATGCGCCGGATGTTCCTTTGTTTTTGCCTTTATTGCAGACTGTCTGTACATATACATAATACGTCTTTTTTGATTTGATTTTGGTCTTCTTTATTTTTGCAATGGTGCAGCTGCTTTTTTTCTTTCCCACTGTCTTTGCAAGTTTATATCCCTTATTGGGCTTGGTTGAAACGTAAATCTTGTATCCGGTGGCTCCATCTACTTTCTTCCAGTTCATAGTAAGCTTGCCGCCCTTTAATTTTAATTTGCTGATTCTTGCCTGGGGTATGCAGTTAATCGAGCTGTAGGCGGAATAGTATTTGTTGTTTTGATATACGGTGTATGCCCTGACTGCTATCGTATAAACGCTGTCTTTCAGATTATTAAACGACACGCTTGCAGTTGATACATCCTTCTTTTGCAGCACTTTTCCTTTACTGTCAGACAAAGATACCTCATAGCCGGATACGCCGCTTTTTCTGTTCCACTTAATATCTAATACATGTAAAAAGTAATACCAGCGGTCCTGCTGCAGCCCTTCTATCCTGTCGGGAAGGGTGACTGCATCATAAATGGTACGGGGAGAGCTTTCCGTTGTACCGTCGAATGCTTTCACCTGTACATTATATGTTATGCCATCCTTTAACCCTGTAATGGTATATTTGGTATCGGCTGTCTTACCGGATAACCGGTATTCTTTCTCTGTCAGATTATCTTTGTAATACACATGATATTCCACAGCCTTTTCAGACGGGCTCCATTCTATGGTGATCGAATTCTTAGCAGCTCCTGTCTGCTTTAAATCTGCCACAGAAGATACATAAGCAGCTAGAATCGGCGCTGTTTTTAAAAAGGAAACGCCTCCCACCAGCATAAAAAACATCAATAATCTGACTGCAATTTTCTTTTTCATATATCCCCTCTCCTCTGTTATTTCACAACGATATTAATAATTCTGCCGGGTACATAGATTTCCCGGACAATTTCTCCGGAAAGCTTATCTCCCAGCGCCTCTTTGCCTTTTGCAATCGCCTCTTCCTCTGCACAATCTTTTGGAAGTGTAACGGTTGCCTTTGTCTTTCCCTTAATCTGTACGGCAATTTCGATTTCGTCATCTTCCATTGCCTTTTTGTCATAAGACGGCCAGCCGGTATGGAATACGGAATCCGTATTGCCAAGCTCTCTCCAGAGTTCTTCGCTGATATGCGGTGCAAAAGGAGACAAAAGCTGTACAAAGGTTTTCAGGGTCTCTTTATCCACGCCGCCTTTTTTCGACAATTCTAAGAGTTTGTTGTTGTATTCCATAAATCCGGAAACAACTGTATTTAAACTGAAGTTCTCCAGTCTTGTGGTAATGTCATATACCAGCTTATTGCGGATTTTGATCAATTCTTTGGTCTCTTTGGCATCTTTGTCCTTGTTGTCCATAACAAGATTCCAGAATCTGGAAATAAAGCGGTATACGCCGTCAATTCCCCTGTCGTCCCATTCGGAATCCAATTCCGGCGGTCCTACAAAAAGCTCATATAACCGCAGAGAATCACAGCCGTAATCCCTTACCAGATCATCCGGCGATACGACATTTCCTTTGGATTTACTCATTTTGATACCGTTCTTGCCGGTAATCATGCCCTGATTGAAAAGCTTGGTAAAGGGTTCGTCAAAATCCACTACGCCCATATCATATAAAAATTTCGTATAAAATCTGGAATATAGCAAATGCAGCACCGCATGCTCTACACCGCCGATATACATATCAACGGGAAGATATTTATCTGCTTTTTCACGGCTGACAAGCTCTTTGTCATTTTTGCTGTCCACATATCGGAGGAAATACCAGGAAGATCCGGCCCACTGAGGCATGGTATTTGTCTCGCGTTTTGCAGGCTTTCCGCAGTGGGGACAGGTTGTATTCACCCAGTCGGCAATATCAGCCAGTGGAGATTCTCCTGTTCCCGTGGGCTGATAGGAGTCTACATCCGGCAGCAGCAGCGGAAGCTCTTCTTCCGGTACGGCAACAGCGCCGCAGTCCGGACAATGTACAATAGGAATCGGTTCTCCCCAATAACGCTGACGGGAGAATACCCAGTCGCGCAGTTTGAAATTTGTTGTTTTCTTGCCGAATCCCTTCTCTTCTATCATTTCAGGCGCTTTTAATTTCAGCTCTGCCGATTCCATGCCGTTCCATTCACCGGAATTAATCATGGTTCCCGCAGCATCGGTATACGCCTCTGTCATATTCTCGATTTCTTTGCCGTCTTTCGCAATGACCTGTATGATCGGCAGATCAAATTTCTTTGCAAATTCAAAGTCACGGTCGTCATGGGCCGGCACACACATGATAGCGCCGGTACCATAATCTGCCAATACATAATCGGAAAGCCAGATTGGAACCTTTGCGCCGTTTAACGGATTTATGGCATAGCTTCCGCTAAACACGCCGGTCTTTTCTTTGTCCTGCAGACGGTCAACGGAAGATTTCAGAGATGCTTTGTAAATATAATCCTCCACTGCCTCTTTTGTCTCTTCGGTCGCCAGCTTTTCCGCCAGCGCATGCTCCGGCGCCAATACCATAAAGGTTGCGCCATATAAGGTATCCGGCCTTGTAGTATATACGGTAATCTTTTCTTCTCTGCCGTCAATGGCAAAATCCACTTCTGCTCCGTGGCTTTTGCCGATCCAGTCTGTCTGCATCTTCTTTACTTTTTCAGGCCAGTCTAATTTGTCCAGATCCGAAAGCAGACGGTCCGCATAAGCGGTGATTTTCAACATCCATTGTTTCAAATTCTTCTTGGTCACATCTGCACCGCAGCGCTCACATTTGCCATTTACAACTTCTTCATTGGCAAGTCCCGTTTTACAGGAAGGACACCAGTTGATCGGCATCTCTTTCTCATAAGCCAGTCCTCTTTTAAACATCTGAACAAAAATCCACTGTGTCCATTTATAGAAAGCCGGATCGGTTGTGTTGACTTCCATATCCCAGTCATAAATTGCTGCAATCTGCTGAATCTGGTCTTTGATCTTTGCAATGTTGTCTGCCGTCGATTTCGCAGGATGGGTTCCCATTTTAATCGCATAATTTTCTGCCGGAAGCCCAAATGCATCCCAGCCCATGGGATGAATTACATAATAATTCTGCATTAATTTGTAACGGCTCCAGACATCAGAGATGACATATCCTCTCCAGTGGCCTACATGAAGTCCGTTTCCTGACGGATAGGGAAACATGTCCAGACAATAATATTTCTCTTTTGTTCCGTCATTGACATTGATTGGATTTTCTTTCCAGTTACTGCGCCATTTCTGTTCAATGGCTCTGTGATTATAAGGTACTGCCATACTGCTTCCTCCCAAGAAGTTATTTTTTCGATGATTCTATAAAATTTTATCACATGACTTAAATTTGTCAAGTTTCACTCTCTGCCGCATTATTTACACCTAATCCAACGAATACAGCACCTTCATTACCCCGTTATCATCATTGGAATCTGCAATATGTTTCGCCGATGTCTTTAAATCCGGATGTCCGTTTTTCATGCAATAGCTTTCCCCGCAGTTTCTCAATAACTCCGCATCATTCAAATAGTCCCCGAAAGCCATGGACTGGCTTCTTTCAATTCCATATTTCTTCTGAATGAAATCTACCGCAATTCCTTTATTTACCGTACAGTTTGAAATATCAATCCAGCTGTCCCCGGACAATACCGCTGCCAGATGCGGTTTGATATCCTTAAAATGCTTCATAGAAGCTTCCGCCGCCTTTTCATCGGCAAAAACAGCAATTTTTACAATGACATCCCGCATAGCTGTATCATACAGATTTTCCGTTTCCTGCAAATGATCATAATACACGGAAACTTCCCGAAGAATATGCTCTTTTGCCGGCCTCATATAGGCAGATTCGGCTCCGCAGAGAATCGGGGTCAGACCTTTGATTGTGTCAACTAATTTCAAACATTCCAGAATGTCCTCTTTGTTCATTTCATTGCTGTAAAGCATCTCTCCTTTTTCAAATACAAAACCGCCGTTTTCCGCTATATAAATCAGCCGGTCTTTGACAGGAATAAAATCTTTTACCAATGTATAGTACTGCCGTCCGCTGGCAATGACCGTTTTTATTTCCGGGTGTCTTTTCACCCAATCCATAAAATCAGCCGGCAGCCTTTTTTGACTGTCCAGCAAAGTTCCGTCCATATCCATTGCCGCGAGTCTGATCTCCATACTCAAAATCCTCCTATTTTTCTGACGTCCTCCCAGGTTTCCTCATCAAATTCTCTGTCACGAAAATAATATTTTTTATCCGCTTCTGTAATTTTTCGGATAACCCGGCAGGGGTTTCCTGCTGCAACTACCCAGTCGGGAATATCTTTTGTCACAACGCTTCCCGCACCGATTACCGTATTGCTGCCGATATGAACCCCAGGACAAATTGTCGTGTTTCCGCCAATCCACACATTGTCTCCAATCTCAACTTCGATTCCGTATTCATACAGGGTATTCCGAACATCCGGATGAATCGGGTGCCCCGCTGTATAGACGGATACATTCGGAGCCATTTGACAGTTATCTCCAATGGTAACCTTTGCCACATCTATAATGGTGCAGTTATAGTTCGCAAAAAAATTTTTCCCCACTTCAATGTGACTTCCGTAATCACAGTAAAACGGGGGATTGATAAATGCATTCTCAGATTTTCCAAGAAGTTTTTTTATAATCTCCCGGATTTTGTCAAAATCAGCTCTGTCTGCTGTATTTAATTCCTGTGTCAGCCTTCTGGCAATTTTTTGTTCTTCAAATACTTCGTCGTCTGAGATATAAGGCAGCCCCAGATTTCTTCTCTCTACATGCGTCATATACTCTTCCTCGCTTTCATTCTAATTGCGCATCTTTTCAGCGCATAAAGGGATACCCGGAGGGTGTTTCATTCTAATTGCGCATCTTTTCAGAATGGCTAGAGCGTGTTTGAAAATTGCTTTCTGCCAGATGTATGACCCATTTTCAAACACGCTCTAGGATGCCTCCACAATCGAATACCCCAGCTTAACTTCCTGAATCGTCTTCTCCTTCTCATCCAGACACTTCATCAACATCTCCACAGCAATCTCTCCGCTTTTTTCATACGAATAGTGGACAGTGATAAAAGGCGGGGAAGTTACCCTTGCAAGATCCGAATCCCCCTGTCCGGCTACTAAAATCTGTCCCGGAACATCTATGCCGCATTCGTTTAAATACTGTATGACGCCTGCCGCCATGGAATCCGTTGCACAGATAACAGCATCCAGATCTTTATACTGCTCTAACAATTCTTTTGCTTTTTCATATCCGGAACTAACGGTAAAAGAGGCTGTAACAAAACGTTTCGCCAGTTCTTCCCTGCCCATATAACAGACGGCGTCTAAATAGCCTTTGTAACGCTCCTCTCCCACCGCTCTATCCTTTTGTATTGCAGAAATATATCCCAAACGCGTTCTGCCTTTTTCCAGGATATATTTTGTAAGATCATAAGAAGCATGATAATCATCATGAAAGACACAGCAATATCCGTCAAGCTGCTGTCCTATGATTACAACCGGTACTGAAAGCTTCTTCAACAGGCGTTTGTGCTCTGGGGTAAATACCGTTGCCACAAGAATGACGCCGTCTACCTGTCTGCCGTTAAATGCAGCCAGATACTCCAATTCTTTCTGAGGATCATTCTGAGCTACAGCCAAAAGCATCTGATAGCCTTTGGTATTTAATACCGATAAAATCCCTTCTACAACTTTTCCGATAGAAGCCGATGCAATCTTCGGCACAACGACGCCGATCATTTTGGTTTTCTTTGTCCGAAGCGTCTGCGCCTGCATAGAAGGCCGGTATCCGGTTTCCTCCACGACCTTTTGAATTGCCTTTCGTTTCTCCTCGGACAGATAACCGTTATTAAAATATCTGGAAACAGTTGCCGGTGATACGCCTGCTAATTTTGCAATTTCCGATACGTTCATTTTTCTTATCCCTTCTTTTTCAGGTAGACAAATCCATATGCGGGAAGATGTATTTCTGCCGTATTCCCCTCTTTCCCGGTAATCAATTCTTTATATTCCTCTGTTTCCTGCAGCACTGTTGTTTTTTCAAATTTGCTGAAGTTAAACAATCCAATCAGCTTTTCTCCCTCAAAATATCTTCCGATTCCCAATACCGAAGAATCTCCTGTATCAATTGTCCAGGCGTCTGCACCAGAGACAAACGCCTTTTCTGATTTCCGGATTTTTTCCAATCTGTCCAGTCCTTCAAACATTGCATATTCTACGGTATTCTTTCTGGAAATGTCCTCCGCCAGTTTCCAATTCATTGCTCCCCGATGCAGATATCTGGAATCTGCTGCTTTCCACGGATCATCCTTATAGGAATAATCATTGACCTGGCCAATCTCATCTCCACTGTAAATAACCGGAATTCCGGACTGCATAAACATATATGCATGCAGCATCAAATCCAGCTGAATCGCAATCTTCATATCCGCATCATTCTGCTCAAATCCCGCTTTTTCCACACCGCACATGGAGGCTGTCGTTCCACAGAATCTTGCGTCTCCGCTTAGAGGATCTGCATTGTACAGCTCACCCCGGCTGCTGCTTCCTTCCACATATCCCTGAAAATAATCATTCAGATATTTTTTATGGGCCCGCTCTTCCATATTCTCTTTTTCTAAAGAAGCATAATCCAGCCCCCAGCCAATATCGTCATGACACCTGAGATAATTCAGAAATATATATTCCTTGGGCAGAGAATGAAGGATATCCAATTGTTCCTTTAAAAGCCTGGTGTTTCCGGTTGCCACGGTATGCCAGGTGGTCGCCATAGTTGTAACGTTATAAAGCATATGGCATTCCGGTTTCTCCACCGTTCCAAAATAAGGCACAACCTTCTCAGGTTCCATGACAACTTCTCCCAAAAGCAAAACGCTTGGACATACAATCTCACAAATCATACGCATCATACGCACAATCGTATGCACCTGAGGAAGATTCCGGCACTGGGTATGCAGTTCTTTCCAGATATAAGGAACGGCATCCAGGCGGATAATATCAATTCCTCTGTTGGCCAGATACAGAAGGTGGTAAAGCATTTCATTAAAGACTCTCGGATTTTTATAATTCAAATCCCACTGATAAGGATAAAAGCTGGTCATCACAAAATGCTGTGCGTCTTCTAACCATGTAAAATTACCGGGAGCCGTTGTAGGAAACACCTGGGGAACTGTCTTTTCATATATGGAGGGAATCGTATGATCCCGGAAGAAAAAATACCTGCTCATATATTCTCCCTCTCCTGCCCGTGCCCGTTTCGCCCATTCATGTTCTTCTGATGTATGATTCATCACGAAATCCATACAGACATACATTCCCTTTTTGTGACAGGCAGCCGTCAGTTTTTCCAAATCCTCCATAGTCCCAAGCTCTTTTTGGACTTTTCGGAAATCAGACACCGCATAACCGCCGTCGGAGCGCCCTTTGGGCGACTCCAAAAACGGCATTATGTGAATATAATTCACATTGCATTTTCTAATGTAATTTAATTTCGATCTTACTCCATTGATATCCCCGGCAAACTGATCGATATAAAGCATCATGCCGAGAAGGTCATTTTTCTTATACCAGTTTGGATTCTCTTCCCGGTATAAATCAATCTCTTTTAAGTCACTATTTCGTTCCAGATAAAACCGGTAAAGCTGATCACACAATTCTGCAAACATAGAGTCATTTCCATATAGCTCCATATAAAGCCAGCGGAGTTCGTCATGATGTTTTGCCATCCTTTGTTGAAAGCGTTCGATTAACTTGTCTTTTCCTGTTTTTTTCATATTTCCACCTTCATATTATCCTATTTCAAAGATTTTTTCCATAGTATTTGTCTGTCCTTTTTTCACTATTTTAAAATCCGGATATTCATCGCTGTTTGTTAAAAGCACCGCTGTTGTCGTGCTGTATCCGGCCTCCTTGATTTTGGAAATATCAAAGGCCATTAATTTCTGTCCGGCTTTTACTTTATCTCCTTCAGAAACAAATACTTCAAATCCGTCGCCTTTCATTGCAACGGTGTCAATTCCCACATGGATCAAAACCTCCATGCCGCAGGGACCGCTTATGCCCACTGCATGACGTGTTTCTGCAACGGTGGAAATCTCTCCGTCAAAGGGCGCCGCTACAATGCCTTCTTCCGGCTCAATTCCAACGCCGTCGACATTTTCCAGTTTCCTCATGTCAATTTTGCTGTTGTCCACAGTTACCAGTCTGAGCCTTGTCGCATAATGAGCTGCACTGACCAGATTGTTTCGCCCTCCCACTGTATCAAAAATTTCTTTTGCACATTTTGTATAATCCATAACAATTCTCCTCCCTGTTTTATTTTTTATGAAATGGATGATACATGATCTCAAATAAAATGGTGCTTTAAAAATGCCTGATATATCCCATCCTCCGTTACAGAGGGACAAATATCATCTGCAATCTCTTTTAAAAGTCTGCTGCCATTTTCCATGCAAATGCCAAAACCCGCGGTTTCTAACATTTCTCTGTCATTCATGCTGTCTCCTATGGCCACTGCATCCTCTGTAGAAACATGAAGATAAGAACAGACTCTTTCTATCGCTTTTCCTTTGTCAAATTTTCGGTTGACAATTTCCCCGTTGATAAATTCTTCCTGCCCCTGATCCTGAATGCAAAACGCAAATTCTTTTTCCAAAACACGTTTCGGTTCTTTCAGCTGTTCATAAGAAGGACTCATCATTACGATTTTGTATACAGGCTGTCCGTTGTATTCCTGCATAGGCCGGATATTCAGTGTTTGTTCGATCTGCTCTCTCCAACGCAGCAATTCACTGTTTTCTCCGGCTTTTGCGTGTTCTTTCAAAAAAACTTTAAACCCTTCATCTGTATAAGAACCGTCTCTGCACTCTACAGTCCGAAAAACACCGTTTTCCTTCAAAATATCCATTGCCGTCTGTTTCTGCCGTTCACTCATGGGACAATCGTAAATAAGTTCAGAACCGCATTTGATATAACCCCCGGAGCTTGCCGCATAACCGTCCCATCCGTACTCTAACAGAGGCGACAGCATATTAAAATTCCGTCCCGTACATAAGAATACGAAGTGTCCCAGTTCCCTTGCCTTTTGAATGGCGAAAACCGCTGATTTTGGCGGTTGGTTGCTCCCGGGCTCTGTCAGAGTTCCGTCAATATCCAGAAAAATCACTTTTTTCGTCATAGGTACCTCCTGCATTCTACGACATCAAAGCCTCTACTTCTTCTTTTTGAGGCATTACCCTCAGCGCTCCTTTTCGAGTGGTCACAATAGACGCCGCTGCATTGGCAAACCGCAGCATTTCTTCCAACTCCTCTTTGGAAAACGCTTTCCAGCCGTTCTCTAAAATATAATTTAAAACACATGCGCAGAAGGTATCCCCCGCTCCTGTGGTTTCTATCGTGCCGGACTGGAGATATGCCGCCTGCTCTGCCCGGATCTCTTTTGTATAAGCTCTGCTGCCGTCTTTTCCCATGGACAAAAGAATTAACGGAATATCGTATGTTTCCTGTATGGAGCGAATGCCTTTGTCATAATCAGATTCTCCCGTCAGCCACTGCACTTCGTTGTCTGATATTTTCAAAATATGGCAGTTCTCAAGCCCAAAAGAGATCTGTTTTCTGGCTTCCTCCAGATCCTCCCAAAGAGCTTCTCTTAAATTCGGATCATAGGATAATACAGCGCCGTGTTTTTTGGCTAGAGAAACTGCTTTTATCGTTGCTCTCCGGCTTGTATCATGCGTCATAGAAAGGGAGCCGAAATGAAAGATCCTGCAGTTTTCCAACAGCTCTTCCTCTATGTCTTCTTCCGAAAGCATCACATCTGCTCCGGGATTCCGGCAGAAAGAAAACTCTCTGTCGCCATCTTCTCTGGTATGCACAAATGCCAGCGTGGTATGGGTTTTGTCATCCCGTTTCAGACCTGTGGTATCGATTCCAGTTTCCAGAAGAGCCGATTCCAACTGATTTCCAAACATGTCGTTTCCTACTTTGCCGATAAATGCCGTCTTCTTTCCCAGCCGGCTTAACATTGCCAGAACGTTGCAGGGGGCGCCTCCCGGATTCGCTTCTAATACCGGATTCCCCTGTTCGCTCATTCCATATTCCGTAAAATCAATCAGCAATTCTCCTAATGCCGTTACATCGTATGGTTTCATCTCTAATACCTCCTTTTTTAATTTGTGATATCGTTTTCATATGTTGATATTATAATAAATCATTATAAATCATTTGTAAATTGGCACATTTTATAATTTTTCACCTTTGTTTTTGTTTATAATGATGAAATTGATTTCATACGATGTAAAACGCATTATGGAGGCAAAAAAACGAACAGCAAATTACTTGCTGTCCGCCATATCTAAAATAGAACTTTTCCATATTGCAAGTATCTCATCAATTGGAGCGATACTTTTTCCTTTTCCGTCTGTCCCTTCTAAATATTTTTCTCCTGCAGATTCAAATAATACATAAATCTTATCCTCTGTAAGAGCAATTTCTTCTGAACAGGGAGGCATTTCTACTTTGATCATCGGTTTGCCCGGTTTTCTGTGCAAATCTTCAATAGATGCATATACGTTCAGGTAAGAAGATTTTTTTCTCCCATAAGACGTACTGATATATACTCTGCCTTCCTCATCAAATACAATGCCCTGCACTTTATCAGGAATCCGGTAGCTGTTTACATAACGCAGGCCGTTTGCAGTTACCTGATAGGAAATCATTTTGGAATTTAAAAGTTTTGTGTGCGTTGCCACCCATAGCTTGCCATCTTTGTATGCAATGCAGGAAGGTTCATTTAAAACATGATATTCCTGAAACAATGCAGAACAATCTACCATAGATTGAGGCTTGATGGAGGCGATTTGTCTGATAAAGGAATAGGGAATGCATCCCAGTGTATTGCTTTTAGAATGACATACCCAAATAAATTGTCCGTCAAAAGCCAGTCCCCCAAGATGACTGTCTCCTTTCATTCCAAGAGACGCCAGATAGTTTCCTGTATCTTTATCGAATATATGGATGCCTCCCAGACTTTCATTTGAATTACTGTAGGAACTGATCAACAGATAATCATCTGTCATGCAGATTCCCTGAGGACACTGACTGGCATCTGCAATTTTGTTTTCCATAACATCGGCTTCTCTTGTAGCGGGCATCCCTGGTATTTTAATATCTGTCAGAAAATCGTATTTGCAATTTCTGAGTTTTTTACTGGCTGTATCTGAAACAGACGAAGTCTGATAGGAATACATCTGTATGCTGCGATTTCCGTCAATGCATTTTGTCCATTTTGCATACAGTTCCTTTGTACCAATCGTATCCACGTCAATCTGATTGATTTTTCTGGAATAACTGCTGTCTGTATACCAGCCGGCAAAATTATATCCTTCTTTTTCCGGTACAGTCAAAAAAATCGGCAGATCTTCTTTTGTATACCTTATAAGTCCGTTCTGCGGAAGTGCATCATCCTTGAACATTCCCCCATTTAAATAACAGCGAACCCGGAATTCTGCTGTAAATTCCGGGTCCTGTTTATTTACAGTCTCATTCTTAAAACTATAGATACAGGTCTGTCTCTTCAGAAAATACAAATCTCTTTCAAAGTAATCCGCCTTAGAAATAGACGGATCTCGAATGGCAAAAACGATAATCAACAACACAGCCAAACATTTCCGCTTTATCTTCTGCATATTCATACGCATGCCTCATTTCTTTGAAAATGATTCTGTTTTGTATCCTGTAATAGTTTTATGCATTTTACTGTTTCTTATACCGTGCTTACTCTGCACCGTCTAATGTATTTGCTCTTGCTGCAATTTCTTTTTCCTGAATATCCGACGGAGCCTGCTCATATCTTGCAAATTCATAAGAATAGTCTCCGGCGCCGCCCGTCATAGAACGAAGGTCTGTATTATATCCAAATAATTCCATGCTGGGAACATCTGCAATAATTTCCTGCTTACCGCCGTCGATGGGATTCATTCCCAATACTCTTCCCCGGCGTTTGTTCAGATCTCCCATAATATCTCCTGTATAGTTATCCGGAACAACAACCTTTAAGGATACAATGGGTTCTAATAAAACAGGGGATGCTTCCATAAAGCCTTTTTTGAACGCCTGTCTGGATGCTGTCTTAAATGCCATTTCAGAAGAGTCTACAGGATGATACGATCCATCGTAAAGCACTGCTTTGACGCCGACTACCGGGTATGCAGCCAACGGACCTCTGACAACTGCTTCCTGAACGCCTTTTTCTACTGCCGGAAAATAATTCTTCGGCACGGCTCCGCCTACCACAATCTGATCGAATTCATATGCCTCTTCCAGATTGCCGGATGGCTCAAACGTCATCTTAACATGTCCATACTGTCCATGTCCGCCGGACTGCTTTTTGTATTTGTATTCCACATCTGATTTCTTGCGGATGGTTTCACGGAATGCAACCTTTGGTTTGGACAATTCTACTTCGATTTTATATTTGTTTAACAGTTTGCTGACAACAACTTCTAAATGCTGATCTCCCATTCCATATAAAAGAGTCTGGCTGTTTCCGCTGTCATTTACACTCTTCAAAGTCAGATCTTCCGCCATCAGTTTCTGTAATGCCTGGGAAATCTTATCTTCGTCCCCTTTGTTCTTCGCCTGATACCTCATATATGTATAAGGGGTCGGCATAGCGGTTCTGATATAAAGAATCGGATTGGCTTTTGTGGAAAGAGAATCCGTGGTAGCCGTATTGGAAAGTTTTGCCAGAGCGCCGATATCTCCTGCATGAAGTTCTTTGACTTCTTCTGCTTTGTTGCCTCTCAATACATAGAGTTTGCCTATTTTTTCTTCTGTACTCTTATGGTAATTATAAAGCACGTCATCTGTCTTTAATACACCGGAATTCACTTTAATCAGAGAATATTTTCCAATGAAAGGATCTACGATCGTCTTAAATACATATGCGGATTTCGGTTTTGCAAAATCATAATCTGCCTGATATACTTCATTGGTCTTTGCATTGATTCCCGCACATTCTCTTTTATCCGGGCCGGGGAAATATTTCACAATATCCACCAAAAGAGTATACATGCCTCTTGCTAAAATATTAGAACCCATTAATACAGGAATAATGCTTCCGTCTGCAATGTTGACGCGGAGAGCCTGGCGGATTTCATCTTCTGAAAACTCTTCACCGCCAAAATAACGGTCCATAAATTCTTCGCTTGTCTCTGCTACGGCCTCCATTAAAGCCTCTCTGCATACTTCCAGATTCTCTCTGGAGTAATCCGGTACATCTGCTTTTTCGATATCGCCTTTGTCTGTCCAGCGTTTCGCTCTCTGCTGAAGCACGTTGACATATCCTACAAACTGTCCGTTTTCACGGATTGGCAAATGGAAGGGAGCAATCTTTTTGCCATATAATCCCTGCAGATCTTCTACAACCTGACGATAACTCGCCTCATCAATATCCATATCTGTCACAAATACCATTCTCGGAAGTTTGTACTTCTCACAGATTTCCCATGCTTTCCTGGTGCCGACTTCAATGCCGGCCTTGCCGGATACAACTATGATCGCTGCATCTGCTGCAGATGCTGCTTCTTCCACTTCACCTGTAAAATCAAAATATCCCGGTGTATCAAGAATATTGATCTTGGTATCTTCCCAGATAATCGGTACTACAGAAGTATGAATGGAAAACAGACGCTTGGTCTCTTCCTTATCATAATCACTTATGGTGTTGCCGTCAGTTACTTTTCCCATACGGGTTGTAATACCGGATAAAAACGCCATTGCCTCTGCCAGGCTGGTCTTTCCACATCCTCCATGTCCAAGAAGTACCACGTTGCGAATCTTGTCAGTTGTGTAAACATTCATATAATATATCCTCCAATCTGGTTCATGACAGAAAATTCCGTCTTTTTATATGGTTATATTTTACTAAATTTTCGATTGTATTACAACTATTTTATACAATTTATACATTTTTATTTTGAATGTAGGTTATTTTACTGGGGCGGAATCCGTATACATACAATCCGTGAGCGGAAACATGTAAAAGTACGTAAGGCATAACATAATATGGCTCCTGTTGCTTTAGCACTTTAAAGTGTTGACTTTTCGGTTAAAACATATTATGATTTAATAGAGTAGATTAAAAATGAACGGAGGATTTGCCATGTCAATTCAAAGACTTGGATTTATTGGACTGGGTTTAATTGGAGGTTCTATAGCCAAAACAACCAAAAGGCTTTTTCCGGATATACAGATGATTGCCATGTCCGGGCATCAATCCACGATTTCCCAGGCTTATCAGGAAGGTCTGATTAAAAATGAAGAAAATGCTGCTATAGAAGATTTTTCGGAGTGCGATTATATATTTTTGTGCGCTCCCGTACAGCAGAATCTTTTCTATATAAAACAACTGAAAGAAATTATGAAGGATTCCTGTATTCTGACAGATGTAGGAAGCGTAAAAGGCGATATACACAGAGCTGTAAAACAACATAATCTGGAGGCGCATTTTATCGGCGGACATCCTATGGCGGGTTCTGAAAAGACCGGACTTGCCAATGCAACGGCCTATTTGCTGGAAAATGCTTATTATATTATTACGCCTACATCTGCTGTCAGTACAGACCGCGTCAATGAATTCCGGGATTTTACCCGTTCTCTGGGAGCAATTCCCATGGTTTTAAATTACGATGCCCACGATGCTGCCACAGCAGCCATTAGCCACCTTCCCCATGTGATTGCTGCTGCTCTTGTCAATTTTGTAAGGCAGTCTGACAATGCCGAAGAGACGATGAAAACGATTGCAGCAGGAGGATTCCGGGATATTACAAGAATCGCATCCTCTTCTCCTGTTATGTGGGAAGAAATCTGCCTGACCAATAGGAATCAGATACTTACCATGTTAGATTCTTACCAGAACTGTCTTTTACAGATCCGAAGTAAAATTGCAGATTCCAATGCAGCAGACATACATGACTTTTTCCAATCTGCCAAAGATTACCGGGATTCTCTGATGGTTGCGCCAAAAGGCTCCATACAGACGATTTTTGAACTTTACTGCGATCTGATTGATGAGGCGGGGGGAATTGCGACAATCGCCACCATTTTGGCCAGCAATAATATCAGTATTAAGAATATCGGAATTATACATAACCGTGAATTTGAAGACGGTGTATTAAAGATTGAACTTTACGATCAATCTTCCTATGACAGAACCATTACACTCCTCCGCAAATATCATTATACGGTTTATGAACGTTAAGAAATACCCTCCGGGTATACCTTTATGTGCTGAAAATCGCACATGAATAATGAAACACCCTCCGGGCATCCCTTTATGTGCTGAAAATCGCACATGAATAATGAAACACCCTCCGGGTATACCTTTATGTGCTGAAAATCGCACATGAATAATGAAACACCCTTCGGGTATCCCTTTATGTGCTGAAAAACGCACATGAATAATGAAAGGATTATATTATGATGGAATTAAAGAATGCGAAACACTTAAGAGGAACCGTATCGGTTCCCGGAGATAAATCAATCTCTCACCGCGCCATTATGTTCGGCGCTATTTCAAAAGGAATGACAGAAGTCACAAATTTCCTGCAGGGAGCCGATTGTCTTTCCACAATTTCCTGTTTTCAAAAAATGGGCATTTCCATTGAAAACAGGAAAGACCGCGTGATCGTTCATGGAAAAGGACTCCACGGTCTTTCTGCTCCCAAAGAAATTTTAGATACCGGCAACAGCGGAACTACTACCCGGCTGATTTCCGGCATTCTCGCCGGACAGTCTTTTTCCTCTTCTTTGACCGGAGATCATTCCATTCAAAAACGCCCAATGAAACGAATCCTTACGCCTCTTTCTGCTATGGGCGCAGATGTATCCAGCGTCCGGGGCAATGACTGTGCACCTTTACAGTTTCACCCTTCCAGTCTTCATGGGATGACCTATACTTCGCCGGTATCCTCCGCTCAGGTAAAATCCTGTATTCTGCTTGCCGGATTATATGCAGATGATACAACTTCTGTAATAGAGCCTGTATTATCCAGAAACCATACCGAACTGATGCTTTCCGCATTTGGCGCAGATATTCAATCCCAAAATACAACGGTTTCTATCCATCCAAATCCAAATTTGCAGGGACAGAAAGTAGAGGTTCCGGGAGATATTTCTTCTGCAGCTTATTTTATTGCTGCCGGATTACTGGCAAAAGACGCAGAAATTTTGATTCAGAATGTCGGTATAAATCCTACCAGGGACGGCATTTTAAAAGCCGCCCATGCCATGGGCGGCAATATTCAAAAACAAAATGAACGCATCGTATCCGGAGAGCCTGTCTGTGATCTTCTGGTCACTTCCAGCGCTCTTTTCGGAACGGATATTGGCGGAGAACTGATTCCCACATTAATTGATGAAATTCCCATGATTGCTGTTATGGCTGCTTTTGCCGACGGCACTACAAGAATTACAGATGCTGCCGAATTAAAAGTCAAAGAATCGAATCGGATTCTGACTGTTGCAGAAAATCTACGGCGTATGGGTGCAGATGTGACCCCAACCGAAGATGGCATGATAATCAAAGGAAATCCCTGCGCACTCCACAAGGCTGACTTTGACAGCTATCTGGATCATAGAATAGCCATGGCTTTTGCTGTTGCTGCTCTTTCCCTTGACGCCCCCTGCTGTATGCAGGATGCCGAATGTGTAAATATTTCCTATCCGAAATTCTATGAAGATCTCTATGGATTAATTCGTGATGAATGAGCATGGTTGTTTTACTGGATAAACATCGCATCCCCAAAACTGAAAAAACGATATTTTTCTTCCACTGCCGCCTGATATGCAGACAGAATCCGTTCTCTTCCTGCCAGCGCCGACACAAGCATCAGAAGGGTTGATTCCGGCAAATGAAAATTTGTAATCAGCCCGTCGATTACTTTAAACTGATAGCCTGGATAGATAAAAATATCTGTCCAGCCGTTTTGAGCTTTGATATATCCGGTTTCATCTGCAGCAGACTCCAATGTTCTCGTACTGGTGGTTCCTACAGAAATAATCCGGCCGCCTTTTCTTTTTGTCTGATTGATCACCTCAGCTGCTTTCTCATCAATCTGAAAATATTCCGAATGCATATGATGAGAAAGAACATCTGATACTTTCACAGGGCGAAAAGTTCCAAGTCCTACATGAAGGGTTACTTCTGCAATTTGAACTCCCATATGTTGAATCTGCATCAATAATTCCGGTGTAAAATGCAGTCCGGCTGTAGGCGCTGCCGCAGAACCGTCATATTTGGCATAGACTGTCTGATAACGGTTTTTATCCTGCAGTGCATGGGTAATATAAGGCGGAAGAGGCATCTGTCCCAATTCATCTAAAATTTCTTCAAAAATCCCTTCATACGAAAACCGAATCAGACGATTCCCGTCTTCTACAACATCTACAATCTCTCCTCGCAAAATTCCGTCTCCAAAAGAGAGTTTCGCTCCTGTTTTTGCTTTCTTTCCGGGTTTTACCAGCGTCTCCCAGATATCGTTTTCTCTGCGTTTCAAAAGCAGCAGTTCTATCTTAGCGCCGGTATCTTCCCGAATCCCATATAAACGTGCCGGAATAACCTTTGTATTGTTAATGACAAGACAGTCTCCGGCTTTCAGATAGTCTGTGATCTCCCGAAATACCCGGTGGGTAATGGCTCCGGAAGTCTTGTTCAATATCATCAGTCTGGAATTGGAACGATCCTCCAAAGGGTCCTGGGCAATCAGCTCTTCCGGCAAATGATAATAAAAATTCTTTACATCCATTTCAAAACGTCTCCCACATATCTCTTTTTAATTCCATTTTATTTTATAGTATCCCGATGAAGCGGAATTAGATCTTTCGATCGATACAAAATAATTGCCTTTTTTCAATCCTGTTTTTTTCTTCGTAGTCTTAGAATACTGATATAATACTATTTTTTTCTCTCCGGAAGTGTAATAAATATTTCGGCTGCCAATCAAATTTTTACCCTGATATATCGTCATTTTAAAACTTCCGGTGGTCTTTGCCTGATAATATATGCGAAGTCTTTTCTGTTTCGGCAATTTAATCTTATACCAGTCTGTATTTGATATGCCTGCCGGAATCAATCCTGTTTTTGTTTTGTTTGCTTTGATGCTCTTTGCCTTTGTTTTAGAAATGCCGGATGTATCATTGATCTTTGTAAATGTCCCCAGGACAGTTACCCCATTGTCTCCTCTTACCCGAATATAGTAAGTCTGATTTTTACGCAATCCAAAAGAAAACGTATACCAGAAAGGATTATTTTGATGTTCTGTATTATAAAAAATAGATTTTGAGGATAAAGTGGATGATTTTGAACTGTTATACAAGGCAATATATCCGGTAGCGTTTTCTGCAGAGCCTTCCGGTGATGACATCTGTATAGTCAGACATCCATCTTCCGCCGGAACATATTTCAGCCATGTATACTGACCGGTTACGGCATGGCTCTTTTCCCGCGTGATTGTAATACGGTTCTGTTTATTCAGATTATATTCTTTTTCCTGTTCAGCTGCAGACGCTGTCTTTGGAAACAGGCAAAACATACAGATCAAAACCAACAAGATAGATTTATAATAATTCCTGCGCATAGCGAACCCTCCTATTTCCTATAAGGCGAAAAAGAGGATGAGCATTTACTCATCCCCCTCTTCTTATAGTCTTATTTCCAGTTGATTTTATAAGAACCGCCACAGGTTCTGCTAATTGGTTTCACCTGAATATAATAAGTTCCCGGTTTTACTTTGCCGCTTGTTGTAAATGCACGTCTTTTACCCCACCAGCCTAAGTAATAGTCATCGCCGGATGTATATCTGCAATCCACCTGAAAAGTGCCTTTTTTCACACCTGGGCCTGTGATGGTCAGTTTCACTCCACCTGTCAATTTTGGCGTAATACCAATGTTTAATTTGGCAGCTTTGGATAATTTAAACTTATACCAGTGAGCAGTTGTTGTACCTGACTGAATTACTCCATCTGTTGCTTTCTTCCTTTTCAAATTAACAGCTTTGCCTTTTTTGAAGTTGTTGTTCAGTTTCTTTTTGATTGCTGTAAATTTAGCATTCACTGATACACCGCCGGCTGCAACAATACGAATTTTGTAAGTGGTACCTTTTTTCACACCGTAAACATCAGAGTAAAATCCGGCTCTTGTATCGCTTGTATCATATGTGAATTTAGCTGAAATCGGTGTTAAGCCTGCATTGCACAGTGTTGCCTCGCCCCAGGCATAGCCGTTGATCGGGCTCTGTTTAATCTGTGTAGCATTTGAAAATGTAAGCTGAAGAGATCCATCCTTCGTAGCTGTATATGTAATTACAGTTGCTTCGCCCGAAATAATATAAGACTGTTCATCTGTAATCATTACAGTACCGCCCCCTGACGGAAGCGTCAGATTCGCTGCACTGACATCTTTCGGCATAACAATGATGACCGAAAACACCATTACTACTGCAAGCATAAGGCTTGCCACTCTGTGAAACAAATTTCTTTCTTCTCTTTTCATACCTCATGTTCCTTTCGTTATAGATTGTAAAAATTTTTACTAAGTTATTATACCATATCTAGCATATATTTCAAGATTTTTTCTATATCTGTTTATTTTATTAAATAAAATTTAATATTTCATTACATGTGGCGAAAATGAAACTTGTAAAAACAAAAACAAATCCCATAACTTTGAACTATGCTGTTTTTACTTTCTCAATTCAATGCCCATTTTCTCCAGAGCTTTTAAAATCCGCTCCATAGCGCTTACGATATCTGATTCTTCCAGGTTTTTCTCTTTTCCGCGAAATGTCAGAGAATAAGCAACGGATTTAAATCCTGCTTTGATCTGACTCCCTTCATAGATATCAAACAATTGATAGCTTTCCAGGTATGCTCCGCCTTTGGAATCAAATACTTTTTCGATATCTCCTGCCAGGATTTCTTTTGGAACAACCATACTGATATCGCGAGCCGCAGCCGGGAATTTTGCAATCCCCTGATATTTTCTGTCAAAACTTGCTCTTTCCACAATTTCAGGCATATCCAGCACCGCCACATAAACCCGGTCTTTGATAGAATAATTGGCCGCTGCAGTAGGATGCACTTCTCCGAGATATCCTACCATTCTTCCTTTATAACGAATATCCGCCTGGCGTCCCGGATGAAGATACGGTCTGCCGGCTTTCGGATCATACTGAGGTTTTTCATCCATACCGATTTTTGCGAAAAATTCTTCTATTACTCCTTTTAAGGTATAAAAATCACCTTCTCCATACATGCCAAGGGTAAACTGCATGCGTTCTTCCGGAAGTTCTGTTACCGGCGTCTGTTTCGGCAGATAGATATTGCCCAGCTCGTACAGGCGGACATCCTTATTCCTTCTGTTGTAGTTGGTTGCAAGGGACGTCAGCATTCCGTTTAACGGAATCGTACGCATAATGGAAAAATCTTCTCCCAGAGGATTGGAAATCGTTACCGTTTCCCGTAATTTGGAATCCTTTGGAATCAGCAGTTTATCAAACACTTTCGGGCTTTCAAAGGAATAGCACATTCCCTGGGAAAATCCACAGAACTGCGCAACCTCTCTGGCCGCTTCCTCAATTCTAAGTTTGAAGGAGAGCTTTCCGGTGGTCGCCTCACCGGTGGGAAGCGTCGTCGGAATGTTGTCATATCCGAAAAATCTTGCCACTTCCTCTGCAATGTCTGCGTCACATTCCAGATCCTGCCTCCAGGACGGAACTAAAATTTCATTGGAATCTGCATCATAAGAAAGCTCCAGACGTTCAAAATAGGAAAGCATATCTTCTTTTGAAATATCGGTGCCCAGCAGACGGTTGTATTTCTCCGGTTCAAAAGGAATCCTTCTGCCTTCTTTCTTTACCGGATAAACATCTACCACTCCGCCTACTACTTCACCCGCTCCCAGTTCTTCTACCAATTGGCAGGCGCGGTTCATCGCAAGGATTGCATTGTTGGGATCTAAGCCTTTTTCAAAAACAGAAGACGCATCGGTGCGAAGTCCGATCTTTTTGCTGGAAAGGCGGATGTTTGTTCCGTCAAAGCAGGCCGCCTCAAACAGCATAGACTTCACATCATCTGTAATCATAGAATTTTCACCGCCCATAATTCCGGCAATGCCCACTGCTTTTTCTGCGTCGCAGATCATCAGCACATTTTCGTCTAATTTCCGTTCCTGTCCGTCTAACGTCACAAATGTTTCGCCCGCAGATGCACGTCTGACAATAATTTCCTTTCCGGCAATGGTATCCAGATCATACGCATGCATCGGCTGTCCGTATTCCGCCATAACATAATTGGTGATATCTACCAGATTATTGATCGGACGGATGCCCTGTGCCGCAAGACGTCTCTGCATCCATTCGGGAGACGGAGCAATTTTGATGTTTTTCACCACTCTTGCTGTATAACGGGAGCATAAATCGTTGTCCTTGACTGTTACTTTAATGTAATCGGATGCATGTTCCTCATTTCCGGTTTCTGTTACAACCGGCGGTTTAAATTCTTTTCGGAAAGTAGCCGCAGCCTCCCTGGCGATTCCCAATACAGAAAAACAGTCTACTCTGTTGGAAGTGACTTCATATTCAAATACAGCATCATGAAGGCCAAGCGTTTCTACTGCATCACTCCCAACTGCTACATCATCATCAAAAATATAAATACCAAGCTCCGGCGCTTTTGGATACATATCCCGATTGGAACCAAGCTCCTCAATGGAACACATCATACCGTTGGATTCGATTCCCCGAAGTTTGCCTTTTTTGATTTTGATTCCGCCCGGCGTCAGATTGCCGTCATGCCCTCCGGCAACCCTTCCTCCATCCAGTACAACAGGAACTTTATCGCCTTCCGATACATTCGGCGCGCCTGTCACAATCTGCAGATCTTCTTCCGTTCCGATGTCCACCTGACAGATAATTAATTTATCCGCATCCGGATGCGGATTGATCTTTGTAATCTGTCCTACGACAATCTTATCCAGATCGGCATCTAATTTTTCATAACCTTCCACTTTCGTTCCGGACAATGTCATAGCGTCCATATATTCCTGCTCCGTTGCAGTAAGCTCCGGAACAAGCGCTTTTATCCATGCAAATGAAGTATTCATGATCTAACCCCTCCCTGTTCTAAAACTGTTTTAAGAATCTGTCGTCATTTTCATAAAGCAGACGCATATCATCAATTTCGTATTTCAGCAATGCAATTCTTTCCAAACCAACGCCAAACGCAAAACCGGAATATTCCTCCGGATTGATGCCGCTCATGCGGAGCACTCTCGGATGCACCATACCGCAGCCTAAAATCTCAATCCAGCCGCTGCCTTTGCAGAACCGGCATCCCTTACCGCCGCATTTAAAGCAGGTCACATCCACTTCCGCGCTGGGTTCTGTAAATGGGAAATGGTGGGGACGGAACTTCACTTTTGTGTCTTCTCCGAATAATTCTTTTGCAAACTCCTGCAAGGTTCCTTTCAAATCCGCAAATGTAATATGCTTGTCAATAACAAGCCCTTCAATCTGATGGAATGAAGGGGAATGCGTCGCATCCACTTCGTCCGAACGGAATACCCTTCCCGGTGCAATGACACGAATCGGCAGCTTTCCTTTTTCCATCTCCCGCACCTGAACCGGAGAAGTCTGTGTCCGGAGGACGATTTCATCATTGATGTAAAACGTATCCTGCTCGTCTTTTGCCGGATGATTCGCCGGAATGTTTAAAGCTTCAAAATTATAATAATCCAGTTCTACTTCCGGACCTTCCACAACTTCATAACCCATGCCGATAAAAATACGCTCTACTTCTTCCAACGCAATGGTATTGGGATGTCCGTGCCCGACCTTGTTTTTCTTTGCAGGAAGCGTTACGTCAATTACTTCATGCTGCAGCCGAAGTTCCAGTTCTTTGGCTTCCAAAGCCGCTTTGGCATCTTCTAACTTCGTTTCAATCTCCGATCTCACTTCATTTACCAGCTGTCCGAATGCCGGTCTGTCTTTCGGCAGAATGTCCTTCATACTTTTTAATACGGCTGTCAGTTCTCCTTTTTTGCCCAAAATGGCAACCCGAACATCATTCAGCTTTGAGAGGTCTTCAGACTGTTCAATGCTTTTGATTGCTTCTTCTTTGATTTTTTGCAATTTTTCCTTCATTCTAATTCTCCCTTCCTGATATATCGCAGCAAAAAGGAGTTATTCCTCCCCTCCTAGGGACGAATAACTCCGTGATACCACCCTGATTCCCAAGAAACGACTTCTCAGGCGCTCATTCTATGCGTAACGTGCACAAAACGTTATGGACTACTGAAATAATTCACCCATACTGCTCCGGTGGGAACGTTCGGTCAAATCTTTACTTAAAGAAGCTTGCAGCCGATGACTTCTTCTCTCTGAAAAGTGTGATATGACTTACAAAACACCTTCACTGCATTTGTTTCTATTAAAATTCCATGCTTAAAACCATTTATAGAATAGTAACACAGGGACAATAAAAATGCAACTACTATTTTTTTGAGGTGTATACAAAGTGAAACATCCGTTACTGTGAACACCATGGGCGTGAACAGCAACAAACATCCCGGACACAGATTGCTCCGGGATGTTTCTGTCTTTCGCTTTCTACAGGCCTTTCTTAATGCCTGCTTTTTTCAGCTGTTTCTTCAGTTTCTTATTTTTCTTTAAGTTCTTCGGCAGGCTGATCTTAATTTTAGAAGAAGTCTTCTTAAATGCTCCGCCGCCTACTTTTGTTAATTTAGAATTTTTCTTTACGGTAACCGATGCCAGTTTTTTACAGCCTTTGAAGGCATTCTTGCCAATTACCGCTACATTTGCGCCGATCGTCACTTTTTTCAGTTTTTTCTTGCAGCCGCTAAATGCCGCGTCGCCGATCTCCACAATTTTATAGGTCTTTCCACCGTAAGGCACCGTGTCGACGGTTACTTTGGCTATATCTTTTCCTTTGATCAGTTTAGCCGTCAAAGCAGATGCACTTACTACCTGATATTTTATTCCGTCTACTTCAAACGGATCGTTGTCTTTTATTACAGGATCTGATTTGGAGGCGTCTTTTACCAGTGTTTTACCCTGTAAATCTGTAAGAGCCTTCGTTATCTCGTCAAGCGTTGCATCCTCTTTTGCAAGAACTTTCTTTGCTGCATCCACAGCGCTTTGTAGTGCGGCTACAGATTCTTTTGTAAATCCTGCTGTATTCTGAAGTTTTGATTCTGCTGCTGTAACCTCGTTTTGCAATTCCCTGCTTTTTTCATCCATCTGCACAATGATTCCGGCATTCTTAACTGCATCTGCCAAAGCCGCAGACAAATCTTCTTGTGTGGCATTTGGATTCTGAAGAATCTGATTTTTTACAGAAGAAAGAACAGATTGTAACTTTGCGGCCGTCTCTTCTGTATAGGAATCTGTATTCTCTAAATATTTGTTGATCGTATCCAGTGTTTGCTGCAAATCATCGGAAAATTGATCGGAATCCTCTGCCTCCTGATCATAACCTTCCGGTTTTTGTTTCAGGTTTGCAGCTGCATTCTGTAATTCTTCGTATGCATATGTATAATCTTCGTCTGTGCTGCCTGCATGACTAAGAACTTCAGAAGCTTTATCACGCGCCTTTACAAGCGCATTCCAGCTCATATCTGTATAGGATGCTGCCGCAGAATCCGGATACTTCGCCACTTCTGCCTGAAGCGTCTGAGAAGCAACCGTAGAATCTGTAATTTCTTTTGATCCGCCAATGGTTACAAAATCAATCTGTCCTTCAAAACTCTCTGTTTTACTTCCAATACGTCCGATTGGAACCATCATTGTAGATATTTTTGTAGTCCCTCTTGATGCTATAATGGAGCTTCTTTCCTCATCAGGATGATTGTCATAATAGATCCCCGGATTATCATCCACAGGCCGACCGTCCACATATAATGCCACTGTGTCCTGTCCACTATGGAATGCCAGTTCTACCCAATCGCCTTTTGGAAGTGTATAATCAAATGAATATGTATATCCTTCTCTTGAAAATCCTACCTTGCCAGTTTGTTTTACAGATGCTTTCAATGCATAAGTTCCGATGTTTCCAAAAGACTCTTTTGATTCACAGAGAATCTGCTCGCTTTCTGTTGTGTCTGCATCTGCATTCATTTTTACTTTCATGGTAATTACAGCATCTGATCCCACCTGATCTAACGGAGTCTCTGCATAGCTTTCTCCTCCTTTCAGAGAAATCGCCTTGCCGTTTTCGGCATTTACCTGCTCTGCATTTTTCACTTCTGTCAGATCATTTTTATTTACGCTGGCATCTGCCGTAATTGTATCGTCAAACGTCCAGTCGGCTACTGTATTCGTTGCAAAATCCACTTCTGCATACATATTTGTATTCGGAGCTGTTCCTGTTTCAGTAATTAAAGAAGTAAAATCCGTATAATTTCTGTCTTTTGCATCTCCCCATGTCTTTGCACTAAACATCGGAAGCGCATCGAAGAAACGATCAAAAGAATCGTACTGGGAGATTCCGTTTGCGCGGGTGTCAATATTATCATGCCATACGGCAAAACATGCACCCAGCATCTGATCATCTCCAGCCGGCATCGTATAGCTGCTAAATGTATTTGCCTGCCAATTGTTATAAAGATACGATGTATTCAGATAATCTCCATAGCCGCCCCTGTTTTTGTTGCCATTTGGAACCATGTAAAGGCTGCCGTCCAATGTATTAATCATATCATATCCCAGCTCATGCATATCTTTCGGCACAGAGTAGCTTGTATTCCAGATGTTGAGCTGAACATCATCCACTGTAACAGGAGTCGTACCGGTTTTATTGGACAAAGAGCCCCACATACGAACATTTCTCCCGGTTCCCTGTACAAACTTGATCATTTTATCCGAAAATTCACGGAATAATTCTTTTCCTTCCTGACCATCTACTCCATGGTATTCGTCTGTTCCGATATGAACCGTCATTTCTTCATCAAATACAGGATTCGGTCCTTCAAAATAATCGTTCCAAATACTTTGCGCCCATGGAATAACTTCATTCATCTTTGTCAAATCCAGTTCTTCTATCAGATAGGAATGACTGCCGCCGGTTTTCGCTGTCATAAATTGCGGAAAAGCTCTTGTAAAGGGCAACGCATGCGCCGGCATATCGAGCTCAGGAACAATATCCACACCGATTACTCTGCTTTGCTGGATAAATTCACGAAATTCATCTTTTGTATAAAATAAATCCGTAGAGGTTGCCGAGTTGCCCTCATCATTTAATACATCTGATTCCAAACGGAATCCCGCATAAGCTTCCTCTATCGCCTGCTGCAGTGTAGCATAATCCTCCTGGAAAATCAGATTATCACTTAAATGCACCTGAAAGCTGTTCATCTTATACCAGGACATATTTTTTGCAAACTGATACAAGGCATCTAATGAAATCGGTTTTCTTCCTACGTCAAGGCTGAATCCCCGGACTTCGTATTTGGGATAATCTCTGACAAGACCTTTGGGAATACTGCCGTTTGTCTGTTTTAAAATCTGAAGGATTGTTCTGGTCGCCCAGTATGCGCCGACAGATTCCTCTGCTTCAGCAATTACAGAATGATTCACAGAAATCGTATATCCTTCTTTTCCAAGACCATTTTGATCTGAAGTCAGCCCCAGATAAAAATCTCCCATTCTGGCATCTGACCAGTTTCCCGAAACTACGCTGATTTCCATTCCCGTAATATCTTTGTAGTCTTCGGCAAATGCATCTGCTACATCTTTAAGAGCATCGTTTCCGATTACAATTTTGCTGTCATCCTTTGCAATAAAATTGCCTGTTCCGCCATGCCATTCCTGAAGCTCCGGAATTACCGCGGGTTTTGCATTCGCGTTTTCATCACTTGTATACTGCCCCGGGATTGTAATGATAAATTCACTTGTTCTTGCAGTGGAGCCATCTGCCGCAGTAATCTCATAAAATCCTTTTACTGCCTTATCCTCAAGAGGTGTATAAATGGCGCCGTCTTCATCTACAACCTCTTTGTAGTCAGCGTAAAAAAATGCCGTCATACCATCTGAAAGATTTTCCGGCATTGGAATCTTTTCAGCACCTGCGGCAATCTCACCAGGTGCAGCAATAGAATCCGCCACTTTTTCCACTTCTGTTCTGTTATCCGGCCTCTCACCTTCATAAACTTCAAACTCCCAGATAGAAACTGCCCGCCATGTTGTAGAGGTTTCAGGATCAGTATCGTTGATAGAAGTAACATTCAGCTTCAGATATTTTGCAGTTACAGGCTCTTCCAATACAATCTCATCCTTCAGAGATTTCGGAATTTCCTCCCTGCTGTATACAGGAGTCCAGTTTTCGCCATCATCTGAAATTTCAAGAGAAAGCGCCTGTGCGGTTCTTCTCTCCCATAAGATATAAAAAGATTTCATCGTCTGCGCCTGATCCCATGTATACTGTACCCATGCAGATGATGCCTGATTATGCGCCCACCTTGTGTCTTCATTGCCGTCATTAATTCTCTCAATCCCATTTCCGGATTCGGAATTCGACGCAGTCGGCGTCGCATTCAAAGCCAAATTCAGATCGTCCGTGCCTGTTTCCTCGGCTTTCACCCCTGAAAACGATAACGTTCCCAGAACAAGAGCAAAGGTCAAAAGCCACGCTCCCGCCTTCTTTAATTTTTTACATAACATCAAATAATTTTCTCCTTTCTTTTAATGAACTGTATATTATTATACATGTATTGTGTCATCTTTTCAACTAATATTCAAAATCTCACATATGAAAAAGCAAAACAACGATTTTTTTGTGCAAATATTCTAACGCAAATACCATACACTGCTGCGGCATATATGAAAAATCCCGAGAATACCGAACCTGCGCTCCTTCCGGAAGATCTTCCGGCATTGAGATTTTGCCGTCGCCCTTTTCAAATTTTTATGATACATAAAATATATCCCCCTCTCATCCGTTTTCTAGCGCTTGTTTGAAAATTGCTTTTTTCGGATGTGCTTTCTGATTTGCGGAAGATTTGTGCCAAATAAAGGAATCGCAGCGGACTGCATTAACCGAATTGGATGCAAATAAGCTGCAAAACGGGAACACAGATAGCGGAAAGGAATTTTCATACACACTACAACGAATATTATATTAATTATACAGTTTCTCGCACCCTTTTTCAATGATTATTCACAAAATACTATATGAAATCTGGAATACCCCAAAAATCATTTGTCAAAATGCTAAAATAAAAAGCCTGGAGTTTCTACTTTTCCAGACTTTTTATCTAAATTCCTATTTTATTTTTGAAATTCCCGCTTTTTTAATTTGTTTCTTAAGTTTTTTATGATTCTTTAAGTTCTTCGGCAGCTTAATCTGAATTTTTGATGAAGTTTTCTTGAAAGCGCCGGAACCTACCTTCATTAATTTGGATTTGCCCTTTACCGTAACTGTTTTAAGTTTCTTACAGCCTTTGAAGGCGTTCCCGCCAATCCTTTCTACGCTTGCCCCTATGACCGCTTTTTTCAATTTTTTCTTACAGTTTTCAAATGCTCTTGCAGAAATTTCTGTGACTTTATATTGTTTTTCTTTATAAGAAACCGTATAAACAGTAATATTTGCAGTATCTTTTCCTTTTACCAGCTTTACAGTACCCAAAACTGCATTTACTACCTGATATTTCATTCCGTCAGATTCAAAGAAATCCCCATCTTTTATGCTTTCTTTGTCTAAATCTGATCCCGGCTCTTCTTTCTTCTTCAAGGAGATTCCGTTTAACATTTCCACTGCATGTGTAATTTCATTTAATCCTGCATCTGTTTTTTCAAGAACTTCTGCTGCTGCCAAAACAGCTGCTTTTAATGCGTCAACTGATTCTTTCGTATACCACGCCGTGTTTTTCAGCATTGCTTTTGCCCTTTTGATTGCTGCAGAAAGCTCTGCCGACTGCAGATATACAGCAGGTTTTTCTTCTAACGCATCTTCCGCTTTTTTGAGCTGCTCCCATGCATAAGAAACATCCGCATTTGTACTGTCTGCAAAATCCAAAACCAGCTGCGCGGCCTGATGTGCCTTTTCGTACGCATTCCAGCTTGCATCTGTATATTTGTCTGCCGTCATATTTTTATATACTTCCAGCTTTTCATTCAAATCCGCTTTTGAAATTGTATGATCTTCCGAACTCTTTCTTGTACCGGTAAGCGCCGCCCATGCAATCTGCCCCTGGAAACTATCTGTCTTGCTGCCGATGCGTCCGAATGGAATCAGCAGCGTATCCATTCCTTTTTTCTTCGTCTCCGGATGGTTTTTATAATATAAATCCGGATCGCCGTCTACCAGAGTTCCGTTTACATATAAAGCTGCCTGTCCATTTGCTCCACTGTGAAACGCAAGCTCTGTCCATTCTCCCTTTGGTAAAGTATAATCAAACATATAGCCATAGCCTTCTCTGGAAAAGCCCACCTTGCCGCTGTAATTGACAGATGCTTTTATAGCATAATTTCGGTCTGCAACATCCAGTTTTTCTATACGATCTGTCCCAAATGCCTCTTTAGATTCACAAAGAATCTGCTCACTCGTTTGTGTATCTGCATCGGAATCCAATTTCACTTTCAGGGTCAGAACAGATCCCGGCTCCAACATATCCAACGGAGTTTCTGCATAGCTTTCCCCTCCGGTAAGCTGCAGCGCTTTGCCATCATCTGCATCTTCCCTGCCTGTACCTGTAACGGATGCATTTTTTATCGTTGCCAGATGATGCTGATTGGGGCTGTTGTCCTGATTTGGCGTTTCTTCAAACGTATACTCTGCAATTGTACCGGTCACATAATTATTTTCTGCTCCAAGCACAGTATTTGGCGCAATTCCTGTCGCCGCTGCTTTTTGAGCAAATGTTTCATATTCGCATTGTTCAGATGCGTCTCCCCATAATTTTTCAGAGAACACAGGAGCTGTATCGATATAGCGGAGCAGTGCATCGTACTGGGAGTAACCGTTGGCTCTTGTATCAATGTTGTCGTGCCAGATTGCAAAACATGCGCCAAGCATCTGATCATCTCCGGCAGGCACCGTATAACCAAACATAGAATTTACCGCCCAGTTTTCATAGATATTTTCAATATCCAGATAATCTCCGTATGCGCCTCTGTTTCCAGAACCATTCGGCACCATATACAGCCATTGATCCGCCGTATTGATTAAATCAAATCCGAGACGGTACATATCTGCCGCCGTTCCGTAATCCCGGCTCCATATATTTGCCTGCACTCCTTCGGAAGTCACTTCCGTTGTCCCCGATTTATTCGACAATGAACCCCACAGACGAACTGTTCTTCCTTTCATTTGCACATATTTGATCAATTCATCGGAAAACACACGGAATGCCTCGCCGCTTTCCTCGCCGCCTCCCAAAAATTCATCTGTGCCAATGTGAACCGTTGTCTCGGAATCAAACACCGGATCTTCTCCGTCAAAATAATCCGCCCATATTTCTTTTGCAAAATCAATCGCGCCTGCCTTTGAAATATCCAGCTCATCAATCAAATATCGGTAGTTTCCAAATGCCGCCTGCGCAGCATTATATCCCTCTGACATATATTCAGGAAACACTCTGGTAAATGCCAGTGCATGTGCCGGAAAATCAATTTCCGGCACAATATCCACGCCAATGGTTCTGCTTTCTTTGATAAAACGGCCAAATTCCTCTTTTGTGTACACCAAATCCTCGGAAGAAGCTGATTCACCCGCATCATTTGTTACGTCAGATTCCAGACGATATCCTGCATATGCATGGTCGATTGCATTCTGTCTTGCCGCTTCGTCCGGAACGCCGTTCGTATAATCCTCCAGGAAAATCAGATTGTCATTTAGATGAACCTGGAAACTGTTTAATTTATACCAGGACATATTTTTGACAAAATCTTCTAATACATCCATTGTAAAAGGCTTTCTTGCCACATCCAGATTTAAGCTGCGGACTTCATATTTGGGATAGTCTCGGATCAGCCCTTTGGGAATTCTGTCACGGTTTTGTTTTAAAATCTGTAAAATACTTCTGGTGGCCCAATATGCTCCAACGGCATCTTCTGCCTCAATGGAAACAAAAGAGCCGACTGCCATTGTATATCCTTCTTTTCCAAGTCCTGTGTTCTCCTGAATAAGAGAGAGATAAAAATCCCCCGGTCCGGCATCGGATTTTGTCCCATTTATTACAGCGATATCCATTCCCGCAATATCTTTATAATCTTTGGCAAATTCCTCTGCCGCCTCTATAAGCGTTTGGCTTCCCACAATTATTCTTCCTGTTTTGGACAGAATAAAATCTCCCGCTCCTCCATGCCATTCCTGAAGAGACGGTATTACGTCAGGTTTTTGATTTTCTCCTTTCTCCTCATACTCACCCGGGACAAGAATCGTATATTCGCTGGAAGAGATTATTTCCTGTTCATTTTCCAGCGTGATTTCATAAAATCCTTTTACCGTCTTATCCTCTAACGGAGTATAAATCGTTCCATCCTCTCCGATAATCTGTTCATAATCTGCACAAAAACGCACCGATGCACCGTTTACCCTGGGCATATCAATTTTTTTATCTCCTCTTGACACCACCGGCGCATCCATATCTGCAAGAACTTTATCCATTCCTGTCAATGAGCCGTCAATCTGCTGTGCATGTTCCGCATCCGGATCCGGAATATCTGTTCCGTACACTTCAAATTCCAGAATGGATATGGACTGATATGCCATACCGTCTATCGCGTCTCCATGTATGGAAGTTACATTTAAACGAAGATATTTTGCCGTCCTTGCTTCATCCAAACTAATTTCCACCGTTGTTTTTTCCGGAGTAGATAAAATGGCTGAAATACGCTTCCATGCAGCGCCGTCGTCGGAAATTTCAAGCTGATAAGATTCTGCTGTCCGCCTCTCCCAGAAAATGCGAAAACTTTTTATTGTCTGGGGTTCATTCCATGCCAGCTGCACCCATGCAGAATCTCCGGTTCCGCTCTGGGCCCACCGGTTCCCTGCAGCATCAGAAATACCGTCGTTTAATTTGTCGGGACCTCTTCCATAGTTTTCTTCCGAGCTGGAGGCAGACGCTGACGCGTTTCGTGCAAGATTCCCCTCTGCCGCCCCTGCCTGCACATCCGGAAACTGTACGGCTCCCAACATCAGTACAATTGTAAGAATCCAGGCTCCTATCCTTTGTATTTTTTTTCGTGGCATCATTTTTCCCCCTTCATTTTAATTCATAACTCAAACTTCCCACATAAAAAATGCGTTTTGCGCCTTGATAAATCAATACTT
>CAJUEY010000013.1 GCA_910585825.1 uncultured Lachnospiraceae bacterium | reverse complement strand
TGTCATGGTCCGTTCCCGCCGCCTTTCGTGCGACAGCTAGATTATAATAGCACGCGCTTTCTGGTTTGTCAAGTGCTTTTTTACTTTTTTTGACATTCTTTTTTGATCAAGTATTTTTGATCACCCATAATCGAACGTGCAAGCGGAGAAGGAGGGATTTGAACCCTCGCGCCGCTATTAACGACCTGCACCCTTTCCAGGGGTGTCCCTTCGGCCAGCTTGGGTACTTCTCCGAATGATATAACTATTTTATTTTGATCGTAAAACGACCGAGCGGAGAAGATGGGATTCGAACCCATGCGCCCTTTCGGACAAACGGTTTTCAAGACCGCCTCGTTATGACCACTTCGATACTTCTCCATGTGCACATTTATTTCATAATCAGTGCGAAAATTATTCTAACATCATTTATGATTACTTGTCAACTGTTTTTTTAAAAACAATTCTGCAATTTCCAAATCTTCCGGTGTTGTAATTTTAATATTTCGATAATTGCCCCGTATTAACTTCACGCCAATAGAATTACTGTACTCTACCGCCATGGCATCATCGGTAATTCCCATCGGCTCTTCTTTTAATATTTTTTGGTATGCTTCCCAGATCAGCGGATAAAAAAATGTCTGAGGCGTCTGTATCTGCCAGACTTTGTCTCGTTTTGGCGTATGTGCTGCAAATTCCTTTTCATCTGCGATTTTGATGGTATCTTTCACCGGCATCCCTACAATGCATGCCTGATACTTCCTTGCCGCTGCCAGAGAATCATCTATCATTGCCTCTGTTACAAAAGGACGCGCTCCATCGTGAATCAGTACATAATCACAGTCTGCCGCCTGAAGACCTGCATAAACAGAATGATAGCGTTCCGCCCCTCCAGGCACTATTTTTGTTACTTTATCCAAATCATATTTTTGAATAATTTCCCTGGTACAATATTCTGGCTCATTTGTGACTAAAATAATCTCATCCACACAGCTTTCCTGAAATGTTTTTAAGGAATAGTAAAGAATTGGTTTTTCTCCCAAAAGCAGATACTGCTTTTTACAGGTACCGCCCATTCTCTTTCCACTACCCCCTGCTAATACAATTGCCGTGACTTTTTCTTTTTTCATTATCGCTCTCCTAATTTCAGGTTCGGCACGGCATTCAAATCCAAGCCGGAACGAGCGCCTGCCAGATAGTCATAATAGGCCGCTGCTCCGATCATCGCTGCATTGTCCGTACAAAAAACGGGAGAAGGCCGGTAAAATTCTGCTCCATAGCTGTCGCAGACTTCTTCCACCGCCTTTCTTAAGGTTCCATTGGAAGCAACGCCTCCTGCAATGGCAAATTTCTTTATGCCGGTTTCCTGTAATGCTCTACGAACATTTCCTGTCAATACGTCAATCACTGCCTGCTGAAAAGAGGCTGCCACATCCGCCTGTATAATCTCAACGCCTTTCATCTGACAGCTGTTCAGATAATTCAACACCGCAGACTTCATCCCGCTGAAACTGAAATTATAGGATTCTCCCGTTACATGGGCTCTGGGAAAATGTATGGCCGCCGGATTGCCTTCTTTGGATACTTGTTCAATTTTGGGGCCACCGGGGTATCCAAGGCCAATCGCCCGCGCCACTTTATCGAATGCCTCTCCCGCAGCGTCATCCACAGTTCTTCCCAGGATCTCGTATCTGCCATAACCATTGACCTTTACCAGATGCGTATGGCCGCCGGATACAATCAGACATAAAAAGGGCGGTTCTAATTCTTTATTTTCAATATAGTTTGCACTGATGTGCCCTTCTATATGATGTACGCCTATCAACGGAATGTGTTTTGCATAACTAATGGCTTTGGCCTCTGCCACGCCCACCAAAAGCGCACCCACCAGTCCGGGGCCATAGGTCACCCCGATTACATCGATATCGTCCAATGTCATTTCAGCCTGCTTTAAAGCTTCCGTAATGACCTGATCTATCTTTTCGATGTGTTTTCTTGAGGCAATTTCCGGTACAACTCCTCCATAAAGCGTGTGCAGTGCAATCTGCGAAGATATAATATTAGAACGCACATCCCTTCCGTTAACTACCACTGCTGCCGCCGTCTCGTCACAGGATGTTTCAATTGCAAGAATTTTGATATCTTTTGGATCATTCATCTTCGGCAGCTCCTTCTACCAGCTCAAAAGCCAATATCTTCCAGTGATTGTCATCATCTTTGCGCAGAACATAATTCTGGCTGCTTTTTGTAAAACCGTTTTTGTCCCGCACAAAATAAGATGATTTTACATATGCGTACTCTCTGTCTGCTGATTCGGCAAATTCTACTTCGTTGCTGCTGCATACGGATGCATTATTAATCGTCTTCTTCTGTTCATGGTAATTATCTACTTCTTTCTGCACCTGCATATAATACTGCTCCGGCGGATTATTGTCTGCCAGCTCCTGATCCATTAATGCAAGCGCCTGATCCGCCAGCCGGTGAAATTCATCGTCTGTATACTCTTCATTATAATAGCAGCACAAAATCCGGTTATAAAATTTGATCACTTCCCGGGGTGTTGCAGGATAAGATTTTCCCTCAAGCTTCTTCAAAATGACTTTTTGTACTTCTGTCACTTCCGTTGTATCTGTTGTTTCTTTATGGGAAAGATAATAATAATATCCCACCACCAGAGCAATACAAACAATTCCGATCAATACAACCCTGACTCTTTTCATGGTTTTCATTCCTCCTCAAAATCCAATTCTACACTTCTTCCGTCGAATCCCAGGCTTGCCTTTTCAAAAATTTTTAAAACTTTAGGCATATAGGATTCTGCCCGTACCAACGAAGGGCTGAAATGCGTCAGCCAAAGCTCGGATACATCCGCCCGCTTTGCAAGCTCTGCCGCCTCATAAAAAGTCATATGCTTATACTGTCTGGCTTTGATTAATTTTTCCTCTTCCGCATACATTCCCTCACAGATGAATAAATCTGATTCTCCGGCGGCCTTTTCAATACTTTCTGTGGGTCTGGTATCGGTACAATAGGTTGCCTTGATCCCCTTTCGCGCGGGGCCGAGCACCATATCCGGCGTATAGACTCTGCCTTCCTCTTCGACTGTTTCCCCATGCTGAAGACGGTTCCAGCATTTCTTTGGTATATTACGGGCGATTGCCTCTTCCAGACGAAATCTGCCGATTCTCGGTATGGTTATACTGTATCCATAACAAATAACATTATGATTGACACGAAAAGCATGCAGATTGTATCCCTTCATCGAGATATCTTCTTCCGGCGCATTTAATTCGATATAGCGAATTTCAAAGGGAAGCTCCGGCGCTATAATTCTCAGCGCATTCACTACTCTTTCCAGTCCTTTGGGTCCAATCATGGTCAAAGGCTCTGTCCGTTCTGCATTGCCCATGGTAAGGAGCAGACCCGGCAGTCCGCTGATATGGTCTGCATGATAATGGGTAAAACAGATCACGTCTATTGGTTTGAAACTCCATCCTTTTTCTTTGATGGCAATCTGGGTGCCTTCTCCGCAGTCAATCAAAAGACTGCTCCCCTGGTATCTTGCCATTAAGGCGGTCAGACGCCGCCTGGGAAGGGGCATCATTCCTCCTGTTCCAAGTAAACATATATCTAACATTTTTTCTCCTAAATCATGGAATCCACCCATTATAATTCACCTGCGGCGAGAAGCGGATTCCCTTCCGGTCAAATTAATATACTGAAATTTTTTCGTCAATCCGATTCATCACGTAGGCGTCCTCATGGATATCCTGATAAAAATTTTTGCGAATGCCCTGTCTGACAAAGCCATGTTTTTCGTATAGGCAAATGGCCGCCGCATTAGACACCCGCACCTCTAAAAAGAAACGGCATACGCCGTTTCGATGACCTTCTTCAATCAGCGCCGTAAGAAGCAAATCTCCTATGCCTTTTTTCCTGAATTTCGGACAAACGGCAACATTGATGATCTCACCTTCGTCGGCCGCCATATAAAGCCCACAGTAACCAAGTATGGCATTTTCTTCTTCTGCCAGCAAAAAACAGGCATTTTCCATGGGAATTGCCTCTGCAAAGCCCTGTCTGCTCCAGGGGCTTGAAAAAGACTGTGCTGCAATTTCTGCAATCCGGTCCAGATCAGCCTCCTGCATTTTCCTGATCTTTGGCATGTTCTTTCTCCATACGTTCCCGCTCTGCCTGGGAAAGCCTTAAATATTCCGGTTTGAAACTGGCAGAATCCATCATCTTTCCTTCTTTGTAATATTCCACGGCCAACGCCGCCACGGCGCCCGCCCTTTGTCTGGACAGGTGGGGAGGTGCAAATGTACAGGGTCCCAGAAGATGTTCTTCAATATAATGTTGAAATACCGGCACGCCGTCTCCCAAAAAGACAACTGCCTCTCTGCGTTTATTGATTTCATCTACAATCGCGCCGATGTCTACCGCGCACTGCTCCTTAAGCGTCTCCATCCGTCCGCTGCAAAACCGGTATAACCCTGTATAAGTCTGATTCCTTCTGGCATCCATAAGCGGACAGATGATATCCCTATGCCCCCACAGATTGTATGCCAGTGCATCTACTGTGGGAATCTGTATCAGGGGTTTTTCAAGAGCAAGCGCCAGCCCCTTTGCAGTAGCCGATCCGATCCGCAGCCCCGTAAAAGACCCTGGTCCTCCTGCTACAGCGATCGCGTCTAATGTCTCAAGATCCAGTTCTATTCGTTTTGCCAGTTCTTCCAGCATAGGGAGCAAGGTCTGCGAATGAGTGATTTTATGGTCAATGGTAAATTCACCGGATAAAATCTCATCCCAGACGACTGCAACGCTTGCCACCAGACCGGAAGAGTCGAGCGCTAATAGTTTCATTCCGTTACCTCTGAAATTATAATTTTTCTGTAATCAAAGCCTTTTTCCAAATCTTTTTCTATGGTAATGTCTTTTCTGTTCTTGGGCAAAATCTCCGTAATGAGATTCCCCCATTCGATCATGCACATTCCATTTCCGTAAAAATATTCTTCATACCCGATTTCATCCATTTCTTCTATGTCGCCGATCCGATAGACATCGAAATGATAAAAGGGCAGTCTGCCGCCTTCATAGACCTGCAGAATTGTAAAGGTAGGACTGTTTACGGTTTCTTTGATTCCCAGTCCTTCTGCAATCCCCTGGGTAAAAACAGTTTTACCAACACCCAGATCTCCGATCAGGGTGTAAACGTCTCCGGAGGATGCATGCTCTCCAAGTTTTCTGCCCAGTTCTGCTGTTTCCCGGGGAGAAAAAGTTTCATATATTGTAATCATACGCTTATCCTTTATTTCAACAGTTCAAGCAATCGCCTTGCTGCTTTTATTTCACTTTAAATCTGTAGGCCGGAAGATGTCTGGATGCAATCTCTTTAAGCACATCATACTCTCCCGGAATCTGATCTCTTGGGATGATAAAAGCATTTACTCTGGCGCTGTAAATCAACACATTATGTCTGGTGGATACCATTTTATATACCTGATCCCAGGGCAGATCCGCCGACGCCTCTTTCTGGGATGTGTGAATCCCTTCTTCGTCTATCCGGTAATGCAGCGCATGCCGTAACACTTCCGAAGATAAAATCTGCCGTTTGGAACGAAGGTACAAATTGCACGGTATGTAAATAAGAAACACAACGCCAAATCCCGCATACAAAAGAGTGTACATCCACTCTACAGAGCCTTTTGTCGTGACTGCTGCAAAAAAACATATCACTGCAATCAAAATGGATAAAATTCCCTGACTTCCCGTATAGGCATGATACATACTGAAACGGTACATATCTTTGCCGCTGAGGGTAATATCAAATTCAGTTTTCATAGCCGCCCCCTGCCCGCTGCTTTATAGTCACAATTCAACCGGAAGGATTTCTCTCCCTGCCGAAGAGTATAGTAGGAAGTATATCATTGTTTCAATGTTTTCACAAGTTTTGCTTGAAATTTCAGATTTCTTTTCTAATCTGATTTCATATTTTCACATTTAAAATGTCAAGTTTTTTGAAAAAATTTTTTAAGTTTATCACAAATAGACAAAACGTATATTCTTATTTTTTTTAATTTTCCAGAATGGTTTTTTGCTATTTTTTGTGGATAATGTGGATAACTTAGTGTATAACTCGATTTTTCACCATTTTCAGGATTTTTAAATGTGGACAATTATCCACATTCATTCACAAAAATTTCAAACCTGTTACATTTTTATTTACATTTTTTTACATTTTGTGCATTTTAACTAAATCGGCTTTTTTATTATTAGACAGACAATAATGGAACGGATATTTACAAATCCCGAAATTCAGAAGGCGATTTCTGATAGCATTCCTGAAAATGTCTGTAAAAATAATTTTTCACAATGAATGCTTCCGGCAGCGTCACATAACCGCCGGCATTTCCGTCAAAGCCATGGCTGGATGGGATACCTTAGATTGAATTGGAAAAAAACTTTCTCTTGTTACTTACCCCATCAGGGCAAGAACAAGAGAAATTAATTTATTCATGTAATTCTAATGGAAGTCCATCCGGATCAAAGAAAAATGTCATTTTTTTATGCGTATAGTCATCATACCGGATTGGTTCGCATTCAATTCCAAGCTTATCCAATTCAGCGACAACTGCCGCAATGTCTTCTACATGAAACGCCAAATGACGCAGGCCGCAGGCTTCCGGACGACTAATACGCTTTGGCGGATTTAACTCTGCAAAGATTTCCAATTCAATCGCCTCTGCTCCGTCTCCAATTTTCAGATCCAATTTCCAATCCTTTCTCTGCTCCCGATAGTTTTCTCTAACAACCTCAAAACCGAGTTTATGAACATAAAAATCTTTTGCCGCCTGAATATCAGATACAATAATCGCAATATGATGAATTGCGTTTAACTTCATCTTACAATACCTCCCATACAATGCTGATTTTTGATTTCCTATCTCCAACATGAATACAATATTTAAATTTTATATTATGTCACGATTACGCTTTTGTCAATTTTTTGTTTTATATATGGTATATATGATATTGGAAATCAATTTACAAAAAAGGCATCCAAACTGTCAAGCTGACAATTTCAGATGCCCTGTTCTCTTATGTATACCCATCAGGTATCCTAATATGACACACTCCTGCGGAGTGGCCTCATAATGTATCACTTTAGAAAATTCTTCGTATCGCGATAATCGGCTTGTAGTTCACTGGAGAAGTGTACTTAATGCCGCTTTCCGGCGTACTTGCATGAACAATGGTATTGTTGCCGATATAGATTGCAACATGTCCGCTGTAACAGATAATATCACCCGGCTGCATATCGGATACGCCGTATCCCACGCCGCACATAGCAGCGGAAGAATGGGGCAGTCCTACGCCAAATGCCGCATATACAGACATAACAAATCCGGAGCAGTCCGCGCCGTTTGTCAGGCTTGTACCGCCGTATACATAAGGATTTCCTACAAACTGACATGCATAGTTGGCAACTGCGCTGCCGGTGGAGCTGCCTGCGGAAGATTTCGGAAGTGAAGAACTGCCGCTCTTCTTAGAGGCCGTTGCTTTCTCCGCCGCTGCGGCTGCTGCCTGACGCTCTGCTTCTTCTCTGGCAAGACGCGCCTCTTCTTCCTCTTTGGACTCCGCCGTTACAAACTCAATGGATTTGTTGACATAATCGTTGGAAACATAGCCTTCGCCTTCTTCAATGGAAACCTTTGTCCAACCGTCTACCGATTCGTCCGTCACGGTCAGTTCTTCCTGATCCGGAACCATGCCCAGCACATCGGATTCCGTTGTAGGCTCTGTGCGGACAAATAACGTTTCCGTCTCTACTGTCGCTACACGTCTGCTCACCTGTCTTGCAAGTTCTTCATCATCACGTACTACAAATTCACTTTTTACATAACCGGTAACATTACCGGATGTAATTTTATACCAATCGCCTTCTGTCGCCTCAACAGTGGCCGCTGAATTGTTGTAAAGCTTGCCGACTACATCGCCCTCTTCTCCCGCAGCGTCTCTGACATTGACATAGTTGTCCACCTGGGCAATGGCAATATCCGCATATTCTGACTTCGGCGCCACACTCGCTTCCTCTGCCGCTGCTGATACGCAGTCCGCCAGATTTAATGATATACCGGCCGAAGCCGTTTGAAACGTATTCTTAACTTCATCCTCCAACGCGATTGACATCATGGCAGGCGCTCCTGCAATGGGCATGTCCGCACGGACTGCAGACGGAGCGGCTCCCAGTGTAATGGCAGCTGCCATACAACATGCTGTATTACGAAGAATTCTGCGATTTTTATTCATGAAATAACATCCTCCAAACCAATACAATTACTATCTGATTGTTACAAAATTATTACAAATTTACGTGAGTATTATAACAAACAGGCTGTTTATCGTCAAGTCATTTTAAGATTAATATTTATTTCACATTATTTTAAAGAAAACAAACGAACTGCCCCCCTCTAAAGGCAGTCCGTTCGTTTTTATCGCTGCTTCACTTTAGATAAAATAGGTTCCTTTCTTTTTTATTTTTCTTAATGGTGATTTTCTTTCCGGCGCTCTTCATTGTCTTCCTGAATTTTTTCAGCTGATTGTTTTTCTGGAATACCAGTTTGTCTGCTTCTGTTACTTTAAAGGTATACCCATTTTTCTCTACAACAGCGGGAATGATTACTTTTCTGCTCTTCGTGAGGAGTTTTACCACTGCCGCTGTGCCGTTATTCGCATCCGATTTTGTCACCTGATACTGCAGAATGCCGGATTCAAATTTATCGCCTTTTACCGGATTTTTCAGTTTTATATCATTGCTTTCTATCGTATACTCTGTCGGATTTTCTGCCGTGCCGCCGTCTAATTCATAAGTAATCTGATAGGTTTTCGGTTTCGGTTCGCCTGTAATGGTCACCGGATAATCCGGCATTGTAAAAGCGCAGCTGCCGTCTCCTGCTGATGTAACTGCAATATCTGCTCTTTTCCGGTATAATCCAGAGATTCAGTTCCGCCTGCAAAGCTTATTGCCGTATTTCCGCTGTATAATTCTTCTTTGTATTGCGAATCCGGACTTCTGCTGCCGACATATATTGGTTTGCTGCATTCCCACTATTGTCTGATGTCTCTACGCCATAGAGACGAATATATTTTGCATCCACTGCACTGAATTTTGCCAGTTTCCACTCTACCGCCGTATTCCAACTGCCTTCCGCCACAGCGTTCAACGCTGTCCATCCAGCCTCATCCAGATTGTCCGTACTGACTTTTACTGCATATTTCAGGACAATGCCGTTCTTATCTGAGGAACTAGGCAGATAACGCAATGCATTTATGGTCTGCACGCTTTCCAATTTAATCTGCAGATAACGCCGCTCGGGCACATTCGTAAGATTAGTCTCTCCCGAACCACTGTTTCCCCACCGGCTGTGCCAGATTGTTCCGGTACTTCCGTCATTGGCTTTTGCAGGAGGTTCATCCCCATACCAGCTCGCCGCCGTCAGCGTCATTTTTTCATAAGGATAATCCAGAGAATCATCCGCCGCATTATCATTTTTGGTATTATCTTCTCCCAAAAGGACCTGATAAACACCCCGTATTTTATGATCTTCAGACTCAAGCAAAATCCTTATAACGTTTCCGTCATCTTTTGGAAGAACCGTAACGCTTGCATTATCTCTTCCGGCCGCCTTAACATCTTCTACATCCAGGCCTTCCTCTGCCACACCAAACCAGCCCTTTTCCAAAGTTGCCCCATCTGCAATGTGGCCGCCCACTTTAAGATAAGAAAGCGCTGCATCTTCTCCTACAGGAAACGCAGGAATTCTTGTGTTCAGTTCCAATCCCAAAAGTGTCACCGCTTTGGTAAACTCCACACGGAAATAGGTTTCCGAAACGGTATCATTCGGAGTAAAAGCACGAACCGTCACGCCCTCTTCCCGTTTATTGCTGATCTTGCATTCTGCCTGTTTCCAGTTTGCACCGTTGTCACTGGATGAATAAATTTTCATCGTATCCGAAGCGGGAGCCGCATCTTTCAGATATAAAGTGATATCCTTTAATTCAATTGCCGTATCCAAACGGAAGTCCAGTGTTCCCCGTCCGCTCCATGCTATATCTGTTTTGGCGGTTTTATCATCCTGAAGTTTTGCCAGCACTTCTGCCGCACTGTCGCTTTCCCTGCTGGATGTGCCGTTTACATACATCTCAGGCACATTCGGCAGCGCTTCATCTCCATCTATATAACTGCCGGCCGTTACGCGTATGGAAGCGGTTACCTCAAAGCTCTCTCCAAATACATTGGCCGTTCCTTTTATCTCTTTTTTGCCTGCTGCGGCTGTGATATCTGCCGGAATATTCCATGCTACCGGAAATTCTGCCGAAAGCACCGAACCGTCTGCCATAACTGCCGGCCTAGACGCCGGAAGAGAAAGATCAGAATCTTTGCCCGCCGCCGCAGAATAATTCAGAATTGCCGCCACATCCCCGATCGTCGTGACATAAACCGATATCTGCAGATTGATATCTGTAATAGCGCCGGATACAGAATAGACGGTGTCCGGATTCTCGGGCAGCGTTTCCCAGACCACCGGTTTTGTTTCCGATGTGCCGTCTGTGTAATTTACTTTCACAAAATCCGGCAGTGTCGGGTTTCCTCTCTCCTTAATATAATACTGTCTGGAAATTTCATAGCTTGCAACGCTCTTTTTTACAGGAACAGAGCTCTCTGCCGTTGTCTGCACCGTTACAGAAACGGTTGTATACCCCTGTGTTTCTGCCGTTACGGTAAAGCTGCCCGCCGTTTTGGTTGACTGCACGATTGCCAGAAGTTTTCCTTTTCCTGCTTTTCTTACTGTTTCCCCATGTGCAGTCACATCGTTTTGCACACCGTTGTCAAGGGCCAAAAGAACACCGTCGCCCTTTACGGATACTTCGATTTCCGGCTCTGCGGCATTGACAAATCTGCCGTCTTTATCCGTTACATCAATGGTAATATAGCTTAAATCTTTTCCGTCTGCCGTAATTGTCCCCCGGTCTGCCTCAGCCGTGAGCTTTTCACTTTTTTTCGTCGTCTCTACAAAACTGCGTCCGTCCGTATCGGTAATTTCATTTCCGTCTGTATCGAACGCCTTTGCTTCCAGTTTTCCTTCCTCATACGGCACATTGAATGTCGCATACAGGGAAGAAGAACTGCTGCCGCTGGCTTTGCTTGTGTCAAAACATCCTGTACCTGTCGTATAATTCCGGTATCCGCCGGTGGGCGTTTCAGTGCGTACTGCCGTTGCAGTACCCACTTCTTCTCCGTTTAAATAAAGTTTTACAACCGGAGCGTCACTGTAAACGACAACTTCTGCTTTTCCGCTGCTGTCCACCATAATTTCATCCCGGTTCCATACCGGAAGCACGTGGAGCGTATGCAGCTTGTCATTCCACTGGCTCTGATACAGATAAAAGCTGTCTTTCGGGAAACCCGCCGTATCAATAATTCCAAAATAAGAATTCTTCGCAATATTCGGCCAGGTGCCGTTTGCCCCTGTTCCCTGCCAGTTATCCGGCGTGGGCTCGCCGATATAATCAAATCCGGTCCAGACGAATTCCCCTGCATTAAAAGCCTGCCGCATCGTAATCCAAAGGCCGTCGCCTGCCGTATGTCCCCAGCTTACGCAGCTCTTGTCGTAAGAGGTCAGCCGTTTATCTCCTACGCCGCCGTCTCCGCAGCTGTCTTTCCTGTCATAAATGCCGCGGCTGTTGACAGCAGACGCTGTTTCGGAGCCGTATACCAGCCAATCCCTGCTGTGTCCATTGCTGATTTGTCCGGCGCTTCCATAGTTAAATCCAACCAGACCGCCGGGAACGCCGTATTCATTTGCCTTAGCAAATTCCAGAGCTGTTTTTACCGGTGCATTATCTGCCCAGACATTTCCTTTTACCTGATTATCTCCAAAAGTAACATAACGCGTTGCATCTTCCTGCCCTACCCATTGAATCAGTTTTTTTGCCGTATCCGGAAACCGATCGTTCATACTTGTATCAATCAGCTGCTGAAAAACTTCGTTTCCAAGACTCCACATTATGATAGAAGGCGCATTTCTTCCACGCTTTACCATAGCTTTCAAATCAAACTCGGCCCACTGCCCGCCTTCTGCTCCTCCGACAATCTGATTGCCTGTTTCAATTGTCTGCTCAAACCATTTTCCGTAATCCTCTGTATTTCCTGCCTTTCCGGAAAGCCAGCAGTCAAAAGCCTCCTCTACTAAGAGGATTCCTCTTTCATTACAGAGATCAATCAAAACCTGAGAAGCCGGATTATGGGTTACACGAATGGCATTGATGCCCATCTGCTGCAGTTTTTCCACCTGTCGCTCTATCGCACGGCGCCATGCTTCGGCGCCAAGGCCTCCCTGGTCGTGGTGCATAGACACACCTTTTAATTTCATATTTTTACCATTTAAGAAAAATCCGTTGTCTTTTGTAAAATTCACCCAGCGAAATCCAAATTCGGTATCATATGTGTCTGCCAAATCATCTCCAACATACACTTCTGTGCGGACCGTATACAGATTCGGCGTCTCTGTAGACCAGAGTTTTGGGTTTGCCACCGTAACGGATGATGTAATTTTGCTCTCTGCACCTGCTGCAATCTGCTGCGCCGCTGTCTTTGTCCCTGTCACCGCCGCCTCTTCGCCGCCCTTCTCATAGACAGTCTGACGGACAGAAACTTCTTTCGCCCCGCCGCTGTCGTTTTTTACGGAGGCAACAACATTTACTGTGCCGCTTCCCTCTGCAATATCCGGCGTGGTGACTGTTGTTCCGTAATATGCTACATGAACCGGCTCCGTGACAGTCAGTTTGACGTCACGGTAAATACCGCTTCCGGAATACCAGCGGCTGGAGGGCTGCTTATGATCCACCTTCACCGCCAATACGTTCTCCTCTCCGCCAAACTTCAGATTCTCATTCGGCAGAACAAAAGAAAACGGCGTATATCCATAAGGATGCGTTCCAAGCTGCACACCGTTTAAATAAACCGTTGCGTTCATATAAACGCCGTCAAAGTCCACACTGACTATTTTATCCGCCATGTCCGGTGAAAGCGTAAAGCTCTTCCGGTACCAGCCGGTACCTCCTAATACATAGCCGCTCTCCTGCTCTGCGGGAGCTGCCGTAGAATATCCCTGATCAATACTGTAATCATGGGGAAGGCCGACATTATCCCAGGAAGAATCGTTATAAGAAACTGCCTGCGCCCCGTTTGCATCTCCCAGATAAAACCGCCAGTGATCATTAAAGGAAACCGAACGTTCCTCTGCGCCGTAAGAATTTACGTAAACGGTCTCCGGCTCGGATACTGCCTGAATTATATTTACTTCTTTTGCTTTATTCTCTGCTGCCATTGTCTCAAAATCTCCTGTATTCATAATAACTGCCTCCGCTAAAAATGTACTCAGATATTTTTTAACTGCATATGGCCTCCTCCTTTTTGTAAAACATATCTTTTCCTCCCGGTCTGTTCTCATTACTTCGATTATAAAAGCATAATATACAAAAACATATGTAATTATTTTGGAATTTTGGTAATATTTTTCGCCTTTTTTTCTTTTGCATACCTGTATTCCGAAAAAAATTGTGTTATAATACAAAAAAGCTTATATAGAGGAAGGATTTTTTCATAAAAGATATAAAAACCCTGATCTGTCTGCTTACGGTTTCTCTGTTTCTCGGCGAATGTGCTGCATCCGAAAATACATTTGAAGAAGCATCCTATACTTCTCTTACCCTGTTTTCCGATGTCACCTTCTGGAATCTTCCGGACTGGAGCCTGTCTAAAGACAGCATCACTGCAGAAATCTCAGACAAAACCGGCGTAATCCTTGATATTATCATTCCGCCTCAGGAACCGGACAAACAATTAAGCCATATGCTCCACAAAAGAGAACTGCCCGATATCATTTCTATCACGGACGCTTCCATGATCCGCCAGTTCATCGACTCCGGAAAAGTTTGGCGTCTGGATGAATTTTTAGAACAGTACTGCGCAGATTCCCATCTCCTTACGGACTTCCCGGAAGACATGAAACAAAAGCAGATCCGGGAGTACGGCGGCTGGTATGCATTTGTCAACACCATATTCCGCAGCGGCTATGCCTATACGGAGCATCTTGCCATCGACAATGTACAGGTCCGCGCCCTAATGGCAAGCGGCCGTGTATTCTGCTATATGGGAAATATTTCAAATACCAGTATCAATGCCTCTGACTATATCACCACCGGCCCTTTGATTGCAGATAACGGAAACCGTCCGCTTTCTGGATTACATGACAAGCGACACAAGTCTCCTTCTCCAAAATTACGGATTGGAAGGAGAAGATTTCTACTATGACAATGACGGATTTGTCCGGCGTACCGAAACCGGCCGGGAAAAAGCCGACGATCCTCAGAATTTCATATCTTTATTCTGGAATTTTTACAACAGCGCCTGGGAGCACAGTATTACTCCCGTCCCGGAACCTGACAGCCCGGACTCTCTTTTTACCAAAATGCAGTGCGCCTTTGCCAAAGACAAAAGAACGTATCTGTATGATGCCGGTCTGCTGCAGAATGAAATCTTCTCTGTGAAAGAGGTTGCAGATGCAGTGGGCTACCATGATTATTTCTATTTTGCAAAAGCATTCAAAAAAACGTTGGGAATTTCACCCAGCAAATATAGAAAGGAACTGAAAAAGACATGAACCCAAAACAAACTTTTTATGAAAAACAGGCAGAAACCATTATCAAACAGTTAGCAAAACGGCAGATGAAAGGCTATTACTGCCCCACCAGACAAAATGCCGCAGAAACGGCAATGTCCTTGACAGCAGCAGATACAACCGTTGCCTTTGGCGGCTCCATGTCCCTGTCAGAGTCAGGCGTTATGGATGCCTTAAAGGCAAGGACAGACATTCGGTTATTAGACCGAAGTCTCGCCAAATCACCGGAAGAAGTCCGGCAGGTTTATCTGGACTCCTTTGGCGCAGATACCTATTTTATGAGCACAAATGCCATTACACTGGACGGACAGCTTGTAAACATCGATGGAAACGGCAACCGGGCTGCAGCGCTTATCTACGGCCCGGCACAGGTGATCCTCATTGCAGGAATGAACAAAGTCGTTCCTACTGTGGAAGATGCTTTCCGCCGCGTCCGCAATACTGCCACACCTCCCAACTGCCTGCGTTTAAATATCAACACTCCATGTGCAGCAACCGGCATATGTGCAGACTGTCTGTCCGAAAACTGCATCTGTAATCAAATTGTCATCACCAGACACAGTAAAACAGCCGACCGGATTAAGGTTCTGCTGGTGGGAGAAGAACTGGGTTATTAAGTCAATACGATTATCATACTAAAAATCCAGCCTGCCAAGCATAAATTTGGCGGGCCGGATTTTTTACTGTTTATAACGCCTCTATATCAATTCCTTTTAAAAGCTGATTCTTTCGGATTTCCGCCCCTTCTTCATCAAAGAGATATACCCGGTACAAAAGTACGCACATTTTTTCTCCGATATCCACATGCCGCCGCTCCAGCGAACGGTTCGTCGTCAGGCGGATGCCGTTTACCTCCAGCGTCAGTTCCAGATAACTTCCGCGGAATACCACGCTTTCAATGGCGCCTTCTTCCACCGCATCCATCATGCCTGCAAATTTTTTATTATCGCTCTTAAAAGCCTCTACAAACTCCGGACGGACAATGACCTTTTTCCCTCTGGGAATTTCATCATATCCTTTAAAGCCGGAAAGATTTTCCAGAATCGCAGACGTTCCGATAAACTGTGCCACAAAGGGCGTTTTTGGATTTTTGTAAATGGTAATGGGACTTCCCATCTGCTCTAATCTGCCTTCATTGATAATGATAATATCGTCTGCCACCTCAACGGCTTCTTCCTGGTCATGGGTAACAAAAATACTGGTAATGCCCACCTTCTGAATCATTTCCTTTAACCACTTCCGCAGATCCTTACGTACCTTTGCATCAATTGCAGCAAAGGGCTCATCCAAAAGCAAAAGCTGCGGATTGGGAGCAATCGCTCTGGCAAACGCAACTCTCTGACGCTGTCCGCCGGATAACTGATTGGGATACCGCTTTTCCAATCCTTCCAGCCCAATCAGGGAAATCATTTCCATAACTCTTTCATGGATTTTCTGTTTTTCCGCCTTCTGAACTTTCAGTCCAAAAGCAATATTATCATACACCGTCATATAACGGAACAATGCATAATTCTGAAATACGAATCCAATGCCTCGCTCGCTGGCCGCAACGTCATTGACCACTTTTCCTTCAATGACAACGTCTCCGCTATCCTGCTGCTCTAATCCGGCAAGCATCCGAAGAATCGTCGTCTTACCGCTGCCGCTGGGACCTAAAAGCGCCACTAATTTTCCCTGCTCAATTCCGAAATTAATATTTTTTGCAGCCTCATAATCTCCGAATTTCTTACATATATCCTTCATTTCTACATACATGGCAATCCTCCAATTTTTCTCCTATCTGATGTTTCCACGCTTCTGCCGCCGCCTTATTCTTTGTCCTTCATTTTGCCCCGGTATTCCACAATGCTTTTTAAAATCAGCATTACAAGCGCCATTCCCACCAGCAGAGAAGAAACGGCAAATGCCTGTGTAATGGAATCTGCACTTCCCGCCATATAAAGAGCGTCGATTTCCAAAGGAAGTGTAAAGGTTTTGCCTCTTGCCTTCGACACTGCATAAACTGCGCCGAATTCTCCAAAGGCTCTCGCCGCGCAGAGAATAATGCCGTAAAGCAGTCCCCATTTTATATGGGGAAAGGTAATTTTTCTGAAAATCGTAAATCCGGAGGCTCCCATCATTGCAGCAGCCTCTTCTTCATCTCTTCCCTCTGCATACAAAACAGGAATGATTTCTCTGGAAATAAAAGGAAACGTAACAAATATCGTAGCAAGCACAACTGCCGGAACGGAAAATACAAGAGCAATATCCGTTCCCAGTGCATCGTTGATTCCGTCAATGATCGGCTTTGCCCATCCGGTCCGGCCGAAAGTCATAATATAGGCAAGCCCCGCGATAACCGGAGAAATGGAAAAAGGGATATCAATCAAAGTAGAGAGAACATTTTTTCCTCGAAAATCAAATTTCGTCACAAGCCAGGATGCAATTACTCCAAAGATGGTATTCACAACAACCGCAATGACTGTGGCAATCAACGTCACCTTCAAAGCAGATAATGTATTGGATGCCGTAAGCGCAGCCCCATAAGATTCCAATCCGTCCTTTAATGCACGGTAAATCACTTCAAACAGCGGCATAACCAGCATCAGCAGAAAGAAGATGACACTGATTCCAATTAAAATCCATTTTACTATTTTTTGACTGTTTTGCTTCATACGCTCCTCCTATGCATTGGTCCGTCGGCTTGCGATATGCTGAATGATATTGATAAAAAACAGCATCAAAAACGAAATGATCAAAAGCACAAGAGCAATCGCCGCAGCTCCCTCGTAATCCACGTTGCCGGAATTCAACTTTTGCATAATAATATAAGATACTACCTGCGTTCCGTTCTTTTCACTGTTGCCCGATATATAAATTACACTGCCGTATTCCCCGATTCCTCTTGCCAGCGCCAGTCCAAATCCGGTTAAAAGCGCCGGCCGGATCTCCGGAAAAATAATTTTCCAGAAAACCGTAAACCGAGAGGCTCCCAGCATCAAAGCAGCCTCCTCATAAGAAGGGGAAAGCTTTTCCAGCACCGGCTGGATCGCCCGGACTACAAAGGGGATTCCAATAAAGATCATAGCAATCACGATGCCGATTTTGGTATAAGCAATTTCAATGCCGATTTTTTCAAATGCCCTTCCCAAAAATCCGGTATCAGAATACATTTTTGTCAACGTAATACCGGCAACTGCCGTTGGCAGCGCAAAGGGAAGCTCAATCATTCCATCCATAAGCCGCCTGCCGGGAAAATCATATCTGACCAGCACCCATGCAAGAATCACGCCGAAAACACAATTAACCACTGCTGCAATCAATGCACATCCAATACTGGTAACAAAGGACTGCACCACATTTGGCCTTGTCATTAAACTAAGAAATTCCTGTCCTGACAAGCGAAAGGAGTACGCAAGTACAGATGCCAGAGGAATTAAAATGATCAGAGACAGCATGGCAACCGTAATTCCCATGCTGAGTCCAAATCCCGGAATAATGGATTTTTTTCTTTTTGCCTGTGCCTTTTTCAATGGTACTGCCTCCTACCTGCTGTAAATCTCATCAAAGATAGCATCGTCCGCAAAGAAATCCTGATATGCCTGATCCCAGCCTCCAAAATCATCTATGGTACATAAATTTACGGACAAATCAAAGGTATCTGCAAATTCACTCAAAATTGCCTCATCCGACGGACGGTAAAAATTCTCTCCCGCCAGTCTCTGTGCATCTTCTGTATATAAATACTCCAGATAATCTTTTGCTATATCCTGGGTGCCGTTTTTATCTGCATTTTCGTCTACAATCGCTACGGAAGGCTCTGCCAAAATGCTGACGCTGGGTGTAATCAGCTCATATTCACCCGGATACTCTTCCAATGTCAGCAATGCTTCATTTTCCCATGCGATTAATACATCGCCCTGTCCGTTTTCCACAAATGTTGTCGTAGCTCCTCTTGCCCCGGAATCCATAACAAGTACGTTATCATAAATTTTTGCCGCAAAATCCTTCATCGCTGTTTCATCGCCGTTAAAGTTTTCTTTTGCATACTGCCATGCAGCAAGGAAATTCCAGCAGGCTCCGCCGGAGGATTTCGGATCGGGCGTAATGATTTCAATATCGTCTTTGATCAGATCATCCCAGTCCTGGATGTCTTTTTCGTTTCCGCTATGTACCAGGAAAACAATCGTGGATGTATAAGGCGAGCTGTTTCTGTCAAATTCTTCTATCCAGCCTTCATTGATTAATCCCGCTTCTTCAATGGCAGTAATGTCATGGGCAAGCGCCAGCGTTACCACGTCCGCATCGTTTCCCTCAATGACGGAACGCGCCTGGGAACCGGAACCGCCGTGAGACTGTACAAGCTCTATGTCATTTCCGGTTTCTTCTTTGTAATGCTCGGCAAAAAGCTCATTGTACGCTGCATAGAATTCACGGGTAGGATCGTAAGAGACGTTAGTAAATGTGATTGTTCCGTCTTCTTTTTTGTCTCCACATCCTGCAAATGCGGAAACCATGCATGCTGCTGCCAGTGTGATGCTTATTGTTTTGCGGATAAAATTCTTTTCCCTCATAATTGATGTCCTTTCTTTTTTCAAATGGTTTTCATGTATCCTCCATTTGGATTCTCGTTACTGTTCACACCCATGGTGTTCACAGTAATGAATCCGGCCTATTTAAAGTTGCCTTACGGCAAGAGGCCGGATTCCGGCCCCAGTACTGTACTGGCCTGTGACCGTGCAGCGCAGTGCACAGTCCAGAAGTGAACAGTAACGGATTCTCTCTGCGCAAACGATTGCGTAACTTGTTTTTATTGAAATTTCTTTTTAAACATTGTATTATAGCTTTGTTATAATGAATATTATCCGAAGATGCGTTATTTTGTCAACCGTTTATCATGCAAACGTTTGCATACAAAACAGCGCCGTCTGACACCGTGCGGGCAGAGCGTGCGCGCATCAGAGGACAGTGATTGCCGCGGCATTGTGCCGGAGATTTAGAGATTCTTTTCAATTCCCCACAGCCAGAAATCTCCGCCACCACCCATAAGAAAGGAGCTCCCTATGTCTTTGAAAAAAATCGCCCAAATGACCGGCGTATCCCCCTCCACCGTATCCAGAGTCCTGAACAACGTCTCCTCCACCTGTGCCTCCAAAGAAGTCCGGGATAAAATATTTGACGCAGCCAGAGAAATCGGATACCAGCCAAATGAAAATGCCAGAAAACTCAAAAACAGTTCCAATGACGCAAAGCCGGACCGCCATGTCAGCATTGTACTGGCACGCATCAAAGACATTAAGGATGATCCGTTTTTTTACGAACTATTCCGCAATCTTGAGCTTTCTCTTTTTGAAACCCAGACTGTGATCGACCATGTCATTTATGCAGAAGAAAAGAGTTCCCAGGCTTACCCCAAAGACGCCGGACGAAACATAGGCATCCTGAAGGATATTTCCGACTCTCAGGGCGTTATCATTTTGGGGCGCTGCTCGGAAAAGCTGTTGGATCAGATTATGTCTTTTAACAATAATATTGTAGGGATCTGGAGAAACAGCATGAATTTTAATGTGGATGAAGTTGTGTGCGACGGCAAAAAAGCGGCGGAACTTGCTATGAAACATCTGATTTCACTGAATCACAAGAACATTGCCTACATCGGGGACTGTTCCCATGAAAGCCGTTACATCGGCTATTGCAATTCTCTGATTAACAATCAGATTCCTATGAATTATGAATGGATTAAGCAGACGGATCAGACAAGGGGCTCTGCCAAAACTGCTTTTTATGAGCTTTTAGAAAGCGCACAGGATTTTTCTGCTGTTTTCTGTGCGAATGATATCACCGCAATTGAAGTTCTTAGGATTTTAAAAGAAAAAAAACGGAAGATCAAAAGAAATATTTCTGTGATTTCCATTGACAACATTGAAGAAAGCGAAAATACCTCGCCATTTTTAACAACCATCAATATTCCCAGAAAAGAGATGGCCCATATGGCGGTTTCCCTGCTGCTAGACAGAATTGCTAAAAAACATACGGAAACCGTGCGGATTGAATTTCCCTGCCGTATTGTAAACCGCAGCAGCGTTTACAAAAACGAATGAAGAAAATATTTCTTGTGTCAGAAATCACGGAGGTATATAATCATTTATAAATCGAATCAAACAGGAGGAACTATGGTAAAAGTAACAGAGAAAATCACAAGACTTCCACAGGTTCATTCCATTGGAGTCATCGGCGATCCCGGATGTGAAGGTCTGGGCGCTTACAATATGAAAGTCTATGCCGGCGCTCTGGAAGAGAGCAGCAAAGACGACATTACATTAATTGTCGGCGATCTGGTTCCGGAAGGAACAAAACCCTGCTATGAAGTCATGCGGTCCATGACGGATATTCTGGCCGGCAACAGTGTGTACTGTCTCCGGGGAAACCATGATACCGGAGCTTATACGGAATATTTCGGCTTAAAAAACTATGCATTGCTGACAGAGAAGTTTGCGGTAGTCGTGCTGGACAATGCCCGCCGCACCTTTGAAGAGGAGGGACTTTCTCTCTTGTCACAAATTCTCGCCATGCAGGAAACACAGCAAGTGATTGTGGCATTTCACATCCCGGTTCCCAATCACTTTATTTCAAACTGCGTCTCCGAAGAAGAATTTTCCCGCCTAAAAGCCGCCTATGCACCCTGGAAGGAAAAAGTAAAATATCTGCTCTGCGGCCATGTACATTCCCGATTTGAAGATCAGGCAGACGGAATTCCGCTTATCTGTACCGGCGGCGGAGGAGCCATGATTGAAGATGTGTCAGAGGATATTCGGGCATGGGATGTAGAACATCACATTGTTCACTTTTTCATGGAAAAAGACAATTTGTGTTATCGGATTTCCAATCTTTCCGAAGATTGTTACCAACGGGAAAGTGAAAATGCGGTGTTAAAAGAAAAACTGCAGGAGACCGTGCAGGGAGAACTGATGGCGCATTTCAAGTATCTGACGTTTGCGGATCGGGCAAAAAGAAGAGGTCTGGGAGACATCGCCAGCCTGTTTGAGGCGCTGGCGGCTTCTGAGTATTACCATGCACGGAATTTTTATGCCGTTCTTGACCGGCCGACTCCTTTTATGGAATCTGCAAAGACTTTTATACCGGGAGAAAAATTTGAATATGAACATTTTTACAAAATGCTGACAAAATATGCAGACATGCAGAAAAGCCCGCTTGCGAAACAGGCTTATGCCGGAGCTGCCGCCGCAGAAAAAGTGCATGCAAATCTGTTGGAAAACGCTGCCGATATAGAACATTTTTCCGGACAGGCCGTTTATGTATGTCCGATTTGCGGATATGTCATGACAGGCGATGCCGTTCCCGAACGCTGCCCGGTGTGCGGCGGGCCGCAACGTCAATATGAGGTCTATCAGGCAGAATAAATTTTCAGAAAAAATCAGAAAAATCCCCGCCGGAATTCCTTCCTGTTTTTAAAACAGAAGATATTCCTATGGGGATTTCTTATAAAATGCATTTCAAACACGCTCCAACATTCCCGGCAGCTTCTCAAATGCCCGTATCGCCGGCACATCTTCTGTCACACTTCCAAAACCATATGCCGCATGAATAAAATTCACACCCGCTTTTTTGCTTGCATCATAATCTCCCTGGATATCTCCCACATAAACTGCCCAATCCAGGTGATTACGTTTCACAACCAGTCCAATGTTATATGCCTTTTCCCTGCTATTATTTCCAAAGCATTCTATATCTTCGATATATTTCCAAAACTGATAATAATCCAAAAACGCCTCGATATATCCTTTTTGACAATTGCTTACAATATATAGAGGATACTGCTCTGCAAGGCGTTTCAGGGTATCCTCCAGATGCGGATATAAAACGCCTCCATGCATACGAAGATATGCATTTTCCGCCTTACAGCAGCGGTCTGTCAGTGCAATCGCTTCCTGTTTCTCCAGCATGGGAAATATCATTTCTGCAATTTCTGTCATCGTATGCCCCATTACATTTTGAATATCTTCCGCTGTAATTCTCCGCAGCCCGCATTTCTCTTTCTGGACCACGTCGTCCCAGGATTTTGCCACATTTTCAGAAGAATCCCACAGCGTTCCGTCCATATCAAAAATAATTCCTTTTTTCATCATTGTCTCCTTTTTCCTGCCGCAGGGCATAGAAACATTTCTAAATGTCCTCCCTTTCAGTATGCCCGTTTCTCATATTCAAAATCAGAATCGCTCCAAAAATGCAGACAATGCCGATCATCGACTGCTTTGTCAATTTTTCATGAAATACAACAATCCCGGTCACTGCCGCCACCAATGGTTCAATCATCGCCATAATCGCCGCTTTTGACGCTTCTACTTTTAACAATCCCACCGTGTACAACAGAAAAGGCGCCACTGCCGTAACAGCCGCTGTCAGCAGGATGAATCCCAGCACAAAGAGCGGTTTTTCACTGTTGATTGTTTTTTCCGCCGCATCTTTTATATTACAAAGAAACAGGGCGCCGATCCCCGCAAAAATAAATGCATAGGCAGATACGGTATACGGATGATATTTTTTCAATAAAACACTCCCAAAAATACTGTAAAGCCCATATCCCAGGCCGGAACACAGACCTATGAAAAATCCGATTCCGGCAATATCGGATGTTTCTCCGATTCCCGCCACAAACACACAGCCCAGAAATGCAATGCAGAGCGCCAGAATCTTTTTTCCTGTGATTTTTTCCTTTAAAAAAACAGCCGATAAAAGCACGACAAAAATGGGAGAGGTATAGAGCAGAATCGCTGCAATTGCAAGAGAAGTCGTTTGAATCGTCGTAAAATAGCAAATGGTAAAAAATAAAATACTGCCCCAGCCCATTCCAAGGAACAAGGGCAGATCTTTTCTCTGTATTTTCAGCCTGCTTTTATCCGCGACAAGCAGATACAGAAAAAACAAAATCCCGGCCGCCATAATTCTAAGACAGGCAATCTGCAGAGAACTGAATCCGTACAGGGAAAGATGCCGCACGAAAATCCCCATAGTTCCCCACAAAATTCCTGCCAGTAAAATGCAGAGTACGGAAATATTCATTATGCTTCGTCAATTGCCTTTCCAATATCGTGACGCATATATTTATTGTCAAAGGAAATCCATTCCGTGGCAGCATAAGCATTCGCTCTCGCCTCTTTCAAATCTCTTCCCTTTGCCGTAATGCCAAGGACGCGTCCTCCATTTGTTACGACTTTGCCATTTTCATTTAACTTCGTGCCCGCATGGAAACAGTAATATCCGTCTTTTCCTTCAAAATTCTCTTCTCCGCCGATTTCAAACCCCTTTTCGTAAGACAACGGATAACCGTCAGAGGCCAATACCACACATACGGCTGCATTGTCTTCAAATTCCAGTTTCAGCTTGTCTAATGTACCGTCTACACAGGCTTCCATAACGTCTATGATGTCATTTTTCATTCTGGGCAGAACCACCTGTGCCTCCGGATCGCCGAATCTTGCATTATATTCCAGAACCTTCGGTCCGTCTTCCGTCAGCATCAAACCAAAGAAAATGACTCCCTTATATTCTCTTCCTTCCGCCGCCATTGCATCTACGGTTTTCTGATAAATATGCTCTCTGCAGAATGCGTCCACTTCTTTCGTGTAGAAGGGACTGGGAGAAAACGTTCCCATACCGCCGGTATTCAATCCCTCATCGCCGTCTTTGGCGCGTTTATGATCCTGCGCGGAAGACATGATCTGAATCGTCTTGCCGTCTACAAAAGTAAGAACCGACACTTCCCGTCCCGTCATAAACTCTTCCACCACCATATGATTCCCGGCGGAACCGAATTTCTTATCTTCCATAATTTCTTTTACGCCGGCTTTGGCCTCTTCTAACGTGCTGCAGATTAACACGCCTTTTCCAAGAGCAAGGCCGTCTGCTTTTAATACGATCGGCATTTTCGCCGTTTCCAGATAGGCAAGGGCTGCCTTTGCGTCATCAAAGGTTTCATAAGCCGCCGTCGGGATGTTGTATTTTTTCATCAGATCTTTGGAGAAGGCTTTGGAGCCTTCCAGAATAGCGGCGTTTTTCCTGGGGCCAAATACCTTCAATCCCGCTTTTTCAAATTCGTCTACAATCCCCCCCGCCAGAGGATCGTCCATGCCTATGATTGTAAAATCAATCTCGTTTTCTTTTGCAAAAGACGCCAATTTGCCAAATTCCATCGCGCCGATCGGCACGCATTCTGCAATTTTGCCGATTCCCGCATTGCCCGGCGCACAATAAATTTTATCCACGCGGCTGCTTTTTGCTGCGCTTGCTGCAATGGCGTGCTCTCTTCCGCCGCTGCCGACAATCAATATTTTCATATATATTCCTCCATCAAACAATCCCTGTTTTCTTAACTGAATCACTGCATTATGTATGTTTTCCGGTTTTCCACCCTGACGCGTCCGTTTGCAATCAGGTCAATGGCTTTTGGCAGTATTTTCCATTCCGCCTGCTCCATTACCCTGCGCTGCAGAACCTCTGGCGTATCTCCTTCTTCTACTTCCACTGCCTTCTGCAAAAGAATCGGTCCCGTATCCGTTCCCTCATCCACAAAATGCACGGTCGCTCCCGTGATTTTCACGCCCCGGTTTAAAACGCCCTCATGCACTTTTAAGCCGTAATATCCCGTTCCGCAAAAGGAAGGTATTAAGGACGGATGAACGTTAATAATACGGTTTTTATACTCTGCAATCATTTCCGGCGGAATCACTACCAAAAATCCCGCCAGAACAACCAGATCCACCTGATAAGAATTTAACCTCCGGAGAAACTCTGTATTGAAAGCCGCCCTGGTTTCAAAATCCTTCGGAGAGATGCAAAGGTTTGCGATCCCGTTTTTCTGTGCGCGCTCTAAGGCATAGGCATTTTTGTTATTGCTGATGACTGTTTCAATTTTGGTATTGGTAATGGTTCCGTCGTCCACTCCGTCTATAATCGCCTGCAAATTCGTTCCGCCGCCGGACACTAAAACCGCAATCTTTAACATAATGTACACCCTCCGGGTATCCCATCATGACGCGCTCCCCCGGAGCGGTCACATAAGGTAACTCCTTTTTCGCCGTTTTTGACGGTTCCGACGATATAGGGAATTTCGCCTGCCGCTTTGATCGCCTCCACTGCAGCATCCGCATCTTCTTTGGAAACGGCTGTAATCATGCCAATTCCCATATTATAGGTGTTGTACATCATTGTTTCTTCAATATTGCCTTCTCTTTGCAGCATGGAAAAAATCGGCGGAACCGGATAGCTTGCCTTTTCGATTACTGCATGTTTGCCTTCCGGCAGCATTCTCGGTATATTCTCATAAAAGCCGCCGCCTGTAATGTGGCTGCATGCCTTTACCCGGATTCCTGCGTCTTTTAGGGCTTTTAAGGCTTTGACATAAATTCTGGTAGGCTTAAGCAGCGCCTCGCCTAAGGTTGTCCCCAGTTCTTCGTGATATGTATTTAAGGTTTCTTTCTCCATGGAAAACACTTTGCGGACCAGAGAAAATCCGTTGGAATGTACGCCGGAGCTTGCCATGCCGATCAATACATCCCCTTCTTTTAACTCTTTTCCGGTAATGATGTCTTTTTCATCTACGATGCCTACTGCAAATCCGGCCAGATCGTATTCTTCCTCCGGCATCAGCCCCGGATGCTCCGCCGTTTCTCCGCCGATCAAGGCGGCTCCCGACTGCTTACAGCCTTCTGCAACGCCGCTTACAATGGATGCAATCTTTTCCGGATAATTTTTGCCGCAGGCAATATAGTCCAGGAAAAATAAAGGCTCGCCCCCTGCGCATGCAATGTCATTGACGCACATTGCCACACAGTCGATCCCGATCGTATCGTGCTTGTCCAGAAGAAATGCCAGTTTTAATTTTGTCCCTACGCCGTCTGTACCGGATACTAAAGTCGGTTTCTCCATATTTTTAAAACTTTCCATGGAAAACGCGCCGGAAAATCCGCCGAGTCCGGTAAGAACTTCTTTCCGCATGGTTTCCTGTACATGTTTTTTCATCAATTCCACCGATTTGTAACCGGCCTCAATATCTACGCCCGCATTTTTGTAATCCATTTTGTTCTCCTTTATTTCTTATAATTTTTATATCCGGTTTCCTGCAGTTTTGCATCTTTTGCCTGTACCTGCTCTTTTAAATCGTTTGCATACTCTTTTAATTTCTGCAGCAATGCCTTATCGCCCACCGCCAAAATTTTCGCCGCCAGAAGCGCTGCGTTTGCACCGCCGTTAATGGCGACTGTGGCAACCGGAATGCCGCTTGGCATCTGCACAATGGAATACAGAGAATCCCGTCCGCCCAAAGATGTGGTGTGCATTGGAATTCCAATGACCGGCATCGGAAAAATTGCCGCGCACATACCCGGAAGATGAGCCGCCATGCCCGCTCCCGCTATGATTACCTGAAATCCTTTTTCTTCTGCTGTTTTCGCATATTCAAAAAAGACGTCCGGCTCCCTGTGCGCGGAAATAATACGCATTTCATATGAAATGCCCAGCTCTTCCAAAATATCCGCCGCTTTTGCCATAACAGGCATATCCGAATCACTTCCCATTACAATTCCTACTTTTGCCATGATTTCCTCCATTCTGTATGCTTGCGCATCCATCTCTTTCGCATTTACATATCTTTCCTGATCATATTTTTTGCTCCTACCTTACACAAAGGCATTATAACCTTTGAAAAGGGAAAATACAAGATAAAAGGCGCTTGCGCGTGTTTGAAAATTGCTTTTCATTTTGCCTTTTTTATTCATCCAGCGGAAGATTTAATTCTTCCGTTCCCTCTACCGCAAATTTTCCATTCCGTATGATATCCCGGCAGCTCCCGTCTGCCATAACCGCTGTAATCGCATCCAGCTCATCATAGGGAATTGTAATATCCGTATGGCAGTTAAAATATGCCTTAGACATATCTTGTTTCCTTAAAATCGAAACCGCATTATCTCTGGCAATCACTTCTTTTCCGTCGGGATTATATACCTTCGTATCCTCCGCATGGGAATAACAGGTATCTCCCACGGCAAAATGGGGACCTGTCTTTTCTGCAATCAAAATCGGCAGTTTATCTGCAATCTGATAATCCCGCGCCATTTTATATGCCGTGGTATTCGTTCCAATGGCAAACTCTCCCATGGGAAGAGTTTTATGCTGCTGCAGAAGATTTTCATATAAAAATTTCTGATTTTCTTCCTCTGTATCAAAATTTGTACAGGTATAACGGCTAATCATTCCGTCTTTAAAATCCAACTCCAGATTCAAATATTTCAGCTCGTTTAAATATACCTGCGTCACATGGAGTTTTCCGTTTGTCCCTTCTAACACCGGAGAAGTAAAAACTTCTCCCACCGGAATATTTACATCTGCCACGCAGTTTTCAAAGGCAGTCTCTCTTTCCGGATGCAAAAGAGGATGAATGCCCACCCACAGATCGGTACGATTGCCTCCCCTTCCGGTAATATGGACCTTCTGTGCGCCGTCTAATGCATCAATCAGCTTCTGCTGCATGGTACGATACCGTAAATAATCCAATGTGTTTACTTTTACCGTTTCCTGGAAAATCTCTTCAAAACGTTCTCCAATTGAAGGAATGGGATAAGCAATAATCGTAAAGCTCCGCTCGTCTCCCGGAATATATGCATTCGTTATCTCTCCAAGACGGCTCGCCTGATACACCTTCAGCTCATTCTGCCTGCCGCTGTATTTCGAGGCCTCCGGCTTAATCACCGGGGCAAAAGGCTCTTCTCCAAAAATCTCTGTCACCGCAGGCCCGGCATGACGGTTTGCCTTCGTTTTATAGGTTTCAAAAGCAAGCTGCATCGCCTCTAACCGCCGTTCCACAAATGCTTTATTCAGATAAAATGCGCTGTCCGCCCTGTGGTCAAATTCAAACTGCCTGTTCACGGATTTCGCATAACAGCCCCGTTTTCTGCCACCGGAGGAACCAAAGGAAGAAGACGGGCATCTGTATATCGTAGGCTTTAAGCCCAATTTGTCAAAATTCAAAATAACGGCGCGTACAATACGCTCAAATCCAATAGGGTATTCTATACAGACGGTTTCTTTTTGGGATAAGTCCTTCCCCAGCGCCTGATAGCCAATCCGAAAACCTTCCGTCATGGTATCCGCCATAGAAGTAATCTCATCCATGCGCAACGCATTTAAAAATTCTGCCGTCTTTCTTTCACTATTGCTGATGTATGCTCCATAGCGGTACAGATACCGCAGATCTGACAAATCTGATTCCAAAATAATTTTTGTAAAAAAATCGTACTCCGGGTCTACCATATCCCGCACTTTATCCTCTGCAAACACTTCACTGTAATCATGGAAAAACCAGTAAATAATCTGCTCAATTTCTTTTTTGTCAGGCTCTTCTTCTGATTCAAAGCAGTTATAAACCTCTACAAATAATTCCATAAAAATAGTCATATGCATCTTACGGCCTTCAAATGCATAACCAATCAGCGACCGAAGCTCCGTATATAAAAAGCAGAGGATTTTTCCAAATTCCTCTCCCAAAAGAGCGACTGCCCGTCTGGGATTTGCATAACTGTCTTCATACCCTCCGGACATCCCAATATGACGCGTTTCTAAGGAGCCGGGACATGCTGTATCGTTTTTTGGAAGAATATCTGCATAGAGTTTTTCATTTAATTCCTCACATTCCTCTATCGTCCGGTTAAAAAGCTTCCCTTCCTCCTCCCACTGCAGGACATCCGCAGCAAGGCAGAGAAACTCTGCTGTTTTCTGAAAATAATTTCTGTATTTCTCCAAAACAGTCTCTTCTGTACAGATAGACGCAATCCGTCCGCGCATCAGATCAAAGCGTTCTTTCACTTCCGCATTCTGCTTTTCAAAAATTTCCTGATATCCCATAATTCCTACTCCGCAATATTTCCGTTTTTTATATTTTCTTTAATCAGCTTTTTTGCATATTCCCACAATACCTCGCTGCCTTCGTGAGTTCTGGCGTTCCTGCCCATGACCTGCTCTTTTTTCACGCCGTGCTCTCTCCAGGATATTCCGCCGGAGGCATGGTTTAACAGCAGAGGCTGGATCTTGTCCAGTGTATTGGCAAACTTCGCCTCCGGCGTTTCCATTGCCTCAAATTCCTCCCACAAAGCCCGGTACTCCCTCTGCTGATCTTCCGGCAGAATTCCGTAAATACGGTCCGCCGCTTTTAGTTCCCTCGCTTTTTTTGTTTTATTGGCCTCATTGTCATACGCATAAGTATCTCCCGCATCAATCTCAATCACATCATGCAGAAGTATCATTTTTATTGTCTTTAAGATATCAATTTCCACATTGGAATAATCTGCCAGCAGAAATGCCATAATCGCCATATGCCATGCGTGTTCCGCATCACCCTCTTTTCTGGCGCCGTCTGCCAGATACGTCTGCCTGCCAATCTCTTTTTGTTTGTCCAGCTCCAGTATAAATCTAAGCTGCTGCTCCAATCGTTCCATATCTCTTCCTCCCGGTTTTATATACTACAATGAAAAACCTACTGCATACAACGCAATCCATCCTCCCGACGCCAAAAGAGAAAGTATCATAGAGGCAATGGGAATTCCCCGGAAAACGTCCTCTTCCCGAAGGCTTTTGACCGCCTGGATAAATGCCGCCAGTCCCCCAAAAAGCGCCAGAATACCGGCGCTTCCCAGATATACACTCCCGTTTCCCTTCTGCCAGAAAGATGTCATGATCATATAAATCATCGCAAATATGGATGCTGCCGCTAAAAAGCAGGCCAGCATCCCTCTTTTTGAATGTTTCTTACCGGTAAATTTATAATGATTTTTTCTTTTCATTCTTTTCCTCCATACCACAGCTTTCTCCGCCTGATTTTCCTTTCACCCAGACAAGAATCCGATAAATGAGAAATCCAAATGCGCCGCCCAATGTATTTAAAAGAATGTCATCCACATCAAAACTTCCCACTTTCCATACCAGCTGAATTATCTCCACACACAAACTGAATTCAAAAGCCAAAACGAAAGTCAGAAGAAATCTTCTGCAGGAAGAAAACAGCCGGGGAAGAAACAGGCCATAAGGAATAAAGGCTGCTACATTTCCGATCAGATTCAGCATCACGGACCAAAACCCCAGTGTCTGCCGGTATGTCCAGAACCTGACAATCTCTTTGAAAGGCATCAGATTATAATGGTAAACCCGCTCTGAATAAGTCCTGCCCATTCTGTCTGCAATAAACAGGAAATAGCACAGCACTGCAAGATATACCGCAAACAAGAGAATTTCCAACACTCGAAATAATTTATTTCTCTTTTTTTTCTCCAAAATTCTCTCCTTATTCTTCCATACTTACATTTGTTACTGATCGCGAAATAAACAGTAACGCTTTTATTTCACCCCATACTCTTTATAGTATTCATCAATTGCAGTTTTTAATGTATCGTCAATCAATACTTTTCCCTGACAGGTCCGATGATACAAATATTCTGTCACTTCCGCCATAGTTACAATGGCATTTGCCGGAAATCCATATTTCTCACGAATCTCTTCTAAGGCGCTTTTTTCTCCGCCCAATCCTACTTCCATACGATTTAAGGAAACCATAAGGCCGACAATTTCAACATCGCCCTGGGCTTTTAAAACAGGAAATGTCTCTTCAATGGACTTCCCGGATGTCGTCACATCTTCAATCATCACTACTCTGTCGCCGTCTTTTAATTTACTGCCCAGCAAAATTCCTGTATCGCCGTGATCCTTGACTTCCTTCCGGTTTGAACTGTAACGAATCTCTTTGCCGTATAATTTGGCAAATGCAATACTTGTTGCCACACTCAAAGGAATCCCTTTATAAGCCGGTCCAAACAGCACGTCAAAATCCGTTCCGTAGCAGTCATGGATTGCCTTTGCATAATACTCGCCCAGACGCATCAGCTGAGTTCCTGTTACATAAGCGCCCGCATTCATAAAAAAAGGAGATTTCCTTCCGCTTTTTAATGTAAAATTTCCAAATTTTAATACGTCGCTTTCTACCATAAATTCAATAAATTCCTGTTTATACTGTTCCATTCTTCCATTTTCTCCTTATTTTAAACCGTCTCCAAATATCCGCTCTTACTGTATTTTGCCTGCTCCATTCATAATTTTATCAGACTTATACAAATATACTTTGGAGTATATCATCAAATTCCTTTCCTTTCAATATACAAATCCCGAAAATTTACCATTATCCGCAGAACCTGCGTCTAGTAGTTTGAACGTTAAAAACCTCTGCAAAGCCTGATCCGGCTCCTTGCATTACACTGCAAAAAAAGCCCTGAGCATATGCTCTCGGGCTTTTCAGTAGCGGAAGGGAGATTTGAACTCTCGACACCACGGGTATGAACCGTGTGCTCTAGCCAACTGAGCTATTCCGCCATAAATATATGGGACCTATAGGGCTCGAACCTATGACCCTCTGCTTGTAAGGCAGATGCTCTCCCAGCTGAGCTAAGATCCCATATTGGACAAGTCATTGCTGACCTGCCCTATTATTATATAATCATTAACTTATAAAAGTCAAGCGTTTTTTGAAATTTTTTAAATATTTCTGAATTGTAATTGAAAAAAGAAACTCTTCTTATGCCAATGCAGCCGTAATAATCGCCATAGAATACACTTCCGCCGCGTTACATCCTCTGGACAAATCATTCACCGGAGCATTTAACCCAAGCAGAATCGGTCCATATGCTTCAAAGCCGCCCAGACGCTGTGCAATCTTATATCCGATATTTCCGGAACTGATGTCCGGGAAAATAAAGGTATTGATGTGACCCGCAATTTCGGACTCCGGGCATTTTGTACGGGCAACACGGGGAGATACGGCAGCGTCAAACTGCATCTCTCCTTCTACTGCAAGGTCAGGCGCTTTTATCCTCGTCTTCTCCGCTGCGTTCCTCATACGGTCTACGTCTTCTCCCGCTCCGGAACCAAAAGTAGAATAACTCAAAAATCCAATTTTCGGATCTACGCCGAAAATTTTCGCGCATTCCGCCGCCTCGATTGCAATTTCTACCAGTTCATCCTCTGTAGGATGAATATTGATTGCACAGTCTGCCATTGCCAGTACTTCGTTATCACCGGTCGCTCTGGAACGCACCAAAATAAATACGGAGGATACAATGCTGTTTCCGGGCTTTGTCTTAATCAGCTGCAATGCCGGACGAACTGTATCTGCCGTTGAATATGTCGCTCCACCCAGCAGAGAATCCGCCATTCCCATTTTGATCAGCATTGTTCCGAAATAATTCGTCTGCAGCAGGATTTTCTTTGCCTGCTCCATGGTCACGCCCTTGCTCTTACGCAGTTCGCAGAACATCTCCGCCATTTCATCCATTCTGTCAAATTTTTTCGGATCAATAATTTCTGCTCCTCGAATATTATAACCGCATTCTTCTGATGCCGCAAATATCTCATCTTCGTCACCGACTAATATGGGACTCAAAAAATTACTTGCCAGCAAACGGGATGCAGCCTCCAAAATACGCGCGTCTGTCCCTTCTGTAAAAACAATTTTCTTCGGGTTCTTTTTCAACATCCCGATCAATTCCCCAAATCCAAGTATTGCCATAGTCAATCTTCTCCTATCCTTTTTCCTATATTGTAGCCACTTTCACCAAAAAAAGCAAGTTCTTAGGGTCTTTTTTATATCACCCCAGCAATCTTTCCACCAGACGCACACACTCCGCCGCATCTTTAGAATATCCATGCGCGCCGATCTCCTGGGCAAAGCTTTCTGTCACTGCAGCCCCGCCGATGATGATTTTGCTCTCGCAGCCTTTTTCCAAAGCCAGGTCCACCACATCTTTCATACGCATCATCGTAGTCGTCATCAACGCGGAAAGCCCTATGATTTCTGCATCTTTCTCCATAGCAGTTTTCACGATTTTTTCCGCCGTCACATCTTTTCCAAGGTCAATCACCCGGTATCCGTAATTGCGCAGCATCAATGCCACCAGATTTTTCCCAATATCGTGAATGTCCCCTTCCACAGTAGCCACCACAATTGCCGCTTTTGGTTCCGCATCCCCGCTCTGCGCAAGCATCGGCTCCAGATAGGCAATGGCCTTTTGCATGGTATCTGCAGAAGAAATCAGCTGGGGCAGGAAATAAATCTGCTGTTCAAACAAATCTCCGACTTTTCCAATCGCGGGAATCAGGACCTCTTTGATCAGTGCATCCGGCTCTTCTCCCTTTTCCAGAGCCTCCTCCACTTCTTTTAAGATTTTCCCTTTATTTCCATTTACCACACAGTCAAAAATGATCTCTCTTTCCGACTGTTCTTTTCCTTCCCGGGACCCGCCGGCTGCGTCTTCCGGTTTCTTGCTGTCCTCCGCCTGTTCTTTCCTGCTGTTCGCCCTTTGAATATAGCGAAGATCCGCCCCTTCTTTATTCATCAAAAGATCTGTAGCATACGCTGCGTCTACCAGAACTTCCTGCGCCGGATTTGCTATAGCCATAGTCAGCCCCTTTGTAATTGCCGCAGTCAAAAATGCCGTATTGATGCAGCTGCGCTCCGGAAGCCCAAAGGATATATTCGATAATCCGCAAATGGTTGCCAGCTGCTGCTGCCTGCAATAGGCAATCGTCTCCAGACATTCCACGGCGGCGGAAGGTTCTGCTCCCACAGTGGCCACCAGGCCGTCAACAATGATATCCTCTTTGCACATGCCTATATCCAGTGCAGCCTTCACAATCTGATCTATAATTTTGTGTTTTTCTTCTCTGTTCCTGGGAAGTCCGGCATCTGACAAAGGCAGCAGAATAAACATCGCTCCGTATTTTTTGGCAATGGGAAGCAAATTGTCAAACTTTTCTTTTTCCAGAGAAATGGAATTAATCAAAGCCCGCCCCGGATAAATCCGAAGGGCCGCCTCCACAATATCCACATGGCTGGAATCAATGCAGAGAGGCAGATCTACCGTCTGAGATACTTCATAAACGGACTGCAGCATCATTTCCTTTTCGTCAATGCCGTTCATTCCCATATTGATGTCCAAAATCTTAGCGCCGTCCTGCTCCTGCTTTACTGCCATTTCCCGAACCAGATCAAGACTTCCTTCCCGAAGAGACGCCTGCAGCTTTTTCTTGCCGGTGGGATTGATCCGCTCTCCAACAATTGTAAAAGGCCCGTCCAATGTAATTTCCGTATACTGACGTTCGGAAGTCAAAAATCTTCTGTGTTCTTTTTTCACCGGCAGCAGCGGCTGATTTTGAAGTATGTCCTTCATCGCCCGGATGTGATCCGGCGTTGTTCCGCAGCAGCCGCCGAACACGCGCGCGCCGCATTCCGCCAAATGCAAAACGGCCTCTGCGAATTCTTCCGGCGGCATATCATATACTGTTTTCCCATCCACCAGCTTTGGCAGTCCGGCATTCGGTTTCACCATAACCGGTATATATGCCGCTTCATACATGTCTTTTACCTGTTCCGCCATTTTATCCGGCCCGGTGGAGCAGTTCATGCCCACCGCATCCACCCCAAGGCTCTGCAAAACCATAACCGCCGTTTTGGGATCTGTTCCATAGAGTGTCCGCCCGGTCTCTTCATAAGTCAGGCTCACCATAATCGGGCGGTCGCTGCATTCTTTGATGGCCAGCACGGCTGCGCGGCACTCCTGCAGACTCATCATCGTCTCCACAACATAAAGATCTACCCCGGCGTCTTCCAGGGCTCTTACCTGCTCTTTATAAATGTCTACCAGCTCTTCAAACTGCATATCCCCAATGGGATAGAGCTGCTGTCCTGTCATGGAAATATCTCCGGCAACATAAGCCTCATCCCCTGCCGCCTCTCTGGCAAGCGCCGTGAGCTTGTGATTCATCTCTTCTAACCGGTCTGCAAGACCATATTCTCCCAGTTTAATGCGGTTTGCCGTAAAGGTGGGGGCGTATAATATATTTGTCCCTGCTTTTACATATTCTTTCTGTAATGTCAGGATTGCCTTTGGATTTTCCAAAATCCACTGCTCCGGGCAGACTCCCATTTTCATGCCCGCCGCCTGAAGATTGCTGCCGGTGGCTCCGTCCAAGATTACGACGCCCTGTTCTGTCAATTTTCTGAATTCTTCTTTGTTCACGCTGTCCTCTCCTGTCCTTCTATTCTGTTATCTCCACAGAAAGCTCCCTTTTCTTTAAATGAAAAAACGTAAATTCCGCTGTATTTAACAACCTATTCTGATCGTCTCTGATCCTGACAGAAACCACGCTGATCGTTCTTCCTGACTTAATGACTTCCGCCTCGCAAAAAATATATTCTGTGTTTCTTCCGGCCTTTAAATACTGAATGCTTCCGTTTACCGTAGTCACATAATGCCCGCAGGTACTGGCGGCGATTCCCGCCATATTGTCGGCAACTGCATAAAGACAGCCGCCGTGGATATCACCATATATATTCTCCAGCTTTTTTCGTTTTCTTACTCTGGCATATGCATATCCCTCCCGGATTTTTAGAATTTCCAGTCCGATGGCTGCGGCAAAGGGATTGTTTTCCACTACATTCTGATACTTCTCCAACAAATCCTGTTCCATATTTTTAACTGCCTTTCTCAGAAGCCTTGTAACATAATAGCCTCTATATTATTACGGAGTTTTCTCCTGCTCTGTCTGCTGATGTTTAAAAAACTCTGTACTTCGGTTCTTATTGTCAAACAGTCCATTGTACTGCAGGATGCGGTATCGATCGATCCAGACTTCTTCTTTCCTGCTGCCCTCTCCGTAATGTACATATCTTTTCCTGTCATTGGAATAATATGCCCTTGCATTCATAGCCGGCACTTCTTTCCTCAAATCAGAAAGAAAACTCTGATAAGGCGACAGTGGAATCCCCGCCCGCTCTAACAGCATCGTAGAGAGGAAATTCAAACTTGTCCGTTCTACGGTTTCGCTTTCACTCTCGTAATTTGTCCAGATAAAAAACGGCACTTCATAGAGTTCTTCCAACTCCTCCAGCGTCAGCCCCGACAATCCCTTGCCATTTAACCTCCGGTAAAAAGCTGTATTCAAACTGGGCTGATGATCTCCGAAAAAGCAGATGACCACAGGCTCTTTCTCTTTTGAAAAATAAGAAATGAGATCTTTTACCGCAAGGTCCGTCTGATGCGCCAGAGAAAGATACTGATTCACATCCGAATAAGAAACATTAGTTCCATAGACATCTGTTTTAAAATTATCATAGGCATCCCGGTATCCTCCATGGTTCTGCATCGTAATGCCCATTAAAAACAAATTTTCCTTTCCTTTTCCCTCTTCGTACCGTTTGATAACCTGATCAAACATCACTGCATCAGATACATACCTGCGCATCAGATTACTCTGATCAAAATCATCCAGAAAATACATCTCGTCAAATCCCAGCATCGGGTAGACCTTATCTCTGCTCCAGCCTGTTTCATAATAAGGATGCATAGCCACACAGGTATAATCTTCTTTTTTCATGGTATCCAATATAGAATATGCATTTTCTTCCACCAGATACTGCTGATACGCAACAGAGCCCGGCGGCAGATATGCCATACTGTTTCCCGTCAGAAATTCCCATTCCGAATTCGGCGTTTTCGCTCCAAACACCGAAGCCAAAGCATATCCTCTGATTGTATTTTCTTTCAATGAATCAATAAAAGGCGTAACCTCCTGGTTAGTCTTCAGATCTCCCAATACGCTAAAATCTGCAAAGGACTCGTCCATAATCACGATTACTGCAGGCTTTTTTCCCTGTACGGAAGTTTGCGCATCCTCATATTCCTTCTCCAGATTCCGGATCAGTTTTTCCGAATAGCGCTCCGGTTTTTTCACAAAAGAATCCCGTATGCTCAACACAAAATTCAGCAGATATCCATTCTGATAAGATCCTTTCTGTTCCCAGGTTTCCGTCACGGTATTTTGGGTTTTTTCCGCTACATACACAAAAGAACAAACAGCCAGAGAAAAACACAAAATCCGCATCAGCCATACCTTCCCGCACTGAATTTTTAATTTGCGGATTCCGGCAATAAACACCACTGTCAAAAGAATCGTATTCATTGCCTGGGCATTGAGGACAAAACGATAATTCGACGCCACGCTCAATCCCGTAGACACCGATTTGAAATCCCCAAAGGTCAGCTCATTTCCCCGGAAATCATATACAAAATAATTAATCCCGGCAAACACCAAAAGCAAAATATGGGAAATCATGCAGGTTCGTTCCCCTCTGTTGGTAAAGATCTGCACCGCCAGATACATAAACAACACACAGCAGATATTCAGAAAAAAAGTCCTGTTTGAAATTCTTATCCGCAAGTCTTCTACCAGAAGAAGATACTGAATCAGCCATGTTGTCAATACGCTTCCGACTCCGATTACTCCCGCCAGAAACAACCAGTTGTATTTCTCATTCAATTCAATCTCTATATTCTTTACTGCAAAATAAAGCGCCGGAAATAAAATCATATTAAATACAGAAATGCCGGACAGAATATGGGAAAGAACAGAAATGACGGCCACTGCCGCCGCACACATAATATTTCTTTTTGTAATATGAATCCTGATTTTCATTCTTTGTCCTCATTTGTTTTTGTTTTGCTATTGTTGTTCGTTTCTGGGCACATTTTCATTACTGTTCACACCCATGGTGTTCACAGTAACGAATCCGGCCTATTTAAAGTCGCCTTACGGCAAGAGACCGGATTCCGGCCCCAGTACTGTACTGGCCTGTGACCGTGCAGCGCAGTGCACGGTCCAGGAGTGAACAGCAACACATTTTCACTCACTAATGCAAAAGTATATCACAAGATACTGTTTTTTTCCAGTTTTTAGGGTATAATGGTTCCTGAACGGAAATTATGAGGCCGAAGGCTGAATCGTTACCTGAAGTAGGAGGTTTTCATTATGCCAGGTTTTACAACACACTATTTATTTGGACAGCAGACTTACCAGCTCATACACAATTCCACTCTAAAACAGACCATCCAGAAAAACCACACCGTATTCTGCCTCGGCCTTCAGGGACCGGATATTTTTTTCTATGATATTTTATCTTTGATGACGCCGAAAAAGAATCCCGGCTCTACTGCCCATACAGCAGATACCAGGAAGTTTCTCAGATACCTTCTGGAAAGCCCCCGGATTTTCCCCGCGGACAGAGAGCAGCAGATTGCCCATACTTATATTCTGGGATTTATCGGACATTATCTTTTGGATACTGCATGCCACCCCTATGTTTACGCCAAAAGCCGCTACGGCCAAACGACCAGAGGGTATATCGGCGGCCATATCCGTCTGGAAACCGATATTGATACGACTCTTTTATGGCATTATCAGCGCAGGCTGCCCAGCGAATTTCATCAAAACGAAAGCATCTTTCTTTCTGCCGATCAGCGTATGGTAGTTTCCACTCTGCTGTACTATGCATTTTCCAAAACTTATCCCGGACTCGGCTTAACAAGGCATCGGATTCTGCAGGCCATTCATGCCATGCAGTTAGCGACTAAGCTGCTTTATGATCCATCCGGGCGTAAAAAATCACTAATACGCAGATTAGAGGCGGTTTTTCCCGGCTATCCGGTATTATCTCCTCTCATCCCCAGCGATACTCTTATTTTCCACAAAGATCCCTGTAATCTTTCCCACCATATCTGGGCAAATCCCTGGGATCAAAAACACCGGTCATCCGAAAGCTTTGTGGACCTCTTTGAAAAAGCCAAAATACAGTATGGCCGGATGTTAAATGACATTGCCGCCTTTTTTGCCACAGAGCATTCTCCGAAAGAAGAACAGGCTGCCATTGCAAAGCTGCTTTCTTCTCTTGGAAACCTCTGTTATCACAGCGGCCTTCATTCCGCGCCCTACGTATACTAGAGCGTGTTTGAAAATTGCTTTTTACCAGATGTGTTTTCCAATTTGTGGAAGATTTGTACCAAATGAGAGAGGCGTAGCGGGCTACGTTGACCGAATTTGGTGCAAATATGCCGCGAAGTGGGGGACGCAGATGGTGGGAATGAATTTTCAAACACGCTCTAGAGCGTGTTTAAAAATTGCTTTCTGCCAGATGTGCGTCACAATGTTTGCGCATTTCTATCCGTAAATAACACCTGACATGTACTATGTATTTTTTCGGCCGCCGTTCTCCCGCAGATTTTGAACGATTTCGTGCATAGTCTCTTTGTCCAGTGCATAATGACGCATAGAGACAAGCGAACACATCCAGCCGATGACGGGCATAATGCAATAAAGAAACAGCGTTGTCCATTTCAATTCCGGTGTAACCGCATCCCCGATCTGGGGAAGTCTGCGGTTATACCCCATGATCATCATAACAATTCCCACAAAGGCAGTTCCAAGCGCCGCAAATACTTTGTCAACAAAAGAAAACAAAGCGCCCATAAGTCCCGGCACAAATTTACCGCTGCGGTACCGCTCGTAATCAGAGCAGTCTGCAATCATAGGCACAACCATGTTATTGGTAATGGATTTGCACCCATTTAACAAAATATAAATCCCCACAAACCAGACTGTGATTCCATTCACCCCTGTCCAGGAAAAATGAATCCTGTGAACCTGATCTGACATCAATACAAGCATCATGATCATCTGGAAAAAAATCCCCAGTGTTGTAAACCAAACCAGAGACTTTTTCTGTCCCATTTTCTGCGCCACACGAATTCCAGCGCTGACTACAAACAGAGTCGGAACTGCTGTCACAACGCCAATCAGCCCGGATATCCCATAGTCTTTCATCATAATCCCATAAAGCATAACTCCCACTGTTGTATGAGAATACACCGTAGATGCAAATTTGTCTGTGCATGCCGCAATAATCAGCATACGAATCGGTTTGTTATTTTTCAAGATTTCCCAGTAATCTCTGACATAAATTTTCTGATATCCCGCATGCCTGATCAGATGCTCTTCCCTGTCTTTTTCTGCAATTCCAATCATCGCCAGTATCGTACATAAGAGAGACAAAAGCACAACCCAGAATACGTATTCCCGAAATAAGGATTCATTTGTAAATCCACCGTATTTGGGCACCAGATAATTTCCTACAAATAGCGCCGTTCCTCCATAAGCCGCCATGATAAACAGCGAATCAAAATAAGTAGACACCGGCCTTTGTCTGGGATTATCTGTCAGAATCGACTGTCCGGATTTGGCCACAACGGTCTGAAATGTATATCCCAGTACAAACAGAGCATACACCAGAACAAAATAAGGCACTCTCAAATAAGAAACTACTTCATGTGTTGTAAAATACATCAATACGGAGCTTAATGCCATAAGCAGATTGCCGCCTAACATAAAAGGACGGAATTTTCCAAACCGTCCCTTCGTCTGATCCAGCAGAAATCCCACTACAGGATCCGTAACAGCGTCAAATACATTTTGCGCCGTTAAGATTACAGAAATCAATACGACTCCGAAACCGGCAATGGAATTGGCATAGTAAGAAATATATCCCATTAACGCCAGATACAAATTCGTAGCGGCATTATTAAAAGAAAAAAATCCTATCTGCCAATATTTTGCATTATTGTACTTCTCCTTTGGTTTCATTGTCGCCACCTGTCTTTCGTGCGGACTACTAGGTCTAAACTTTATCGTCTTTCAGATATAACTGCAATGCATGCATGTTCTCTTTTGCCTGATAATACCCTTCCTCATAGAGTTTTAACAGCTTTTTGGGCGAATCTTCGGTACGTCCTACCCCCAGCGTACTCTTCGGTGCAATCACAAATACTTTTCCTTCTTTTTCAGCCTGATACAACTCCTTCATACACTGGTTATAATTCTCTGCCCGTTTTTTTAAACTTTCTACTATCCGTGGATAATGCTGATATACTTTTGATACCGTATGAATGGTTTTCTCTGTCTTTTTGACATAGTCCCGTTCTCTGGTCAGAATTACAACAACCTTATCACAGCCCTTTTCCAACGCTCTTTTATACGGAACGGAATCCGCCACACCGCCGTCCAGATAATAATGATTTCCTAATTTTACAGGCTGAAACAAAACAGGTAATGCACAGCTCGCCACAATCACTCGAAAATCCTTATCATCTCTGGGAACTGGAAGATATTCCGCCCTGCCTGTTTTGATATTGGTTACCACAGCCTCTACTTCTCCCGGATATGCGGCAAATGCCTCATAGTCAAAGGGCAGCAATCGGTTTGGGACTTCATGAAATACAAAAGGAATATTATAAAATGATTTCATATTCCGTTCAAACAGATACCGGATTCCCATATACCGTTTATCCGGCATGTAAGTTTCTATGATTTTTCTGTTTCTGCCTCTCTGTCTGGAAAGATAGGAGACTCCGAAGGCAATTCCCGCAGACACCCCCGCAAAATAATCCGGCATCAGGTCTTCTTCCAGAAAACAGTCTGCCACACCACAGGAAAATACGGTCCTGCTGGCGCCGCCTTCCATAACAATTCCCAATTTCATATTATCACTCCGATTCATTGAACTCAAGCCGCAGCTTTTCTATTACTATTCTGTTATTCTGACCTGCATCTCTTCCGTCAGTTTCATCAGACTTCCGCTGCCTTCTTTCGCCTTCGCCAGTATATTCTGCCATTCTTCTAATGTGATTTCTTCCTGCTCGTGATTCTTTACAGACGGCAGCTGCTCCAACAATCCCAGCATCTTCTCCCTTGCTGTTTCCAGCCCCTCTATACCGCCGGAAACCTCTCCCGCCGCCCGGGCTGCTTTCTGTGTTTCCTGAAAAAGCTGCTCCAACAGAAAACCTGTTTTTGTAATCTTTGTCTGTTCTGTTTCCTGTAATTTTATCATATGATCTATATTGTCTTTATTCTGCTGCGCATATTCACAAAACATCTGATTTTTTCTGACAAATGCATCGGAAAGCTCCCTGCTCTCTTCCGAAAGCTTTCTCATCTCCAGGGCAATCACTGAAAATCCATTTTCCTTCTCTTCGTTTTTTGCCGCCTCAATATTCACATTTAAAGACAGCAGTTCTATCTGCTCCGCCAAATCAAGCGCCCACTGAACCTGCTCTTTGAATTCTTTCCCGAAATTTATAATAAAATCCGCCTGCTTTTGCACCTGATCCGCTGATTTCTTCCGTTCCTGATTCTTTTCCAAAAATTCCCTGTATACATCGTTGGCGGACTGACTGCAGCCTTCCAGTTTCTCCATCTGCAGCAGCACCTCGGCCGTAGTTTCCGAAAGCCCTTCTGTTTCATTTTTCAGCGCTGATATTTCATTTTTGACATCCAGAAGACCTTCTTCCTTACAAAGAATCTCCTGTGCCAGCTCGCTTTTCTGGCGATAGATGCTTTCTGCGGTTTCTTTCATATGGGAAAAAGAATCCTCAAGATGCAATACCGTTTCTTCCTGATCTTTTAACAGGCACTTCATATCGATACGCAGAATATCATGATATTCTTTCATTTCCTGGGCAGAATTTTTCTGGTCCTGCATTTGCTTTTCCCATGTCTTTGTCATGGAACGATACCGAAACAGCATCGCTGCCAAAATCAAAGCCGCCAGAATACAAAACCCGTACACCATAATCTGATCCATAACTATTTTTCCCCTTCTCTCCTGTATCTTTTACTTCATATCTCCTCCGGGCATCCCGTTATGACGCCTTTCTGCAAAAAGCCTTTTAAGATTGTAAGTCTTCCTCCAAGGGCGTCAGAATCAGTTTTACCCCTTTAACCTCTGCCACTTTTGCCTGTGCGCCCTTTTCCATTATCATATCATCCTTCTGCATCCGGGCTGTCCATTCCTGCCCGTTTAAGACAGCTGTTCCGGTGCCGCTTATGTTATCCACACGTTCTGTAATCTTCACCGTTTTACCTATGGTGTTTTCATAATTCGTTCGCAGTTTGCTGTCGCTGAAATATTTCAATGCAACCGGTCTGGTATAAAACAAAAGTACCAGAGATACCAGGAAAAACAATAAAATCTGAAGAAAAATGCCTCCTCCCAGCAGAGCCGCAAGCATGGCTGCAAGCGCTCCAACTGCAAACCAGATCGTAGCCAGTCCCACTGTGACTGCCTCGATAATCAGAAATATCACAATAAGCCCCAGCCAAAACAATACTTCCATATATCCACCCTCTTTTCCAATCTGTGTTATTTTATGAACTATGCAGCTATAAAGTCAACGGCTGAATAGTTTTATCTTATCAGCTTTCTGCACGTAATTCAACTTTTTCCGGCAGCTGCGCTAATATAATTGCCAAAAACATCACTACACATCCGACGATTTCCCGTTTCGATAAAATCTGTCCTAATACAGCCCAGCCGGCAATGGCAGAAATAACAGATTCCAGACTCATAATCAAAGATGCAATCACCGGATTCATACCCTTCTGTCCAACAATCTGCAAGGTATACGCCACACCGGAAGAAAGAACTCCCACGTAAAGCAGAGGCAGCAGTGTTTCCCGGATCATGGAAATGGATGGATGTTCAAAAAACAGCATAACCATTGTGGAAAGAACGCCGCAGACAAAAAACTGGATACAGGATAATTTTACCCCGTCTACTTTCTGTGTATAATGATCAATGACCATAATATGTATGGAAAAAGAACCTGCACTAAACAACAGCAGTATGTCCCCAGATTCCAGGTTGAAACTGCCGGCTTTCATACAAAGCAAGTACAGCCCCACAACAGCCAATGCCACTGCAGCAACCAGTTTCTTTCCTGGTTTTTTCCCAAATGCTACGCCAATGATCGGTACAATCACGATATAAAGAGCCGTCAAAAATCCGGATTTGCCCACGCTCGTATACAACATAGCCACCTGCTGCAGATTTGCCGCTGCAAAAATAACCACGCCGCAGACAATTCCTCCTTTTAAAAGTTCTTTTTTATCCGCCTCAGTCTGTTCTGCTTTTTTTCCTTTCCATCTTCCCAATATTCCAATACATGGAATCAAAAATGCGCTTCCGATAAAAGAACGCAGCGTACTGAAGGTAAAAGGCTCTATATATTCCATGCCTACACTCTGCGCCACAAAAGCCGTTCCCCAGATAAAAGCCGCCACAAACAGCAAAAAAGAATTTCTAACCTGCAGTTTACTCATCATTTTTTACCCCTTGTTTTTCCGTCTGACTTATTTTTCTGAATTCATTAAAATCCCTTGCAATCTCCTGAAAGCACCAGATCACACGATCAAAAGCGCCCGCCTTATAAAAATTAATCAGAAGCATTCCGAGGGGAATCGCGATAATCATGCCGGTTACTCCGTAAAACTGATAGCCGATATACATAAAAAATAATGTAGCAAAGGGATTCATGCCTATGGATTCACCAATCAGTTTCGGCTGAATAAGCTGGTGAACCAACAGAGACACTACATAAAGAACCAGCATTCCCACTGCCTGCCCATAATTCCCGGAAAAGAATTTTACAATTGCCCAGGGCGTCAGCACTGTTCCGGTGCCAAATACCGGAAGCATATCCAAAAATGCGATTCCAAAGCCAATCAGCCATGCGTATTTGACCCTTAATAAAATCAAACCAATGGTAATCACCACATAGATTACGCCCATAATCTTAAACTGTGCTTTGAAATAACCGCCTACTGCTTTTAATATATGCGCATACATCTGCATTGTCCGTTCCGTCATGGAATCGGGCAGATGCCCGCTGATTCGCTCTGCCAATTTATCTCTGTCTGCAATAAAAAAATAAGTAGCCAAAAGCCCCATAACACCGCTGACCAGCATATTCGGCAGACTTTTTGCAATTCCCCCCAGTGTTGTCACGGTAATGGAATCTTCTCCCACGACAAGACCGCTTAAGGTATTGGTAACGTTCTTTTCCAGTTCGGAAACATTGATATTTTGTAAAAACGGAATCTTCTGCATCATATTTTCCAAACTGTCGATTGCAGCTATAATTTCTGTTTGTGCATTGGCAGACATCGTAGGCAGATAATCCATAAATCCTCTGATTCCAATGGCAAGCCCGGCAAAGATTCCATAGCCCAGCAATACGACGGCGGCAATCACGCATACAATAATCAGCATTGTGCCGTACTTGCGATTTATTTTAATTTTTTTCTCCAGAAAACGCACCATCGGATTTGCAATTAATGACAGAATAAACCCTACTACAAACGGCATAAAAAATACCAGCACTCTTGGCAGAACAAATAGAAAGAGCAGCAGTACCACAAGCGCCCATGCCAGATTACAGAATATTTTGAGATATTTTGTTGATGGTTTCAATCTATATACCCTCCTTAGCAACCTTATTATACTGCAAACCTTCGCACTTTACAAATCTGTTTCACGAATATTTCCATCAACCACTTACAGCCTGATTCTAACCACTTACTGAAATTCTGTTTACAATTGAAAAGATTTTGGATAGGATAAAGACATAAGGGAGACACGACATGAAAATAAACCTTGAATTTGACGCATCATTAACTGAAAACGAAATCCTGATTCGCTGCGCCTCTCTCAATGAAGAAATTCAAAGACTTCAGGCAGCGCTTTCTGACATTGCTCTTGGCTCAAAGAAATTTGTCTGTTATCAAAATGAAACCGAATATTACATTCCCTTAGACGACATTTTATTTTTTGAGACAGAATCAGGCCGCATCCGCGCCCACACCAAAAATCAGGTGTATCTGACAAAGCTTAAGCTCTATGAACTGGAGGAAGTTCTTCCGGGCAGCTTTATGAGGGTTTCCAAATCCACGATTCTGAATATCAATCATATTTATTCGATTACGAAGAATCTGACAGCGTCCAGCGTCGTTGAATTTTCAGGCACCCACAAACAGGTCTATGTGTCCCGTTATTATTACAAACCATTGAAATTTAAATTAGAAGAAAAGAGGAATGCATATGAAAAATAGAAATTATTTCTGGGGAATTGTTTTTATTCTGGCGGCGGTTTTTGTGCTGCTCAGTAATTTCGGATTGTTCCATAACATCAATATGACCAAAATACTGTTTACCATACTTTTGCTCTGTATTATGGTCAAGAACGTACCCTGCCGCAACTTTTACGGCATTCTGATTCCTGCGGCAATCATTGTTATCATGTATGACGATTTTCTGCCTGTCAGAATGTTTACGCCGTTTCCGGTTTTAGCCGCGGCCATATTCGGAAGCATCGGCCTGTCCTTTCTTTTTCCGAACCAGCCGCCGTTTAAACCCGATATTGATTTTGATCCGGGAAGCGTTTCCGGAAAACATTCCGGCGAGTCCGACGTCCACTGCAGCACATCCTTTGCCGGAACGACAAAATATTTCGAGACGGAGAATTTCCGCCGCGCTTACTTAAAATGCTCCTTCGGCGCTTTAAAAGCCTATTTCGATCATGCCAGAATCCAGGGAGCTTCCGCTGAAATCTATGTGGAAAACTCCTTTGGCGAGACGACGCTCTTTCTGCCAAAGGAATGGAACGTCACTGTAACCGCCACAACTTCCTTCGGAGACATTACGGAGGTTCACAAACCGCCCGTTCCCATGGCAGATGCGCCTGTTGTAAGCGTCCGGGGAAACATCAGTTTCGGAGACTGTAAGATTTTTTACATTTAGCAGTTTTCCTTCCGCCGGACGCGCAGAAGGCTCCGCGGTTCGCCGTGAAAAGAAACCGGAATATTCTTATACCGATAGACGCTCAATACAAATCCGATCAGAATATAGCTTACAATGATTCCGCTTCCGTTATGGGAAAAGAACGGAAGAAAGCTTTCCGTAGTGGGCAGCAGTCTGAAATTTTCGGCTACATTTATTACGGTATTTGAAAACAATGTCAGACTGCACCCCATGCCGATCATCATGCCGAGCTGATTGCTCTGCCCAAAAGAAATCCGAAAGGCCTTTGCGGCAATGACGCAGATTAGAATGCAGATTGCGCATGCCGCCGCAATTCCGAAATAGCCGGATAAAAACGTCAGAATATAATCACTGTAATAATTCGGCAGATGGCCCGCCATTTCCATTTCGCTGTTTCCAAATATCCGGCTGCCTGCCAGATATTCCGAAAGCATCCTGCCTATATAATCCGATTCTCTGCTGTTTCCATTTAAAAACATCTGTATTCTCATCTGCTGATACGGTGCAAACAGCCGGCCATTGACTGCCAGAAACGTTATAGCAGCCGGCAGAAGGAGCATCATTCCCCAATACATGCTTAAAAAAATCTTTTTCGGAACCAGAAACCAGTCTTTTATAACGGCTGCCGTAAGCATTACCGACAAGATCACAAGCAGCTGCACCGCGGCGCAAACGCACGGAATATGCCAGACAAACCACACCGGAACCGCCAGAAACAGCAATGCGCCAATGATTCCCTTCCATCCCGTTTTACGATACTGATATAACACTGCTCCATATACGGGCACATAGAGAAACGTAAAGTTTTTCGGGGAAAGCAGCATTGCCCCCATGCTTATATAAGACTGTCCGTTTACGGACGACGTTCCGATCACCAGCTGCGCCGACGTCACCATATTCCAGGTGAAAAACAGCGCTCCCGCCAAAAAAACAAAAGCGCAGAGTTTTCCGTATTTTCCAAGGATGCTGTAATCAAGGCGATAAACTATAAGCATCAGTAAAAACCCGATTCCCACGTATTCTATGGACCGCATCACATACAGATGTTGCGACTGCGCACCGATTTCTTCGGCTCCCATACTGATCACAATGTGAATTGCAACGCTGATCAGACTGATGACTGCCATAAGCAGAATCATATCCCATGCGATCTGCGGCCTGTGAATTCCGTCCAATGCCACACCGGTTTCCACCGGATCTCCCATATCCAAAACCGCCTCCCGCACTGCCTGCTCTTTTGCCATCCCCGCCTCCATATTCGCTGCGGTCTGTTCTTCGATATGGTTTCGGATTTCCTCCTCAATCATGGGATGTGCTTTTTTACACCGGATCTGTTCCAGTAAAACCTTTATATATTCTTCCATCACTCCACCTCCAAGGTCAGAACTTTTGTGACCGCATCCGCGTACTCACTCCATTCCGCCGCCTTTTTTTCCAACTGTTTTCCGCCCTCTTTTGTAATGCTGTAATATTTGCGCACTTTTGGAGGCGCCTCCTTTTCGTAGGAAGTCAGAAATCCTTTCTCCTGCATCTGGTGCAGCAATGGATATAAAGTTCCCGCCTTCAGCTCAAAGACATTCTCGGAACGTCGCCGCAATGTCTCAATCATCTCATACCCGTACATATCTTTTTCCGAAAGCAATTTAAGCAAAAGCATTGCCGTGCTTCCGGAGGTTAATGTTTTATCAACCTTCATATTGATCCCTCCTTATGTAGATGTTCTATATATCGGATATCTATATAATATATCGGGAATCTATCTATGTCAAGGAATATATTTTAATAAAGCTTTTCAAGAAAAGAAGAATCCCCAGACTGTACGCTGCTACAGTTTGGGGATTCATTCTATGTTCACATGGAACTGTCATATCTTTTGCCTATCGGCATTACAGCATATACAAAAACTTTTTTAGTATGCTTTTGGCCCTCTAAAATCTGTCCGATTGTCGGCCATCTGTATTTATTTTACCTTCAGGCCCGCTTTCTTCATAGCTTTCTTTAACTGGGCGCGCTGTTTTCCTTTTACTTTGCCCCATTTAACGGCTACTTTCTTAGCTGTCTTTTTGAACGCCTGTTTTCCAAAGCTCTTATTGGTCAATGCCGTTCCTTTCAGGATTACCTTGCTCAGCTTCGGACAATTGAAGAATGCTTTTTTGCCGATCGTTGCAACGTTTGCTCCGATTGTCACATTCTTTAATTTCTTTGACTTCGCAAACGCCTGATCCCCAATGCTTGCCACGTTTGCATTGATGATCACTTTCGTTGCTTTCTTTAAACCTGTAAATGCGCCGTTGCCAATGCCGATGACCTTAAAGGTATTTTTTCCGATGGTGACCGTAGGTCCTACTTTTACGGTTTTCACATCGACGCCTTTGGTAATGATGACAGTCATATCTTTTCCGCTGACAACCCGATATTTCGTTCCGTCCGCTCCGGTGAGTTCCGTTCCGTCCTTGACGGTTGTATCGGCGCCTGTCTTCACAAGACCGTTCTGCGCCGTTGTCAAGGCTGTCGTCAGATTCCTCAATGCCGCAGCGTCCGCTGCCGTCGCTTTTTCATTTACCGCCTTTTCGTATGCTTCTTTGAATATCTTCCAGCTTGCATCCGTATAAGCCTTATCTGCATTGTTTGTATCATAAAGTTTTTTTGCGTCTTCCAGCGCTTTTTCCAATGCATCCTTCGCGAGTCCTTTTTCGCTCTTTGCCCCTGCAAGCGCATGAATTGCATTCTGCAGTCTTGTTGCTGCATCAAAAACCTCGTTTGCCGTTGCACTTGGATCTGCCGACACTCTCTTTGCTTCGTCAATTGCCTCCTGCAGCTCATCCCATACAGCTTTCTGGTAATCATCCGCCGCATCTGCGGGATAATCCCGTTCCGCTTTCTGTGCCGCATCGCCTAATGCAGTTTTATCACCGGGATCTGCTACGCCTTTCTTTGTCACCGTAACTGCAATACTGGTTGTCTTCTCCGCCTTAACGCCCACTTTGTTCGTAATCGTTTCCCACGTGCCGTCTGCTTTTTTGTACTGATATACCGCCTTGACCTCAATAGCCGCTTCTCCCGGCTGTTTCGCCGTAATAATGGTTTCGCTTTCATTCAGTTCAATGATATTTCCGGAAGCCGCCGGAACAGAGTATTTATAGGAAATCCGTGTTTCAGCGTCCCCATAGGTATGCTCTTCCGCCTGACAGTCATTTAATACCGTATCTTTATCTGTCAACGCCGGAACCGGAGACTGTGCCGATACTGCCCCTTCCGGAATCTCTATAGCGATCGGAGCCTGGGGCGTGATGGCTGTAATGCCGCAGGTACATGGAACGGCTTCTGTTTTTGCATAGGTTGCCGTAATTACCAATACCTTATTCGTTTCGCCTTTTTTGTTTGCCTCAAGTTTCACATCTACCGTCGGCTGTTCAAGCTCTTCCGCATTATCTCCTTCCGCAGCCACTGCAGTCAGTCTGACACTGTCTGTAATTGCAGGATCAAATTCAAATCCGTCATGCGCAGTCAATGTCGTTGTGGAAGTGTAAACAGATGCATATCCAAACGCTTCTTTTGGTTTTGGCTCTGATACATTGCCCTCTGTATCTTTCTGCTGCCATACCGTTTTTGCCGTATATGGATTTACGGAAATATTTACTGCGGGATTAGATGTCTGAAACAGGTTTGTAATCACTGCATCCAGATTTCCCGGATGTTCTTTTTCAAGTTCTGTAATATCAATGTCATTTGCAAGACTCTCACTGATCACCTGCGCCGCGGATATATCATCGCCGGAACCGTTTACCATATTATAGTAATTCTTGTTTGTATAGAACTGGAAATCTGCAATATAACCGTACTGCTCTGTAAACAGCTGTTTCCACCAATTTGGTCTGCTGGCATCATCTGTGTCAGCCACATTATAGCCAAACATAAACGGCTTTTTCCCCTGTTTCGGCTGATCTGTAGCAATCGCCGTAAGCTGATTTCTCTCGTCTGCCGTTACTGTCGTAGAGGGATTTCCGTCTACATATAAGCGCTGGTATTTTTTGCCGTCTACAACCATAAAAATATTATGCCATTTCTTTAAGAATCCGTCCGGATTTGTTTCGGCATCATAATCCGTCAAATCTTTTGGTTTGTAGCGTTCTTCCGGCCATCCATGCTTTTTCTTATCCGGACTATTATTATCTTCACCCAGATTTGTTCCGTCATGTTTTGTTCCGTCATTTTCCATATACATCAAAAATTCTTTATTACTACCGTCCAGCTGTATCGCATACTGGCTTCCTTTTCCAAACACACTTACTTTGCCAGACGCCGGCCAACTCTCCAACCACAGTTTAAAAGAGATTACCTTTACATCTGTGCCGTATACGTCAAATTTGTTTTCAAGTCCAGGTGTTTGTCCCTGTGCGCTATACGCCCATACACCGTCCTTGTTAACGATCTTCGGATCTGCAACTGTACTCGGTACATCCTGCGCCGGATTATCAGCGGTAATTCTGCTATCCTCTTCAATGTACTGATCCATTGTACTCTTTGTCAGCTGTACGAATGTCGCCTTCGGCTCCATGCGATCTCCGATATCGGTATAATGAACCGCTTCCTCTGATATGCTGATGTCCGCAACTCTCGGATAAGTTTCTGCTTTTGGCGCTGTTATTTTAATTTCAGGCGCTCTTGTAATCTTCTGGTTTTCACTTGCCGCCGGCTCGTCTACTTCTACACGAATGGTTTCCGTCTTCTTTATCGTTTTATCTTTATTTGGATCTGTAATAGTCGGATCTTCAATTGCATTTCCATTCTCATCCTGCAAAACAGCCGTTACAACTACATCCAACGGCACATGTCCGATTACAAGTCTGGAGGATTTTTTCGGTGTGATCTTTAAGCTTCCGTCACTAAGCTCTTCCAGCTTAATGTATTCATTTTCCTGTGCGCCGCCTTTTAATGCATAAGAAATATCCACTTTCGCATTTTCATGCCGCGCACACTTTTCAAATATAGCCTGCGGTTTCGAAATTGTCACCGATTTCTGATCCGCATTCAGAGTCGAATCATAAATTAATTTTATTTCTTCGTCTTCACCGTTATCTACAATGAGCTCCTCAATTGCGCAAATATTATCCTGAATTGCCGTATCATTCGCGCCCGTTACTCCATAATAAGTTGTAATTGTCAGGTATCTGTTCTTTTCAGATAATTTTACGGTTGTTACTGCATTTGCATCATTTGCCTCTACATTAGCAAGCATCTGATCTCGAACGTCACTGTTGAACAGAAATCCCTCATCTGCGACAAGTCTCGTAACCGCTCTGTATTTTGTACTGCCGACATTTGCAAATTTTCGGTTGACTGCGCTTGCATCCCAGTCTTTCCAGCTTTGCCATGTGCCTCCGTTGCCATCTGTATTTTCTACATACTTCTCCCATTCGGTAGATCTGCTATAGGGGCAGAGGGTGATTCTTGCTGTCGGCATCTCTTCCTGGAGCATATTGGTAATGATGTCATATACATCATTCTTGTTTCCGCCAGCCGCTGCAATGCTGTCTTCCATTGTTTTAAGATTGTTGTCTGCATTGAAATTGAAGTTCTTTAATGTTACGGCATCCGTAATATCTGTTCCAGATGCATTTACCGTCCCATTGTAATTTGCATTTGAATAAAATTTAAACCGCGCTATATAACCATAATCTACCGTAAACATATGTGTTTTTACGGTCTCTAACTGCTGTGCAAAATCCTGGTTCCCCTTCTCATAATTTGCAAGATTGTAACCAAGCGCAAATGGCTGAAGTTTTTTTGCAGTGGGCACTTCTTTTGGTATAGCTTTACCATCTTCTTTCAAATAAGTATTACATTTTCCATCCACATACAGACGCTGATAACCCTGTCCATCCACAACAATCAATATATCCAGCCAGCGTTCTTTATAGTTACTCTCAAACTCTGACGCAGGAAATCTAAAACATGCTTCCGCCCAGGTTTCAATCGCATGTCCCTGTGCATCGGTTCCCTGGTCAAGCCCCTGCATATATGTCATTATTTCACACATATCTATGTCACTGCCTGTTGAGCCGTCAATTTTACCGTTTTTTCGCTGCAGCTGTACCGCAAATTTATCACTTTTTCCAAAAACATCGATTGTTTTTCCTGTATCAGGCATCTTTTTCAAATAAAGCTGAAATGATACAACCTTAACATCACTTCCCCAAACATCATATTTATTCGCTGTTCCACGTGTCTGTACCGGAGAGTTAAATCCATATATGCCATTTTCTTCGTCTATGAACATTTCATCTCCTTCAAGCTGGCCAGCTACAGTTCCGCCTGTCCAAACAGGAGCGTCTACTAATTCTTTTGTAGCTCCTTCTCCCACTTCACGGCGTTCTGTCGTTCTGGTACCTGTACCTATTTTAATAAACGTAGATGCCGGAATCGTTCTGTCTGCCAGATCTGTATGATAATTTGATCCTGTTGACGCCTTTACATCTGCAATTTCCGGATATTTACCATCTACCGGTTTTGTAATCTCTACAATCGGAGCCTGAATCTCTTTTGGATTGGTTCCATAAATCTCAATCTCTGATACAGCCACTCCTGTTGATGTATTTTCATCTGCATCATTTAAATCTTCAAATGTAAAGCGAACATATCGTCTCAAAACCATTCTCTCGTTTCTGATATTCCGATCAAACGTATTTGTCATCCATTCAGCTGCATTTTCGTAATCCGCTTTATTCTGCGTCTTTACTTCTCTCCAGCTTCCCGTTTTGCCGGTATGGCTTGTTTCCACCTTGTATTTGGAAGTCCATGCCTCTCCGTCAAATTTTACTGTAATGTGGTCAACGGGAGACATTGTCTCCTCAAGATCAATTGTCAGATAATGTGATGGCACTGCCGTAGTGATATCTGCACTCACCCATTTTGTACCCGCATTTCCGTCCACAGCATTCGCAGCCTGCACCGTACTTTCCTGTCCGGAATTGACTGTCTGCGTCCCGGATGCTTTGACTGCTTTGTCCTTTGCAATGTTATCCCATGCTATATTGGACCCTGTACTGTCAACAACATCATCTGCATAGACCGGAACCGAAGCTGCATTCTCCAGTCCAAGCGCCGGAATGCCGGTAATCATCATAACCCCGGTCAGAATTCCGGCTAAAATTCTTTTTAATTTCATTCTCAAATCTCCTCTCTGAATCCTGTTTCTTTCTTAATCTGTTTCACTCAATCTTGTTTCCTTCCCCATCCTCCCTTTTTCCTATTTTCTGAAAATTGTCGCATAAAGCACACAATGTGAGACAACTGGAAATGGCAAAAAAAAGAAACAATTATTTTACGCAAAAAAACACCATTTCATGGCAAATCCCCCATAAAATGGCGCAAAAAAAAGACAGATGTAAAATCTGTCCTTACTCTTTTCACATGCATTTCCGTACATTTATATCTGTCTCATTAAGTGTACTTTTTGCGACATCTAATGAAAAATGAAATATAAAAATGTACATTTATAATATAACGCTATTCCCTTCTCCTGTCAAGAAAAAGTTTTGAAATCCTGTTATGAAATGAGGCGTAAAATGAACCTACTCTTTATATATGCTGTTAAAATAATCATTCAGCTTTGCCAGTGCATAAATCAGAATTGCAACCTCCTGCTCATTAATCCCATCTTTGATCTTTGAGATCATATCCCGATGAAACCCTTCATGATGAGCAAACGCTCTTCTGCCTTTTCCGGTCAAGGATACAAATACAATTCGTTTATCCTTCTTTCCCCGTTCCCGAATGACATATCCTTTTTCTGAAAGTCCGTCCATGGACTTTGTCAATGTGCCGGTAGTTACAGACATCAGCTTTGCCACTGCAGACATGCTTTTAGGCTCTTTGAGTCCGATTGCTTCGATAATATGCATATCATTGACGCTGATGTCTTTAAAATCCGGTGTAATCAGATATTTTTCTTCTATTTCCATAATATTTTTGAACAGTTTCACTAACAGCTCATTTAGCACTTCATCCGGATTCGGTTTCTTCTTTGTATCCATATTTACCTCCAACAGCGTGTTACCATGTCAGCACAGATGCGCCCCAGCTTAATCCGGCGCCAAATCCGGCAAGCACAATCTTATCTCCCTTATGCAGCATGCCTTTTCTATTTACATAATCTAACAGAATCGGCACGCTTCCCGCGGATATATTGCCGCACTTCTGCAAATTTGTGGGAAATTTGTCCATAGAAACACCCAGGCGTTTGGATACGGCCTCAATAATGCGGATATTGGCCTGATGAATCAGAAACAAATCAATTTCCTCTATTTGAAATCCCGCTTTTTCCACTGCCGCACAAATTGCTTTTGGTACCGTGCGCACAGCAAACTTGTAGACTTCCTGCCCATTCATATATACATAACTAAGCGCTTTCTCATTTGCAGTATAGGGATTGTTGTTTCTGCGGTTTTCACAGGAGAGGACATCCCCTCTGGCCCCGTCTGAACCCTGTATGCTGCCAAGAATGCCATCTGTTTCATCTGCCTTTACCACAACTGCTCCTGCACCGTCTCCAAATAAAACGCATGTGGAACGGTCATTCCAATCCATCAGTTTGGATAAAATCTCGCCGCCGGTCACCAGAATTTTTTGGTACTGCCCGCTTTTGATATAAGCATCTGCCGTCTGCAGTGCAAACAAAAATCCGGAGCAGGCGGCATTGATATCGAATGCCGCCGCATTTACTGCTCCAAGCTCCCTCTGCAGCTCACAGGAAAGGGAAGGCAGTATTTTGTCTGCCGAAAGAGTTGCGGATATGATCAGCTCCAATTCCTCCGGCCGAATACCAGCCTGCTGCAGCGCTTTTTCTGCGGCCTCAGCTGTCAGTTCTGTAAGCGTTTCTTCTACTGCCAGATGCCTGGAACAGATTCCCGTCCGGCTTTTGATCCATTCGTCCGAAGTTTCCAGAACCTTACTAAGATCGTCATTGGTTACTTCTTTCCCAGGAAGCGCGCTTCCTGTTCCACATATTCTGCTCTTCATTGCTTCTGCTCCTTATTTAAAAGCTGCGAAATCTCTGATAGCGGTCTTCTGCCAGCTCATTTCCATTCATTTTGCTGTATTTTTCTAAAAATTTTTTCATATGGAATTTTAGAAACAGGGAAATATCCTGCAGAGATTTTTCATCTGCTCCTCCAAATTCCGGTATTATCTTTTCTATTACGTGCAGATCATATAAATCCTGCGCTGTGATTTTCATAACCTCTGCGGCATCTTTCGCACGTTTTTTGTCCTTCCACAAAATGGATGCAAAACCTTCCGGAGAAAGAATGGAATACGTGGCATTTTCCATCATCCATACTTCGTTTCCCACTGCCAGGGCCAGCGCTCCTCCGCTTCCCCCTTCTCCAATCATCAGGCAGAGAATCGGCACTTTGATCCCGGACATCTCATAGAGGTTTCTGGCGATTGCCTCTCCCTGTCCTCCCTCTTCTGCCTCCATTCCGCAGAAAGCGCCGGAAGTATTCACAAAAGTAATAATCGGACGATTGAATTTTTCCGCCTGTTTCATCAGACGAAGAGCTTTTCGGTATCCTTCCGGAGAAGGCATACCGTAATTATGTTTCATACAGTCTTTTAAATCTTTTCCCTTGTGTACGCCGATGACCGTTACCGGCTGTCCGTCCAGACTGGCAATTCCTCCCACAATAGCGGGGTCGTCCCGATAATACCGGTCGCCGTGAAGTTCTATAAAATTGTCAAAAATCTCTTCCATATAATCCACAGATGCAAGGCGTTTTGTATTTCTGACTGCCTTGACCTTTTCCCATGCGCTCATGCTTTTACTTTTGGCATTCCGCTCCTTCATCAGCTCACTGGGACGGAAGGTAAATTCTTTATAGGGTTCAAAATGATCATACCCTTTCTGAACCTGGTTTAACTTTAATATTTTATAGAGGGTTTTTTTCAGATCCTTTCTTTCTACGATCGCATCCACAAACCCATGCTCCAGCTGAAATTCCGCCCTTTGAAATCCCTCCGGCAATTTCTGTCCTATAGTCTGCTCAATGACTCTGGGACCTGCAAATCCAATTAACGCTCCCGGCTCCGCCAGAATAATATCTCCCAGCATGGCAAAGCTTGCCGTTACGCCGCCGGTAGTGGGATCTGTTAAAACGGGAATGTACAACAGTCCTGCATCGGAATGTTTTTTTAAGGCTGCAGACGTCTTTGCCATCTGCATCAGAGAAATAATTCCTTCCTGCATCCTTGCGCCGCCGGAACAGCAGAATAAAATCACCGGAAGTCTGCGTTCCGTTGCTTTTTCCACTGCTGACGCAATCTTTTCTCCCACAATATGTCCCATGCTGCCCATTAAAAATCTGGCGTCGCAGACGCCCAATACAACGGACTCTCCATAGATTTTCGCCTCGCCTACGGCAACGCCTTCTGACAATCCCGTCTTTTCCTGCGCCGCCTTAATTTTCTCGTCATACCCCGGAAAATCCAATGGATTTTGAAATTCCATATCCTCAAACCACGGCGTAAAGCTTTCTTTGTCCGCGACCATCTTTATTCTGTTTGAGGTACGTACGCGAAAATAACTTTCACATTCATAACATACGTATTTGTTGATGATGACTTCCAGTTTATTCAGTTCTTTTTTACATACAGGACATACGATAACATCTTTCGATTCCTGCTGTTTTTGCAGTTTTATAAATTTCTTTTTATTTAAAATTGCCGCCATTTTTATTCCCCATTTCCAATTGCAAATGTCAATTCTGCAGATGCTGCAATTTTTCCATCTACCCTTGCAGTTCCTCTTCCGATTCCTATGGGACCTTTTTCCTTAATAATTTCAAGCTCCAGCGTTAATACATCGCCGGGCAGAACCTTCTGTTTGAATTTTGCATTGCTGATGCCTGCAAAATAAGCCGTTTTTCCCTTATTTTCCGGCTTGCTTAAAATAGCGACCGCGCCTGCCTGGGCCATTGCCTCTATCATGAGCACGCCCGGCATAACAGGCTCCTTTGGAAAATGCCCCACAAAATAAGGTTCATTATAGCTGACGCATTTTCTGCCCACAGCTTTTACGCCCGGTTCCAGTTCTTCAATCGTATCAATCAGAAGAAACGGCTGTCTGTGTGGAATGATCTCCATAATCTGTTTGGTATTTAATAATGACATGACTTTTATTCCTCGTTTAATCTTCACTATATTTTGCCAGAAGGAGACTTGCATTGTGTCCTCCAAAGCCTAACGAATTGCTCAGCGCATATTTGAACTCTCCGGTTACCGCTTCTTTACAGTAATCCAGATCAATTTCTTCATCCGGCGTTGTATAGCCTGCCGTTTTATGCAGATACCCTTCTTCCAGCTCTTTTATGCAGGTAACGAATTCAATGGCTCCCGCCGCTCCCAGAAGATGACCGATCATCGACTTGGTGGAGTTAATCTTCAGATTCTCTGCATGGCTGCCGAATGCAAGCTTAATCGCTCTTGTCTCAAACAAATCATTGTGATGGGTTCCGGTGCCGTGGGCATTGATGTATAAGATATCCTCCGGCTGCAGTCCGGCATCCTCGATTGCGTTTGTCATTGCTCTTGCCGCTCCCGCTCCGCTTTCCTCCGGAGAAGTAATATGATACGCATCGGAAGAACAGCCGTAGCCGACTACTTCTCCATATATTTTCGCTCCTCTTGCTTTTGCATGGGCAAGCTCTTCTAATATGACGACTGCAGCGCCTTCTCCCATAACAAAACCGCTTCTGTTTTTATCGAAAGGAAGGGAACATTTATCCGGATTCTCTTCCGTAGAAAGAGCCGTCAATGCTGTAAATCCGGCTATTCCCACCGGCGTCACGCTGCTTTCCGCTCCTCCTGAAACCATAATATCCGTTTCTCCATACTGAATGGAGCGGAATGCCTCTCCAATGGTATTTGTTCCGGTGGCGCAGGCCGTTACGGAATTGATGCTTTTTCCTTTCAGTCCAAATTGTATGGAAACATTTCCCGCCGCCATATTGGAAATCATCATGGGCACCAGCAGGGGATTTACCCGGTTCGGTCCTTTTTCCAACAGCTTTTTGTGTTCCCGTTCCATGGCCTGTAAACTTCCGATGCCGGAACCGATGGCACAGCCCACGCGATAAGGATCTTCCTCTTCCATATGAATGCCGGAATCCAAAAGCGCCTCCTTTGCCGCTGCAACCGCATACTGGGAAAACAGTTCCATACGCTTTGCCGCTTTAAAATCCATAAAGTTTTTGCCCTCAAAGCCTTTTACCTCTGCGGCAATATGACATTTATATTCGGATGTGTCAAATCTGGTAATCGGGGCAAATCCATGTCTGCCTTCTTTTATGGACTGCCAGAAATCCCCTACGTTCAGTCCGATCGGCGTAATCGCGCCCATACCCGTTACAACAACTCTTCTCTTCATGATACTCTGCCTTTCTTTCCTGTTCTAAATCGTCATTCCTCCATCGACTGCAAACACCTGGCCGGTAATGTAATCCGCTTTGCCGGACGCCAGAAAAACCGCCATATCCGCAATTTCTTCCGGTTTCCCGATCCGGTTAAGAGGAATCATTTCCGTCATTTTCTCCTTTGCTTCCTCCGGCATAGCGTCGGTCATATCCGTTGCAATGAATCCCGGCGCAATGGCATTGACCTGGATTCCCCGGCTCGCCAGCTCTCTCGCCGCACTCTTTGTCAGGCCGATCACCCCTGCCTTGCTGGCGGAATAATTCGCCTGGCCCGCATTTCCCAAAATGCCGGAAACGGAAGAAATGTTGATGATTTTTCCGCTTTTCTGCTTTAAAAAATAACGGGACATGTGGCGGATCGTGTTGAATGCGCCTTTTAAATTGGTGTCAATCACCGCATCAAAATCCTCTTCCGCCATTTTCATCAAAAGTCCGTCTCTTGTAATCCCGGCATTATTTACAAGTATATCTATGCGTCCGTATTTCTTAATCAGCGTCTTTATCATGTCTCCACAGGCATCAAAATCAGAAACGCTGCACTGATAAATTTCCGCTTTTCCTCCGGATGACGTAATTTCATCCGCCGCTGCCTGTGCCTTTTCTTTGGAACCGTTGTAATTTATTACAACGACTGCGCCTTCCTTTGCAAAGGCTTTCGCAATGGCTGCGCCGATTCCCCGGCTTGCTCCGGTTACAAGTGCGATTTTATCCGTTAACATACTTCTCAAAATCCTCCATTTTGTCAATATTGCACACCGTTACATTCCGATTGATCTTGCGCATGAATCCGGAAAGCGTTTTTCCCGGTCCGATTTCCACGAAGGTATCTGCCCCGTCTGCAATCAGACGCTCTATGGTCTGCTGCCAGCGGACGCTGGAGGCTACCTGTTTTTCCAGAAGAGGCTTAACGTCTTCCTCCTTTGTCACATAATCGGCCGTTACGTTTGCCACATAAGGAATGAAATGATCTGCAATTTTTACATCTTTTAATGCCCCGCCAAGCTGCTCTCCCGCTCCTGAAAGCATGGGAGAATGAAACGGACCGCTTACTTTAAGAGGCACGATCCGTTTTGCGCCGGCGTCTTTTAATGCCGCTCCGGCGGCGTCTACGGCTGCTTTTTCACCGGTTATGACAATCTGTCCCGGACAGTTGTAGTTTGCAATAGAAACCATTCCTTCCGTGTTTTCGCAGATTTCTTCAATTGCCCCGGCGTCCATGCCAAGCACGGCGCTCATCGCGCCGCCTGTGGGAACGGCATTCTGCATATAGATGCCTCTTTTGCGGATGACTGCAAAAGCATCTTTCATACTCATAACGCCGGATGCAATCAGCGCGCCGTATTCTCCAAGACTTAATCCGGCAGTAATGTCCGGGGTATATCCGTTTTCCTTTAATGCCGCATAAATTGCCGCCTCTGTGGCAAGCATGGCAATCTGCGTATATTCGGTAATATGAAGCTGATCATTTTCTTCAAAACAAAGCTTCGCCACATCCAGTCCGGACGCCTCGCCTGCAAGATCATATACTTCCCTGCATACCGGAAATTTTTCATAAAATTCTTTTCCCATTCCCACATACTGAGACCCCTGTCCCGGGAACATAAATACCAGTTTACTCATTTTGTTTCCTCTCGTAACATAATTATTTATCATCTCAGTCCAACGGAGCCAATTCCTAAGAGTTCTTCTGCTTCCCACATCATTTCTTCGATCATTTCCTTACAGGTCTGCTCTTTTTTCACCATGCCTGCAATCTGTCCTGCCATAAGGCTGCCGTTTACTACGTCGCCTTCCATAACAGCTTTCCGCAGAGAACCAAGTGTCAGCAGTTCCAATTCTTCTAAGCTGACTCCGTTTTCTTCCATTTTCAGATATTCTCTCGTCATCTTGTTGCGGAGTACCCGAATGGGATGTCCCGTGCTTCTTCCCGTCACTTCGGAATCAATGTCTTTTGCCTTTATGACGCGTTCTTTATAATTTTCATGTACAATCGATTCTTTTGCCACAATAAAACGGGTGCCCATCTGCACGGCCTTCGCGCCCAGCATCACGGCTGCCGCGATGCCTCTGCCGTCACCGATTCCGCCGGCTGCAATCACGGGAATTTTTACCGCATCCACAACCTGGGGAACTAATGTCATCGTCGTAGCGGAGCCGATATGTCCGCCGGATTCCGTTCCCTCTGCAACAACGGCGTCCGCTCCCGCCTTTTCCATCATCCTTGCCATCGCCACGCTCGCCACCACGGGAATTACTTTGATTCCGGCATCCTTCCACATGTTCATAAATGCCGCCGGATTGCCCGCACCTGTAGTAACCGCTTTTACGCCTTCTTCCACAACGACCTTTGCCACTTCCGGCGCATTGGGATTCATCAGCATGACGTTGACGCCAAAGGGCTTATCTGTCAGTTCTTTTACTTTGCGAATCTGCTCTCTGACAACCTCCGGCGGCGCGCTGGCTGCACCGATAATTCCAAATCCCCCGGCATTGGATACGGCGGCTGCCAGATGATATTCCGCAACCCATGCCATGCCCCCTTGAAGGATCGGATATCGAATGCCCAGTAATTCTGTAATCTCCGTTTTCATTTTAGATTTCCACACCTTTTGCTTTTAAATATTCCATGACATCGCCTACTGTTACGATTTTCTCTAAATCATCGGAAGGAATCTCCACATTGTATTCTTCTTCCAAACTCATAATCAGTTCAAACAAATCCAGAGAATCTGCTCCCAGATCATCTTTGAAATTGCTGCCCTCCGTGATTTCATCCTTGTCGATATTCAACTGGTCTGCAATGATTTCTTTTAATTTTTCTAACATATTTTTCTCCTTTTTCTTTTCCAAAATATACTTTGCCCGTCAAATATTTTGATAATCAAATCATTTGACAGGCAAAGTATATTACAGGTGGAAAGATTTGTCAACAGGCTGCGGTATATTTTCCCATAAAATCAGCCAGACTAAGAAAAAACACAAGGAGGTTCCCATGGAAGATACTACAAAATGCGCAGATTCCAACTGTCACAGACCGCATTCCGACGTCCGCAAAAAAAAGGAAAAGGCACCGTCTCCCGATGCAGTCCGGCAGCAAAGTCTGTATAATAAGTCTGACGAGCCTATCCCAGACAACAGCCCGTTTTTTGAAGGACGCAGCAATCCCTTAAGCAGTAAGGGAAATTAAAAAAATCCTGCTCTGGAATATATTAAATTTCCAAAGCAGGATTGCTTTTTATTCACCTAAAGCCATTTTTTTCATATAAACCAGCGCTTTTTTCACCGGAGGAAGATTAATGATCACAATTGTAATCAATGCTTCCGCTCCCAGATAAGAGCCGTTATAAGCAAAGGAATAAACCGGCGCCGCCATACCATAAGCTCCGGCATAGCTGCCAAAGAAAATCCATCCCGACAAAAACGCAAAAAAGAATCTTCCCAGCACACCCACAAAATATCCTATGGTCAAACCATTTTTGGAATTTTGGAAAAACCCGGAAATTCCCAGCGCTCCAAATGCCAGCGGATAATCCACCAACATCTGGGGAATGGTAAAAAAGTGCGGTTCTATTACAAACTGCAGCAGCCCATACGCCGCTCCTGCAATGCATCCCGCTGCAGGACCGTACCAGTAACCGATCAGTACAATAAACAGCATACTAAGCAGGGTAACGGAACCGCCCATGGGAAGAGAAAAAATCTTGATCATGGAAGTCACCATGGCAAGGGCTATTGCTGCCGCCCCATAGACTAATTGTTTTGTGGAAAATTTACTCATACAGAACCTACCCTCTCTTCAATTGCCGCAATCACCGTCTCTATCGCCTGGATTCTGGCATAATATTTGTTATTGGACTGAATGATAAACCACGGCGCGTTTTCTGTGGAAGTCCTTGCCAGCATTTCATTCACAGCCTCTTCATATGCATCCCATTTTTCCCGGTTCCGCCAGTCTTCTTCCGTAATCTTCCATTGCTTTTCCGGCGTATTCTGCCGCTCTGTAAAACGGGCAAGCTGTGTATCCTTGTCAATATGCACCCAGAATTTAATGACAATCGCGCCCCAGTCAGTCAATTCCTGTTCAAATTCATTGATTTCATTGTAGGCGCGTTTCCAGTCATTTTCCGAACAAAAGCCTTCTAACCGTTCCACCATAACTCTTCCGTACCAGGTCCGGTCAAAAATTGCAATGTGTCCGTCCTTGGGCAGTCTGTGATAAAACCGCCACAGATGATGTCTTGCTTTTTCATGGGGTTCCGGAGAGGCAATCGGATGCACTTCAAAACCTCTGGGATCTAAGGCGCCTGTAAGACGCTTGATATTGCCTCCCTTTCCCGCGGCATCCCATCCTTCGTATGCGATAATAATCGGAATCCGCTTTCTGTATATCTTATTGTGGAGTTTTTTCAGCTTTTTCTGCAGTTCTTTTAAACGTATCGTATATTCTTCTTTTGTCATCTCCTGATCCAAAGGCACCTGGGCCAGAAGAGGCATTTTCAGAAGAGGATAATCCTTATGTAGAATCTCAGGCAGTATTCTGACATTTTCCACTGCCTGATTGATCTGATTTGTCAACAGATGCAGCACCTGCAAAAGCGCCTGCTTTTTATCCACGGCGTCTACTATATTCCAAGGCACATAACCGGTATTCGTGGATTCTAAAATCCGGTCATACACCTTCTCATATTTCTTCCGTTTCTTTGCCTGAAGCAAATCCCTCTCAGCAACACGCCATTTCGTATCTTTTGCTCCTTTTAACTTTTCCAGCCTCTTCTTTTGCTCCGCCGGAGGAATCTGCAAAAACAGTTTTATCACAAGATAGCCATTATCTTTTAACTGACGTTCAAAAATCCGCAGCTGTTTGAACCGTTTCTCCAAAGCCTCTTCATCTATCCTGTCATTCATCACGTCATCCACTGTCTCCGTCAGCCAACCGGAGTTCAGGAACACAAACTTTCCCGCCTCCGGTATAGTTTCCATATAACGCCATAAAAAAGGCTTTCTTGATTCTTCTTCGCCTGGCGCTTTCATGGTAATTACGCTGAAAAATCTCGGGTCCAGCTCCTTAATCAAATTCCCGATCAAAGTTCCCTTGCCTGCGGAACCCCAGCCCTCCACCAGGACAAACACCGGGATTTTGTGCTCCTTGATCATCATCTGCTGACGTACCAGCTCTTGTCGTTTTTCTTTCACCAATGCTTGAATCTCTTCCTGCGGCATCTGGTATTTGCGAATTTCATAATTTTTTAACAAGCTTACCTCCCCTTTCTTTTTGTTTTCCGTTATCAGCTGCAATTATTCACTTTTGCGCGCCTTCTCCCAGAAAATGGTAGTTGTCATTTGCAATGTTGCTTTCTATATTATTTGTTAAAACAGCGGTTCCTTCATAACCGTCCAACGAAGAAAGAGCCGTCCCCTCTTCCAGTTCCTGGTATTTGTCTCCCTTCCACACCAACAACAGGTACGTCTGCTCTACAGTAAGCAGCTGCGCTCCGTTTGTCCCTGTGGTTTCATCCAGACCGGCGGTTTTCTCCATAGAAGTCTCCTCCCCGTCAATGGTCCGTCCCGCATTATCTGCATTGACTTCTTCGCCATCCGATGGTCCGTTTTCCCCATATACATCCTCATGTTCAGTAATGATCAAATCCCGATATCCTTCTGTCATGTGATTGCTGATGTAAATGGGAGCGCCCACCTGACGAAATACCTGCCGTATGGAATGAGACGTAATCTTCTCATCTTCCGGTTCATCCAGCCAAAGCAGAAGATTGCCGTCAATTCCGGCTACCTCCTGTCCCAATACAAGCGCCAGGATTTCGTTCCTGCCGTCATCGTTTAAATCCACATAATTGTAATAATAACGCACATGACCATAATCTTTTTCTGCCACGCCGCAGTATTCTGCAATGGCTTTTTCTAACTGTGGATGCGCATCGTTTTCTGCGAACCAGCTTTCAAAACTTGCAGGTATCTCCACTGCACTGCCAAGCTTAAGCTGGCTGGTATCTTCTGTATCCATAGCTGATTCTGTTCCTGTAGAATCTACTGCAAAATCATCCCCGTCTTCTGTCGTACTTGTATGACTGTCATTAGAATCTGCCTGTTTCTTCTGTCCACATCCTACGGCCGCCGCCGTAAAAACAACTGATATCAGAAACAGAAAAACCGCTCTCTTTTTCATATCTGAAATCTCCTTCACCAATAATCTTATTGTATTATTATGGTTCGAAGATGCCTGTTTTATTCAGTATAGCACATTATCCGGCAATTTTACCAATTTATTTCTACGATTGCCAGAAATTAGAAACCATCGTGTTACTGTTCACACCAGGACTTTGCATTCACTGCAAAGTCCGTAAAAAAGCGTATATTAAGCCAAGAGGGAATTTGGCCCTTTGCCGCAGGCAAACTTCCAATGGGCTGAATTCCGTTACTGTGAGCGCCGCGGGAGCGAACAGTAACGCCATAGTGACGAAAGCCAAAACGCGTGCTATAATAAACAGGGCAAAAGGATTGCCAAGCCAATTATTTGAAAGAGAGGAAAACCAATGAACAGAAAAGACGTCTTAGAAATCAAACGCCGTCTGAAAAAAGACTCCTGCACCTTTACCCGTATGTGCGGCTGTTATGTAGATGGAGAGCGCAACCGCGTCGTAAAGCTGGGCGAAACATTTTTAAATTTAGAAGACGAGGAATTTTACAAATATCTGGAAATTGCAAAAAAAGCCCTTTCCGGCACTGTGGGCAACAACCTCTTAGAACTGGAATTTCCATTGGAAGAAGAATCTTCCGGCGGAAAGCAGCAGTTTCTTACCGCCTTAAGAGGGAGCGCTCTGCAGAATGAAGACCTGCTGGAACGCTTTTACGATCTGATCATCGACAACTATGAATATGCCGGAAACTATCTGATTTTAATTTTCCACGATGCCTACGACGTAATTACGAAATCCAGCGACAACAGCAAATTAGACGAATCGGAGGAAGTCTATGAATATCTGCTTTGTGCCATCTGCCCTGTCAGTTTAAGCAAGCCGGGACTGGGCTATCTTGCAGACGCAAACCGCATCGGCCCCAGAATCAGAGACTGGATTGTCTGCCCTCCGGAAAGCGGCTTTATTTTTCCGGCATTTACAGACAGGAGCGCCGATATTCATTCCGTTATGACATATCACAAAAATCCAAAAGAACCACACACGGAGCTTATGGAACATATTTTGGGCTGCACTGCAAGACGAACTGCTGCAGAACAAAAACTGGCATTTGAATCTATTGTAAAAAAAGCCTGCAGCGGGGACGAAGACGCTTCCAGAGAAGTCTTCTGTGAAATTCAGCAGGAGCTGTCCGGTATGGCAGAAGAAAATACGGCAGAAGAATCGGAAGAAGAAAAAGAGCCTCTCCTTTTAACTGCAGATACGATTGGAGAACTCCTTATAGAAACAGAAATATCAGAGGCTGCCGCAGCAGTGATTGAAGAATCCTACCGGGAAGAATTCAAAGACGAATCCCCTGTACTTGATCATTTGATTGATACGAAAGCTGCAGAAGCCGGCAGCAGACAGAAACAGGAAAAAGAACTGATACAAAAAGTCGGCATTTTAGAGCAGGAACTTAAGGATACCCGTATGCTTGCCGGACTGCAGGAAGAATCCATGCCGGAAGGCCCCAAAACTTATGACGTCATTCTCCGGGTGAAACCGGAAAAAGCAGCCCAGATCAAATCCCAGATGATCGGCGGTCAGAAATGCCTGGTAATTCCCCTGGAAGAAAATGAACATGCGGCAATCAACGGCGTCAACACGACAGTTTAAAATCCGAATGATTTCCTTTAAAAAACGGGTTTGACAGAAACTTATACACTTCTGTCAAACCCGTTTTTCTTCTTTTTGGAAACTATCTGTCTGTTACTCTAATATCATCTGTACACAGCCGTACATTCCGGCGTCATTTCCCAGAGTTGCCAGTTCAAAATGAGCGTCCAAACAGGAACTGAAAGATTTCTCATCGTAATATTTCTTCACCCGGTCGGTGATAATACTGCCTGCTTTTGATACTCCGCCACCGATGACGAACACTTCCGGATTTACGACACGGGCAACATTGGCAAGCGCCTCACCCAAAATCTTTGTCATATCGTCAACAATTTCATCCGCCAAAGCGTCTCCGGCCTTTGCCGCGTCAAAAATATCTTTTGCCGTCAGAGGATTTATATCCCGGATTTTTGATTCTTTTTTTACTTTTTCTAACTTTTGTTTTGCCATGCGCACAATTCCGGTTGCAGACGCATACTGCTCCAGACAGCCCTTCTGACCGCATCCGCAGGCTTCTGTTTCTCTGTCGTTTACAATGATATGACCAATTTCACCGCCGGCGCCTTTATTTCCCGTTACGACTTTGCCGTCAATAATAACGCCGCCGCCAACGCCTGTCCCAAGGGTGATCAGCACAACGTCTGTATGGCCTTTGCCGCCCCCCTGCCACATTTCTCCAAGGGCTGCAACATTGGCATCATTGCCGACTTTGACCGTAAACCCGGTACGCTCCGTCATTTCTTTGGCGACATTTATCACATCCCAGCCGAGATTGACACAGCGGACTACGACTCCTTCATTTGTCACGGGCCCCGGCACGCCGATGCCGATCCCCTGAATCTCGCCTTTCATAATCTCTTTTTCCACCATTTTTGCTGCAATAAACGCTGCAACATCCGGCAGAATATTCTCTCCGTTGTTTTCTTTTCTGGTGGGAATCTCCCATTTTTCCAGTAATACCCCCGTTGTTTCAAACAGACCGATTTTACAGGTTGTTCCTCCAATGTCTACCCCAAATCCATATTTTTTCATTGATTCTTCTCCTATCCTTAATTATTATGTAGGCAATTGTTAAATTGCCATACCCGTTGATTTTACTGGGTTTCCTTGTTGTTT
>CAJUEY010000012.1 GCA_910585825.1 uncultured Lachnospiraceae bacterium | reverse complement strand
TGTCATGGTCCGTTCCCGCCGCCTTTCGTGCGACAGCTAGATTATAATAGCACGCCTCCAACCCTTTGTCAACTACTTTTTTCATCTTTTTCTAAATTTTTTCATTATTTTCATAATCGTGCTTTTTCCTTCTATAAAATCATATTTGAAAAATGCTTTTTGCCAGATGTGCGTCACAATTTGTACCCAAAGGGCATGATATAGGAGATTTGTGCGAAATGAGGGAGGCATAGCGAGCTACGTTGAGCGAATTTGATGCAAATACGCTGCAAAGTAAGGGACGCAGGCGGGGGAATCAATGATCAAACACGCTCTAACACACTTTATTAAACAACAAGATCTATGGCGTCTTTTACGCTTTTTACTCCAACAAGACAAATTCCCTCTACTTTTACCAGAGTTTCTTTCGTGGTTTCAGGAAGGATACAAGTTGTAAAGCCCAGCTTTTTCGCCTCCAATACTCTTTGCTCCGCCATATTAACAGAACGCACCTCACCGCTCAAACCAACTTCGCCGAAACAAATTGTCTTTTCGTCAATAGGACGATTTTTGTAGCTGGATACCAAAGCCAGTACAATTCCAAGGTCTATGGCAGGTTCGTTCATTTTAATTCCGCCGGCAATATTCACATAGGCATCACAAGCCCCCATTTTAAGACCAACTCGTTTCTCCAATACTGCCATTAAAAGATTTACCCTGTTAAAATCCGTTCCTGCAGCTGTTCTTCTGGGCATTCCAAAATTGCTATGACATACCAGCGCCTGCACTTCCAGTAAGATCGGCCTGCTCCCTTCCATAGAACAGGCTACCACTGAACCGCTTGCTCCCTTCGGCTTTCCTCCCAACATAAATTCCGAAGGATTTTTCACTTCTTCCAAACCGCCTGAACGCATTTCAAACACTCCGATTTCATTGGTGGACCCAAATCTGTTTTTGACGCCTCGTAAAATCCTGTAGGCAGCATGGCGGTCTCCTTCAAAATATAAAACTGTATCTACCATATGCTCCAGCACTCTAGGGCCTGCTACAACGCCTTCTTTTGTCACATGCCCAATAACAAAAATTGCAATTCCAAGACCTTTTGCCATTTGAAGAAGACTCCCTGTAGATTCTCTGACCTGAGAAACGCTGCCTGGAGCAGAGGATACATTTTCGTTGTACATCGTCTGTATAGAATCAATTACTATGATCTGGGGACGATCCCTCCTTACGATTTCATCAATGATTTCCAGGTTCGTCTCACAAAGGAGGGACAAAGAATCCCGAAAAGTTCCGATTCTCTCCGCCCGCATTTTAATCTGCTGCAGAGATTCCTCTCCCGATACATAAAGAATATCCCGGTTGCATTCTGCCAGATTCCGGCATACCTGAAGGAGCAGGGTAGACTTTCCGATTCCCGGATCTCCTCCCACCAAGATCATAGATCCCGGCACAATTCCGCCGCCAAGCACCCGGTCCAATTCTGCGATGCCTGTTGTGATTCTTGTTTCTCCTTCTGTCTCAATATCCTTTAATTTTGTTACTTTTGCCGTTATTTCTCTGCGGGAAATCGTCTTTGTGCTTTTCTTTGAGGAAACGATTTCCTCTACAAATGAATTCCATTCTCCGCAGGAGGGGCATTGTCCCATCCATTTGGCAGATTCCGTTCCACAGGACTGACAATAGTATATTGTTTTTTCTTTTGCCATACACGCTCCTGATCTATTTTTATACTGATTTCTGTAGAAAATAACGAAAGAATGTGCTATGCACATTCTTTCAGGATCTTTTATTTTTTAGAAATTCCCACTGTAACAATGCTATTTCCATCAAACTCAACGCTAATACTCAATTTCCCGCCGAGATTTGTCTTCATCACACCTGCATCCGTACCGTTGATCTGAATATCATATTCCGTTCCGGCTTCCAGTTCCAATGTAATCTGCGCATCTTCCGCACCTTCCACCTGGAAAGAAATTTCTTCTTCCGTAGCTTTAAATCCGGTTACCGCAGTTCCCGGCACCGATTCATAGACAAACATTCCGTTGCGCTCCAGTTTTGTAATCGCCTGATATGTTTTTACCTTGTATAAATCTCCTGCGTGTTCAAAGTTATCTACTTTAGCTTTAGCCGCAAGACTATAATCTCCAAAGCTAATCGTTCCATTTGATTCACTGCGAATCAATTCACTAATTACAGACATTTTTATCCTCCTGTGTCAGCCCTTTATACTTTTAAGCTAGTTCTTATTATATAATACTTATCTGTTTTTTTCCAGTTGTTTTATGATTTAATTTTTGACCGAAAAATGAATTTCCTCTCCACGCATGCCTGCGTCCACGCAATCGCCTTTTTTGATCTTTCCGGATAAGATTTCTTCCGCCAGATTATCTTCTATCAAATTCTGGATCTTACGCCGCAGCGGCCTCGCCCCGTACTTGGGATCATAAGCTGTTTCCACAATATGGGTTTTCAGAGAATCTTTGATGGAAAGGGTAATATCCATCTGCTCTCTGCATCGTTCCATAAGGGTTTTGGTCAGCAGTGTTACGATCTTCTTCATATCTTTTTTGTCCAAAGCCCGAAATACAATGGTTTCGTCAATACGATTCAAAAATTCCGGTTTGAAGATCCGTTTCACTTCTTCCATTACGCCGTCTTTCATACGCTGATAATTTTGTTCTTCATCCTCTGCCGCTCCAAAACCCAGTTTTTTGGGAGATATAATTGCCTGTGCTCCGGCATTGGATGTCATTATGATAATCGTATTTTTAAAATCAACTTTTCTGCCCTGGGCATCTGTGATGTGTCCGTCGTCTAATACCTGCAGTAAAATATTGAACACATCCGGATGCGCTTTTTCAATCTCATCAAACAAAATAACCGAATATGGATTTCTGCGGACTTTTTCAGACAACTGTCCGCCTTCATCATATCCCACATATCCAGGGGGCGAACCAATCATCTTTGATACACTGTGCCGTTCCATATATTCCGACATATCCACACGGATCATAGACTGTTCATTGCCAAACATCGCCTCTGACAGCGCTTTTGTAATCTCCGTCTTTCCTACACCGGTTGGCCCCAGGAACAAAAAGGAGCCTATGGGGCGGCCTGGATCTTTTAAGCCTACCCGGCCTCTTTTTACCGCCTTTGAAACAGCCAAAACAGCCTCTTCCTGTCCGATCACCCGTTTTCGCAGTGTTTTTTCCAGACGACGGAGTCTTGCAGCCTCCCCTTCTTCTAACTGGCTGACGGGAATTTTTGTCCAATCGGACACAATATCCGCCATTTCTTCCGCCCCTACGATCAGGACTTTTTTATCTAAATCTTTTTTGTATTTTTTGTAAAGTTTTGCATATTTTTGCTCTGACGACTGCCTCTTTTCACTCAGCTGAGCAGCCGCCTTTAAATCTTCCTCCATGAGCGCCTGTTCCATTGCACTGTCGTAATCTGCAATCTGCTGCTCCAGTTCCAGAAGATTCCCCGGAACTTTAAATCCGTTCAGCCGCACTTTGGCAGACGCCTCATCCATAAGATCAATGGCTTTATCCGGAAGGAAACGGTCGTTAATGTAGCGCATGGAGAAATCCACGGCTGCCTCTATTCCCTCGTCGGTAATGATTACATGATGATGATCCTCATAGTGATCCCGCAGTCCCCTTAAAATTTCGACAGCCTCCTCACGATCCGGTTCTTCCACAGAAACCGGCTGAAAACGCCGTTCTAATGCCGCATCTTTTTCGATGTATTTTCGATATTCCGTAATTGTAGTGGCTCCGATCAGCTGAATCTCTCCTCTTGCCAGAGAGGGTTTTAATATATTGGAAGCATCTATTGCACCTTCTGCGCCTCCAGCGCCGATAATCGTATGGATTTCATCAATAAACAGCAGTATATTTCCCGCCTGTGTTACTTCGCGGATTACTTTTTTAATCCGTTCCTCGAATTCTCCTCTGTATTTGGAACCAGCCACCATTCCGGAAAGATCTAAGGTAACGACCCTTTTATCCGCTACAGCCTCCGGCACCAGCCCCATAACAATACGCTGGGCAAGACCTTCTACAATAGCAGTTTTACCCACTCCCGGCTCCCCAATCAGACAGGGATTATTTTTTCCTCGTCTGCTTAAAACCTGAATAACTCTTTTGATCTCCTCATCTCTTCCAATCACCGGATCAAACTGTTTTTGTGCCGCAAGCCTGGTTAAATCTCTGGCATACTGATCCAGCATCGGTGTATTAGCCGCACTTTTTCGTTTACTGGGTTTTCCGTTCTGAAAATCCTCCCGATAAAGATTGCTGTCTTCCCCCATGGCAATCAAAGTATCCACATACAGTTTCTGCAAATTCACGCTCAGGGTGTTCATCAGACGGGATGCCGCACATTCTGTTTCTTTTATTATTGCAATCAAAAGATGTTCTGTTCCAACCTCTTTGCTGGAAAAACGCTCTGCCTCCCGTTTTGCATTTTCCAAAATCTGCTCTGCCCTGGGCGTCCAACCGTCCATATCGGCCGCTACAACCTGCCCGGAGGGTGCAATCAGATTTTCAATCAGATCCATAAGCTGACCCGCTTCTACTCCGTTTTCTGCCAGAACATTTGCAGCAACTCCTGTGCCCTCTCTCAATAATCCAAGCAGCAGATGCTCTGTTCCGGTATAATTATGATGCATGGATTTAGAAGCTTTTTCTGCTAGTTTTAATGCTTTCTGCGCTTTACTCGTAAATGATCTCTGCATATTCTCACCTTTTATAAGTCATTTAAATCTAAAAACTCAATATCATCATCAAACAGATCTGTCACCGTAGGTTCCGGAACAGAAGGTTTTTGCGTCCCTGCTTCCGGTCTGCGCGTCTCTGTCTTTGGCGTTCTGACTGGAGTTGCTTTCTTCTTTGGCTTTCTGGTTAAAACACCCGGATCTTCCTCAAATTCATCCATGATGCTCTCATCATCATTTTCGTAAAAATCATCTGTATCCGGCTCTTCCATCACAGGATATACTTTCTTTTTCGTATTTTCTTTGGGCAGACGGGATGCCTTTTTCTTTTTAGGACGTGATTTTCTTGCAGGTTTTGGTTCCTCTGCCTCCGTTTCCTCCCCCAAACCCAGTTCCCGGATTTTCAGAATCAGATTCAATATGACAATCAACAGTACTACCAGTACAAATATCATAATTGCAATTAGTCTTCTGTCTTTTGTCTTTGTACTCTTAAAGCGGTCGTTTAATTCATTATAAGATTTGGAAAGGGTCTCATAATCTTCTGTCGTTTCTCCGGAAGACACGGCCTCGTCATTAAAACGCTGATAGGTCCCCTGTTTTTCATCGTACTGATACCAGCCGGATATTCCGGTACTGTCCATACCGTAAAAAATGTAAAAATCCGATTTTCCCCCGTCTACAACTTCGCCTTCCTCTGTTTCGATTTTTACAATCTCCTTATCCTCGCCACCAGCATACTGATATGCCATAATCCCCGAAACATCGCCGATTGTCAGTGTTGTCTCTTCATATTGATTCGGAGGAATTACAGCGTTTGGCACTACCATTAAAATGATAAAATGATCTCCACTGCTCAGCCGCACATAAGGGTAGAATTTATCCCGGTCTGCATCATAGACGAAAAATCTGCCCTCTCCGGCATCGTTGACCATGTAATACATTCCAAGATGTCCGTCTTCAAACACAATTCCCTCATAAGGATTTCCTTTATATTCAAAAGGAGCTCTTTTAAAACCTTCCGGTATCTTTTCATCCGTAAAGTCTTCTGATATTTTATATGCAGTTCCATCAATGATAATACTATCCCCGTTTGTGTACTGCGTATCCGTATCTCCGGTATTTCCTGCAGGCTGATCTCCTTCATCCTGTCCGGTTTCCGCACCTCCGGAGGCTGTCGTTCCTTTCGTTACAGTAATTTTATAAGTTGCCGTTGTACCGTTTTCTGCTTTTACAACAACGGATATCACATTGGCGCCTTCTTTTAAATCTTTGTTGCCGGTAATGGATTCTACAGTAGCTTTGCTGTTGGATGTTACCGGTGTAACCGTAATCTCACTGACATCGCCGCCCACTTCCGCCGTATATTCGGTAACGCTGCCTTTAAAAGCCGGAGACAGTGTACCGCTGGAAAGTGTCAGCGAAGAAAGGGAATTGTCTCCGGATTTTGTTCCGTTGTCATCTGAGGTATCTTCTGCGGAACCGGATACTGTAATATGAGCTCCCGCTGCAGTCAGTGTAGCGGCCTCTGCTTTTACATAGGCATCTCCCGAACCGACAGCCTTGAATTTGATATCCACACTGGAGCCGCTGGCTTTGACGGCTCCACCGCCGCCGGATGCATTTGAAACGGAACTGCTGACGTATTCCAACTTGGAAGTATCATAGGTAACATTCATATCCGCTGTAACTGCTGCATTATCCGAACCGGCAGCATAAATTGTCACTGTCACAGTATCTCCTGATTTTACCGTGCCTGATGATACTGCAATGGAGAGCATTCCCGCTGCATAGGTTGTTATCCATGTTCCCAAAAAAAGCATACAGACCATACAAAATGCTGCTGCCAATTTTATTTTTAATTTATTCTGCATATTTTCCTCCAATCTGCACAATACCTGTACATATATAGAAATATCCACAACAGTTGAAACAAGCCGCCCTGCTACAAATATCCTAACCTGCTTTCAAACTCCTTATACTACTGAACATTATAGAAAATGAAAGAAAACACGTCAACCCAATTTTTGCGTACAAATTTATACATATCGTCCTAAATGGCTGCTATAAGCCGCTCTTCGCGGTAACAATCTCTAAAAATTTCCCCACTTCTCTCCATGCCAGCACGGATTCCGGCATAAGCTGCATCGCCATTTGAAATACATGAAACATTCCTTCATATATATGGAACCGCACTTTTACGCCCTGCTCTTTTGCTTTTTGAGCCACAATTTCTGAATCGCTCAAAAGCATCTCATAAGAGCCTGCCTGTATTAACATAGGCGGAAATCCGTAAAAATCACCAAAAGCCGGTGAAATATATGGATTCCCGGGATCTTCCAGCCCCAGATATTCTCTGTTGTAGATCAGGCTGTCCCTTGTGTTTCCAAACAAAGGATCTTTTTCATAATTGGTTTGATAAGATTCTCCGGACGCCGTCATATCAGTCCAGGGAGACATTGCAATCAGTCCGCAGGGCAGGTCTTTTTTATGATCTTTTAAATACATCCCAAGGGCTAAGGCAAGCCCTCCGCCTGCAGAATCTCCCGCTACAATAATTTTATCCGCCCGGTATCCTTTCTCTAACAGCCATTCCCAGGCGCTTACAGCGTCTTCCAACGCAGCCGGATAGGGATCTTCCGGCGCAACTCTATAATCAATCGTAAGCACCGGCATACCATGTCCCAGTTCACTGTAGAGGACTGCAAAATTGCGGTATGCATTGTGCATTTTCCCCACATAACCGCCCCCATGAAGCTGTAAAAGAACATACTCCGACTCAGGCGAATCGGACTCTAACCACTCCATCGGGAAAGTTTCCATTTGTATTTGTGTCAGTGTATATCCTTCCGGAACATTCCAGGCAGACTCTGTCAGTTTCTTCCGCAGCTCCCCGTTTTTGATCTTTTTTCCAATCAGATGATACGAAGTAAACCGTGCAATCAATTCCCGGATCAGCGTTCCCTGTACACTTGCGTCTGTCTTTTTTTCTTTATGGTTCATTATTTCCTACCTTACATGAAATCTTCTTTTTAACTCACTCCGCGCTCTCCTGTCGCCGATGATCACTGTTCCAAGAAACAATAAAACGGAAACGGCAAAAGCAAGACCGCTGATGAAAGTCTCTGTTACAATATCTAACCACATCAAAACCAACGGTATGGCGCTAAAAAAAATCATGAATATTTCCAGCATGATATAACTCTGCCAATTGCGTCGGTTAAAGAACATTACAAATAAAATGAATGCGTCAATAAACAACAGTCCTCCCGGCAGAACAAAATTAACAGACCAGCCGTGGTATCCAATCACATAATCGATCAGGATCACATATAAAACGCCGAAAATTGTCAACGCCAGGAACTTGCTGCGATAGCCTGCGTTATCATTCAGCAAGGCAAATTTGGCAACAAAATATAAATAGGCAAAACCTGCGCCGCTGATTATGCTCCAGTGGATTTCCGAATAAAAATTCCAGTTGATATAGATCAAAAGGGCTTCTGTCAAAATTGCCGCAAATAAAAAAATCCGCACGACAAGATTCAATTTCCGGACACGAAACCGGATATCCGGATAGCTGTTTTCTGATTTGTCTTCTTCAATCACGCATTTACAAAGAGGACACATCTGTGTATGATCTAATATTTCTATGTTGCACTGCCTGCATCTGCCCATACTGATTCTCCGTTCCGCAAATAATATCCCATATATCTTATCCCAGAAAGGTTTATAATTCAACTGGTTTTCTGTTTTAAAATAAATTTACAGTCTGATAAAAGAAATTATAGAGAGGAATCGTTCACCATGCCAGCATTCGCAAAGGAAAAGTGCGGCACCATTGATGACATTTATGTTCTGTCTGACGGATGGATCATTTCACAAACCTCTTGCATTCTTCCACCACTTGGTGTATAGTAATTTAAAATTTTATAAAAGCGGGGAGCTTGTAGTACAGGCTGAGAGGAAGGTGTGACCTTCGACCCATTACCTGATTTGGATAATGCCAACGTAGGGATACCTGACTACAAATAATTGTGGGAGCTGTCAAATCGGTAGCTCCCTTTTTTATTTCTCTTCTCCCCACACAAAAAGGAGGCAGCAATGGTAACAATCAATGGAATCCAAAACGATGCCGGCGGTGAAACCCTTTTGGAATATCTAACCAGAGCCGGATATGACCCGGAACAGGTCGCCGTTGAACAAAATGAAAAAATCGTTCCAAAATCCCAATATGACCAAACAATATTTGCAGACGGCGACGTCATAGAAGTCGTCAGTTTCGTAGGAGGCGGCTGAATGAATCCGTTTCCCACTAAAGAAGAACTGTCTGCCGCATTGGCAGCAAGGTGCACAAAACAGCTGCAGGGAAAATTGCAAAGCAGCGTCATTGCCGTCTGCGGTCTTGGAGGTCTTGGCTCTAATATCGCCGTCTGCCTTGCCAGAGCGGGTATCGGAAAACTAATTTTAATTGATTTTGACCGGGTTGATATTTCCAATCTCCACAGACAGCAGTACAAAGCATCTCAAATCGGCATGTATAAAACAGAGGCTCTGGCTGCAAATCTTCTGGAAATTTCCCCTTATCTGAATCTGACTCTTCACCCCGCCCAGATTCAAAAAGAGAACATCTCCCTGCTGCTTTCTGATGCGGATATCATCTGCGAAGCATTTGACCGGGCTGAAATGAAAGCCATGCTGGTCAACGGCGTACTGGAAGATCTGCCGGATGCTTATTTGATTGCAGCTTCAGGAATGGCGGGATTAGGTTCTGGAAATGAAATTAAAACCAAAAAAATTTCAGACCATTTTTACCTCTGCGGAGACGGAAAGAGCGATGTTGCAGATACTCCGGGGCTTTTATCTTCCCGTGTTATGCTGTGCGCCGCACATCAGGCGCATATGGCGCTTCGCATTCTTGCAGGGCAATTTGATTGTTAGCGCGAAAAAACGCGCAAAAAAGAAAAAAGAAGAAAGAAGGAATTTTATGCAAAAAGACGATATCCTTATCATCGGAGGCCATGAATTTCATTCCCGTTTTATTCTCGGCTCCGGAAAATACTCTCTGAGTTTAATTGAATCAGCCATCAAAGACGCGGGGGCAGAAATTGTCACCCTGGCTGTCCGCAGAGCCAATACAAAAGAACAGGAAAATATTCTGGATTACATTCCAAAACACGTTACGCTGCTCCCCAATACCTCCGGTGCAAGAAATGCCGCAGAGGCCGTTCGGATTGCACGGCTTGCAAAGGAGCTTGGCTGCGGCAGCTTTGTTAAAATTGAAATCATGAGGGATTCCAAATACCTGCTGCCCGACAACGAAGAAACCGTCCGGGCTACTGAAATCCTTGCAAAAGAAGGATTTGTCGTCATGCCCTATATGTATCCGGATTTAAATACCGCCAGAGATCTGGCAGATGCAGGCGCTGCCGCAATTATGCCTCTGGCTTCACCCATAGGTTCCAATAAAGGTCTTGCAACCCGTGATTTTATTCAGATTCTGATTGACGAAATCGATCTGCCCATTATCGTAGACGCCGGCATCGGCAAACCTTCTCAAGCCTGCGAGGCCATGGAAATGGGCGCTGCCGCAATTATGGCAAATACTGCCCTTGCCACTGCGGGAAACCTTCCGATGATGGCCGCCGCTTTTCGCCGGGCTATTGAAGCCGGAAGGCTGGCCTATCTCTCAGGCCTGGGCAGAGTGCTTGCAAGAGGCGCCGCTGCCTCCGATCCTCTGACTGGTTTTTTGCATGAAAGGACTTTATAATGGAAAATCAATTTTTTGTGGACTCAGAACATTTGCCAGCTCAGGCTTTAGAACGAAAGCATCATTTAGAAACAGAGCCGTCTTTTCGCAGCAATCATATGGAATACCTTCCGGACATGGAACAGATTTCCTCTGATATCCGTTCCAAAGTCCTCTCCCAAATGAACGCTTACGATTATCTGCGCTATACCAAAAAAGACGTGGAAGCCGCACTGGAACATGAAACCTGTTCTATCGAAGATTTAAAGGCGCTTTTATCTCCGGCTGCGGAACCTTATCTGGAGGAAATGGCCGAAAGAGCGCGCCTGGAAACCGGCAGACATTTCGGCAATACAGTCTATCTGTTCACGCCTTTGTACATAGCCAATTACTGCGAAAATTACTGCGTCTACTGCGGTTTTAACTGTTACAACCATATTCACCGGATGATTTTAACTCCAGAGCAGATTGAACATGAAATGAAAGTCATTGCAGACAGCGGCATGGAAGAAATTTTAATCTTAACCGGCGAAAGCCGCGCCAAAAGCAATGTGCAGTATATTGGCGAAGCCTGTAAACTGGCGCGTAAATATTTTCGTATGACGGGATTGGAAATTTATCCTCTAAATACAGACGAATACCGTTATCTGCATGACTGCGGCGCAGACTATGTTACGGTATTTCAGGAAACCTATGATACGGATAAATACGAAACCCTGCACCTTTCCGGCCATAAACGGGTATGGCCTTACCGGTTTGATTCCCAGGAAAGAGCCCTTATGGGCGGTATGCGGGGCGTGGCCTTTTCTGCACTGTTAGGTCTTTCTGATTTTCATAAGGATGCCCTTGCCACTGCCCTCCACGCTTATTATCTGCAGAAAAAATATCCTCACGCAGAAATCTCTTTGTCCTGTCCGAGACTGCGTCCGATCATTCACAATCAAAAGATACATCCTCTGGATGTAGGAGAAAAACAGCTTTGCCAGATTATCTGCGCTTACCGCATTTTTCTTCCGTTTGCAGGGATTACCGTGTCTTCCAGAGAAAGCGCCTCTTTCCGAAACGGCATTGTCAAAATCGCCGCTACAAAAATTTCTGCGGGAGTGTCTACAGGAATCGGGGACCACGAAAGCAAATATACAGGAAAGGAGAATGACACCGCGCAGGGGGACGAACAGTTTGAAATCGACGACAGCCGCAGTCTTGAGACAATGTATCGGGATATTTCCAAAGAAGGCCTGCAGCCTGTCTTAAATGATTATCTGTATGTCTGATCTTATATGCGTCACAAACCGAAAACTCTGCACAGGTGATTATCTGACCAGAATCGAAGAGATTGCGAAACAGCATCCAAAAGGCATTCTTTTAAGAGAAAAAGACCTGTCTCCTTTGGCATATACACAGCTTGCCAAAAAAGTGCTTGCGATCTGCAAAAGGCACCAAACCTTGTGTATTTTACACAACTTTATCGAAACTGCAGAACAGACAGGGTGCCCTGCCATTCATTTACCGCTCCCTGTTTTGCGGAATATGACAGAACAACAAAAACGCATTTTTCCTGTCATCGGCTCCTCCTGCCATTCCCTGCCGGAAGCCAAAGAAGCTGAAATGCTCGGCTGTACCTACATCACTGCAGGACATATTTTTGAAACTGACTGCAAAAAAAACCTGCCCGGCCGGGGCCTGGCTTTCCTTTCGGAAATCTGCGGCAGCATCACCATCCCCGTCTACGGAATTGGCGGAATCCATAAGGAAAATATTTCTGCAATCCGCGGCACGAAAGCAGCGGGAGCCTTCCTTATGAGCGGCATCATGCAATGTAAAGATGTCTCAGCTTTTTTAAAAAATTTTGAGAAAAACGGTGAAAAAAATGATATTTCATAAAGATAACCTGCTTCTATACGCAGTCACTGACCGCGCATGGACAGGAAGACAAACACTGACAGAGCAGATTGAAGAGGCATTAAAGGGCGGCGCCACTATGATTCAGCTCAGGGAAAAAAATCTGAGTGAAACAGATTTTATCAAGGAGGCAATTGCAGTCCGCAGATTATGCCGCGCTTATCATGTTCCTCTGATCATAAACGACAATTTAAATGTAGCTTTAAAAAGCAGCGCCGACGGCATACATGTGGGAACCGAAGATATGCCTGTGGAAGAAATACGCAAGCGGGCCGGCAAACACTTTATCATCGGTGCAACAGCCAAAACTCTCGAACAGGCAAAGGCTGCAGAAGCTGCCGGAGCCGATTATCTGGGTGTGGGCGCGGTATTTCCCTCCCCCACTAAGAAGAATGCCATCCGCATCACAAAGGCTCAGCTGAAACAAATCAGCAGCTCTGTTTCCATTCCCGTCGTTGCCATAGGGGGCATTGAATCCTCTAATGCTGCGGATCTACAAGGCTGCGGCATCTGCGGCGCAGCTGTTGTATCAGCCATTTTTGCCGCGGAGAATATCTCGTCTGCAACAGCAGAATTGAAAGAAAAAATCACACAAAGCCTCCACAAACCAACTATAAAAACCGCATTGTCTATAGCGGGAAGCGATCCTTCCGGGGGCGCCGGCATCCAGGCAGATTTAAAAACCATGACATTAAACGGTGTTTATGCCATGAGTGTCATTACTGCCTTAACCGCTCAAAATACAACCGGCGTATCGGGGGTTTTTGAAGTGACTCCGGCATTTTTAGCACAGCAGTTAGACGCCGTGTTCCAGGATATTTTTCCGGACGCCGTAAAAATCGGCATGGTTTCTTCTGTTTCTGCCATTGAGGTAATTGCAGATAAACTGGAAGAATACAAACCAAAACACATCATCGTAGATCCTGTCATGGCAGCCACCAGCGGCGCAAAATTGATCCATGAGGATGCCGTTGCCGCATTAAAACGCAGACTTCTTCCCCTTGCCTCTCTCCTTACGCCAAATATACCGGAGGCAGAAGTTCTGTCTGATCTTTCGATTCAATGCAGAGAAGATATGCTTCGTTCTGCAAAACAGATCAGCGAAACCTATGGCTGCGCCGTTTTATGCAAAGGAGGCCACAACCCCGACCAGGCTGACGATCTGCTGTATGAAAACGGCTGCTGTCACTGGTTTTACGGAAAACGAATCTGTACTCAAAACACCCATGGAACCGGCTGTACGCTTTCCAGCGCCATTGCCTCCAACCTTGCAAAAGGATTTGACCTTGTGACGGCAATCAAACGGGCAAAAGATTATATTTCCCACGCTTTGTCTGCCGGTTTGGATCTTGGCAGAGGATGCGGCCCTTTATTTCACGGATTTGATCTTAACAGCCGTTTTGCCGACGGATCAAAAAACCTACAAGAATACTGAAAGGAGAATCACATATATGAATTCATACAAAACACAAATGGAGGCTGCCAAAAAAGGCATCCTCACCCCTCAAATGAAACTTGTTGCAGAAAAAGAGTCTATGGAACCCGAAAAACTGCGGGAGGCAGTGGCCTCCGGTACGATTGCAATTCCCTGCAATATCAATCATACCTCCATTTCGCCGGAAGGAATCGGCATGGGGCTTAGCACCAAAATCAATGTCAATCTCGGCATTTCGGGAGACTGCAAAAATTATGACATCGAAATGCAGAAGGTCGACATGGCTCTTAAGTTCGGCGCCGAAGCCATTATGGATTTGAGCAATTACGGCAAGACGAATACCTTTCGGAATGAACTGATTCAAAAATCTCCTGCAATGATCGGAACCGTTCCCATGTATGACGCCATCGGGTATCTGGAAAAAGATCTCCTTGATATCACAGCAAAAGATTTTCTTCAGGTAATATTGGCCCATGCAAAAGACGGCGTCGATTTCATGACAATCCACGCCGGAATCAACCGCCGCGCCGTAGAAGCTTTCATGAGGGAAAAACGCAGAATGAATATTGTATCCAGAGGCGGTTCTCTTCTGTTTGCCTGGATGCAGATGACGGGGAATGAAAATCCCTTCTACGAATATTATGACGAAGTTCTGGAGATTTTACGGGAATATGACGTGACAATCAGCCTTGGAGACGCTTTACGCCCCGGCTGCATTGATGATTCCACAGACGCCGGACAGATCAGCGAATTAGTGGAACTTGGCAATCTGACAAAGCGGGCATGGGAAAAAGATGTTGCGGTCATGGTGGAAGGCCCCGGACATATGGCTATGAATGAAATCGAAGCAAATATGAAACTGCAGAAACGCCTCTGCCACAATGCTCCGTTCTATGTGCTCGGCCCCATTGTAACCGATATTGCTCCGGGATACGACCATATTACTTCTGCCATCGGCGGAGCGATTGCAGCTGCAAGCGGAGCTGATTTCCTTTGCTATGTTACCCCGGCAGAACATCTGCGCCTGCCGGATTTAAACGACGTCAAAGAGGGAATTATTGCCAGCAAAATTGCCGCCCATGCCGCCGACATCGCCAAAGGAATAAAGGGTGCAAGGGAAATGGACAATGCCATGTCGTCGGCCCGGTACGACACCGATTGGGATGCCATGTTTCGTCTGGCCCTTGACAAAGAAAAGGCGCAGGCATATTTTGAAAGCACGCCGCCGACAGACCGTCACACCTGTTCTATGTGTGGAAAAATGTGCGCTGTTCGGACGACGAGACATATTTTGGAAGGCAAAAAAGTAGACTTCTGTACGGAAAAATAATTACTTGAAAACAAATTTTTTATGTTCCCTTATCCAGGCAACAGCAAATCCGTATCCCCAGACACACATTGGGAGAAGACAAACGCAATAGGGCAGCGTATACTGTCCTTTTGCCTCCCATAATATATGGAACAAAAATCCTCCAATAAAAATCACCGGCAGCAGCAAGTCAGGAATCGTCGCCTTTTTCCACTTTCCGATCACAAACAACAATGAGAAAAAATATAAAAAGCTCTGGAATAGATTACAGAAAAAAACATATGCCTCTGACAATCTTCCTCCTGCAAAAAAAAGGCTGGAGATAATACCCGGCACCTGAGTATTTGAGGTACGGTTCTGCTGTATCCAAAGACTTTCATACGTAGGCTCACTCCATTCTGAAGAAATCTTCTTTATCATAAAATCTGCCGTATAGGCAGGGTCGCCTTTCATAATTTCCAATCTTTCTTTTAACTTTTTCTCTCCCCGCTTTGCCGCCTCTTTGGGATCAAATTCACTGTTGACAAAAATTCGGTCATGAGATCCGTTCCACCAGCCGGGAGCCGAAGGCCCTTCCTGCAGCCCCATTGTAACAAACAAAATCGCAGGAATTCCTCCTTCTGACTTGATTCCTGTCAAATGCTCCGTAAATGACGTAACAGCATGAGAAGATACGACAACAGCGCCAATCAAAGCTGCTGTCACTGCAAGATGCCGTAAATTCACTTTCCGAATGAAATCATACAGCAGAATCACTGCAAATCCAATTACAAAAATCAGATAATTACTTTTGATCAGCTTTGCAGACGTAATACAGAGTATGCAGACTAAGGCATTTTGAAACTTTCCAGTCTCTAAATACTTCATCAGCTGCATACATGCTGCCAGCGCGAGAAAAAGTCCCGGAATCGTACCATATACAAAAGTCACATAAAGAAAAAATGGAACAAAGAAAACAGAAACCAGGCAAAATCCATTTCCTGAAATTTCCCCGGAAAGCCTCTGATAGAATTTATTCAAAAGAAGAAGGATTCCAATCATAAAAATGCAGTTCAATGCCTGACACACAAAGATATAAGAATCACCAAATATCCGGTATAAAGCTGCAAAAATATAAGCCAGCGGTATCTGATGCGGCTGATTATAAAGATATCCGCCCGGCAGAAAATCCTGATAATTTCCCTCTGCAATATGTTCTGCCATATTCCAAAGCAGATAGGAATCTCCCTTCGGCCACAGCTGCGTCAGAAATACCAGTCCAAACAGCAAAATGCCCCAAATCACCCACAGATGGTTCAACCAGTGGGGCATTCGTATTTTGGGACGCAGAAAAATTCCTAATATGCAGACTGCAGCCAAAACCAGAATATGTAAAAAAATCATATCCTTCTGATAAAAAATGACCTCATCGCTGTTAATGGTACAGGTGGTAAAGGCAGAAAGCAGAAACAAACCAGCCAAAATAATTCCAAATAATCCGAATATGAAATTTTTGATCCATTTTACTGCATTATTCATAATATACACCATTGCTTTCTATCGCAACATGCAGACCGTCTTCCGCCAGCCTCCGAAAAAATCCTCTCTGCACAGAAGTATCTGCAAGAATGGAACTAAAAGTAAACATCAATTTATCCTGATAAGAACAAATCGTTCCTTTTAAAGGCTGCCCTTTCGACATAGCCAGAAATGCTCCAAACATCTGTACATAAGGTTCATATGCCTGATCCACACTGATATTTCCGATATTGGTTACTGTGGTGGTATTGGCCAGGGCAGATTTCGTATATACATAACGAATTGCTATATTTTTTAAAAACAAAGGAACTGCTCTTGCAATGAAATTCTTTTGATTGGACACATTATAGGAAAAAAGCTCTTCCAAATGTTCTTTATTAATCTGGGACCGCAGACTCTCCCGAACGATTTCCAATACTTCCGAAAATGTGTAGTCTTCTTTTACGGGAAGGAATTCCGCAGATACCATGACAAAAAAGTTTTTTGTAGTAACTGAATGAAAAAACGGCCTCAGATTCACCGGCACTGCAACACGGATCGGTTCTTTTCCCTCTGCTTTGTGCAGACATTCCGTATAAATACTGTAAATATATGCCGATACCAGATATTCATTGATGCTTGCCCCATAATGATGCGCCGTTTCTTTTAACTCGGCGACATTCATAATCCCATGAATGACTCCAAACTCACCGGTTCTTAATTTTTCACCCTTTAATAAATATGCTCTCTGTGTTTGATATCCCTTTGTATGGCTTTTTCTGTAATTTTTTAAAAAACTGTCTTCTCTGTTTAAAGAAGTATCTACCGAAAGATGATCTCCTATCTGCTCACCCAGTTTCGGATGCGCCAGACGCAGATACTGGTAGGTCAGTTCTTTTAAAAAATTAATTCCACCCATCCCGTCCGTCAATACATGAAATACTTCCAGATTGATCCTGTTCCGGTAACAGGAAACACGAAACAGATAGCTGCGATTCCGATTCGCCGCAATATAACGGCAGGGGTAAGTGTTCTCTACACGCACCATTGGCGCAGGTTTGCCGTTTTCTTCAAAATAATACCAAAAGACCCCCTGTCTTAACCGCACATTAAATCCGTCAAATTTGGGAAGCACCATGTCCAACGCCTGTTGTAATAGCTCTCTGTCGATATTTTCATTCAGGCTGACAAAAATGCGGTACACATTGCTCATATCTTCTCCCGCAATCACCGGAAACAAATGCGCCGTATTATCCAGCTTATCCCAGCCAATCTCCGCATTCGTGCCATAACGATGTTCTTTTTTCAATGCCTCTTTATATTTACGCTTTTCTTTTTTTCTATCCAAAATAAAAGCCTCATTTTCTATCTGATTTATAAAAATTTCTTCTTTTTAAAGTACCAAAGACTTAAGATAATAATGAGAACACTGATCACGGAAACCGTCAGATACCCATATTCCCAGCTAAGTTCCGGCATATTATAAAAATTCATCCCATACCATCCTGCAATTAATGTCAATGGAAGAAAAACTGTTGTGACAACCGTCAAAAGCTTCATAATATTATTCTGATGAATGGAAATCTCTGACTGATACACATCCTGTACCTGCATGGCATATTCCCGAAGAGATTGTGTCTCCTGCTTTAACCTGCCGACTCTCTCTGAAAAATCATGACAGGTGTCTCGTTTCTTGACAAAAATCTCCGCCACATCCGTCATCTGACAATAATAGCAATACAGCCGGGAAATCTCTTTTTTAATATCCAGCATGTGATAGTGAAAATGATCGGTATTGCCCTGTAACACTTTCTCTTCCATATGTGCAATTTCCCGTTCCAAAACAGCCAGATACAAAATATCTTCTTCCACAACTGCCATAAAAAAATCATCTAAAAACTGATCTATTGTATAAGATGCCTCTCCGATTCTGCCTTGTATCCTGCGAATCAGATCTTTTACAAAATTCTCCTCTTCTACAAAGATCAGTCTGTCCTTTAATATATAAACGGCAAAATGAAAATTCCGTTTTTCTTTTTTTTTGATCGGAATATGAAAGACGCCAAAAAGATAAGATGCAGACAGTTTCAGCCTGCAGAAAAAAACATGCTCTTCTTTTCTGTCAATGAAAAATGCCTTCTGCAGATCTAACTCCTGATTCCACTCGTCTTCATCAAAAATACCGATTCCGCCGACATTTTCCTCCCAATCCTTTCGGTCTGTCTCAATCAATCCCCTGCTACAGATTCTGTAATACATTCCGAAAAACCTTCTTTTTCAACTATTTCTTTAGTTATATACCGATCTATTTATATTTATTCGTAATTATCCGTCCATATTTTCAATCTGCCAGTCAATGGGATCTATCCCGTTTTCCTGCAAAAATGCATTTGCCTGGCTAAAGTGTCTGCAGCCAAAGAATCCTCTGTATGCCGACAGCGGACTTGGATGGGGCGCTTTTAAAATCAGATGTTTCGGATTCGTCAGCATAGACGCCTTGTTCTGAGCCGGTCTTCCCCACAGCAGGTAGACAATCGGCCTCTCCTGTGCATTGACCGCCTGAATCACCGCATCTGTAAACAATTCCCAGCCTTTTCCCTGATGCGAATTGGCCTGATGGGCTCGCACAGTCAAAACGGTATTTAAAAGCAATACGCCCTGATCCGCCCATTTTTTCAGATATCCATGATTAGGAATATAACATCCCATATCATCATGCAGTTCCTGATAAATATTCTGCAGCGACGGCGGTATGTCTTTCTGACTGGGCAGAACAGAAAAACTCAGTCCGTGAGCCTGATTCACATTATGGTAGGGGTCCTGCCCCAGCAGCAGCACTTTGACCTTGCTCAAAGGAGTAAAATGAAACGCATTGAAAATGTCGTCTGCCGGTGGATATACAACAGCCTTTCTATATTCTTCTCTTACAAAAGTATATAACGATTTATAATAAGGTTTCTTAAACTCATCTGAAACTGCATCCAGCCAGTCATTTGTAATCATTCCCATATCTTTTGTTCCTTTCGATTGGTATATCCTCTACCTTCTGACAGATATGCCTCGATCCGCAAGATATCCCTTTAAATCCATAATCTCAAGCTCTTTATAGTGGAACAGGGATGCCGCCAGCGCCGCATCTGCTCCGCCTTCTGTCAGCGCCTCGTAAAAGTGCTCCTTCGTGCCTGCACCGCCGGAGGCGATCACAGGAATGGATACATTTTCTGCAATTGTCTTCGTCAGCTCAATGTCATAGCCCGCTTTTGTTCCATCACAGTCCATGCTGGTCAAAAGAATTTCTCCTGCGCCTAACCGGTCTGCTTTCATGGCCCATTCCACTGCATCAATTCCCATATCAATTCTGCCGCCGTTTTTGTATATGTGAAAGCCTTTTCCGTCTGCTCTGCGTCTTGCATCGATAGCCACTACTACGCATTGGCTCCCAAATTTATCGGCTGCCTCAGAAATCAGCTGCGGCCGGTCGATTGCAGAAGAATTAATGGATATCTTATCTGCGCCTTCCCTAAGCAGCGCTTTAAAATCCTCAATGCTGCGAATTCCGCCGCCAACCGTAAAGGGAATAAATACCCGCTCCGCCACCTGGCGCACCATATCTACTACTGTTTTCCGGTTGTCGGAAGACGCTGTGATATCCAGAAATACCACTTCATCCGCTCCCGCTTTATCATAAGCTGCCGCAATCTCAATGGGATCGCCGGCATCTTTTAAATTTACAAAATTGACGCCTTTTACAACTCTTCCGTTATTGACATCCAGACACGGAATGATTCTCTTGGTAAACATCAGCCATTCCCTCCCTGAATTTTCGCAAAATTAGATAGTATCTTAAGTCCCGTCTTGCTGCTCTTTTCCGGATGAAACTGACAGGCAAATAGATTGCCCCTCTCTATAGACGCATGAATATGTGTACCGTATTCGGCAGAGGCTTTCACGATCTGTTCCTCTTCTGCCTTCAAATAGTAGGAATGCACAAAATAAACATAAGGCTCTTCCTCTATTCCTTCAAACAGTCTGCCGTTGTTCTGCAGTTTAAGGGAATTCCAGCCGATATGCGGAATTTTCAATCCTTTAGTATCCGGAATCCGCAAAATCCTTCCCTTTAGCAAATGCAGCCCTTCTACTCCCGGACATTCTTCGCTGTCGTCAAACAAAAGCTGCAGACCCAGACAGATTCCCAGTATTGGCCTGCCCGCCTCTGCTGCCTCCTGCAGCATTTTGTCAATTTCATATTTCTTAAGCTGCTCCATGGCTGCACCAAAAGAACCTACTCCCGGAAGAATCAGTTTATCTGCCTTTTCCACTTCATGTATATTTCTTGTAATCTTACTATCTTCTCCCAAATAGGCCAAAGCCTTCTCCACACTTTTTAAATTCCCGGCATCGTAGTCTAAAATTGCAATCATATATTTCTACCTTATTCCATATAACCCGCGTTCTTGACAAGTTCATAAACTCTGCATGTATATTCGGTACGGTCCCTCAGTCCATAGATTTCTCTTGCCGAATCTGCAGTTACGTCAAAGGTCTCCTGCAGCTGTATCACTATCTGTTTCTCCAAATCTTCGTATTCTTTTGCAATCTGATATTCAGAAGCCTGACTGTAATTCACATCATACCTTCCCAACGCACATATGTAAGAATCCAACGCCATGGTATATTGTCCTGCCCGGTACAGTCCGTCGCCGTTGACCAGTTTCTCCTGTATCAGAGCCAACAGGCGCACCTGCTCCACAAATTCTGCATCCTGCTCTTTTGCAGTCAGTCCCGCGAGTTTTTCATAAGCGCCTACATAATCATAACTGTAATAAGCTGCTTTTGCATCTGTCATACTGGTAGAATACCCCAGAAGATTGGAAGAAAGTACGACAAACACCATAACAGAAAAACTCATCACAAAGATAAGCACCACGGGAATCTTTGGCAGAGGCGGTGATAAATCCACTTCTTTTGGTTTCTTTGGTTTCTTTTCTTTTGGTTTTTTCGGCTGTTTGGGTTTCTTCTCCTTAGCCTTTTTGGGTTTCTTTTCTTTTTTCTTCTTTTCTTTCTTAGGGGAATCAGATTTCTTCTTTTTGGACTTTTCTTTGCCTTCCTCCGAATCATTTTCATCATCTTTTCCAAATAAAGCCTCTGAAAGTTTGGCAAATAAGCCTTTTTTCTTCTGACCAGAGTTCTTTCCCTTTTTCTCTTTGGATGCATCTTCCTCTGAGGAAATATCTTCGTCTTCCTGTATCACGTCGCTGTCCTGAGACAAATTTAAAATATCTTCTTCAGAAGGGATCTCCGAAAGAATATCTTCCAGCTCCTGCTCCTCCTGGGAAATTTCCTTTTGTTCCTGAGATTCTGTCCAGGAATCGTCTTCTAACGTATTGATTTCCAGAGAATCTTCCATTTGTTCTGCCGGCTCTGATTCTGTCGAAACCTCTTTGGCTGTATTGACAATTCCTTCCAGGTCATTAAAAAAAGTGTCTTCTGTTTTATTCCCGTTCAAAGAAACATCCGCATCATCTTCAAAATCTGAAAAAACGTCGTCCAGATCTCCTTCTCCCAATTCACTCTCAAAATCTTTGATAAAATCCTCACTTGTTCTGCGTCTGCTCCGCTCCCTTTCTGCTTTTCGTTCGGGAGAAACATTATTCAATAAGGCGTCCAGATATTCCTCTGTCTTATTCACTGTAAGTACCTCCTGTATCTAAACCTACGAAGGGATGTGATCATCTGTCACATCCCTCAATTGCTGTTATGCCCCAGTGCGAGATTCCTCAATTAATCTGTCGATGGTTTCTACCAGCTTACCGATCTCCGGCTTGGTCAGCTGCGCATCTGCTCCAAGCTGTTCTCCCTTTCGACGCATCTCATCATTTACCAGTGATGAAAAGATGATCAACGGTATATGCCTGATCTCATCATTGCTCTTTACCAGCTTTGTCAGACGGTGTCCATCCATAAGCGGCATCTCAATATCAGTAATGATACAACGCACCATATTATCGAGAGTTCCTCTTCTTCTGTATTCGCAAATCCTCTCCCATGCCTCTTGTCCGTTCGATGTAACAATTTGTTTGGTATAACCGGCTTTCTTCAGGCAGTCTGTGATCAGTCTGCTAAGCAGCGGAGAGTCTTCTGCAATCATAACCGGACAATCGCTTCTGTCTCTTGAGTTGTAGTCATCCAGATCTGAAATCTTAAGTCCTGTCTCCGGACTGATATCTGTTACAATCCGCTCAAAATCCAAAATAACAACCAGATTGTTGTCTAACTTCACAACGCCTGTAGATACGCCTCCATCATCGGAATTAATGGTGGAATCCGGTTTGATAATATCTTCCCAGGAAACTCTGTGGATACCGATCACTTCATCAACATGAAACGCAATGTTTAATTTATTGAAATTGGTAATAATGAATAATCCCTCTTTATCATCCTCCGGAACACCAATGCAGCGTTTCAGATTAATCACGGTAATCATCACATCCCTCGGCATGAAAATCCCCTCTACACATTCATTCGCGTGAGGTATCGGCGTAACAGGCTGATATGATAATATCTCGCGAATCTTTGCCACGTTAATCCCATATCGATGCTGCCCCAGCGTAAATTCCAGTATTTCCAGTTCATTTGTTCCGCTTTCCAATAATATATTTGTATCCATAAATCCTTCCTCCCGGCTACATGTATTCTCTGCTGCCTGTTCGCTCCAGCAGGTAATTGTTTGCTATGCTTTTTATTATAACAATAAATTTTGGTAATGTATATTATTTTTTTATAAAATTGCCGTATACCGGCTGCCGTCTATTGTAATTCCCAGCTCTAAATCAGAGACTGACTGAATTTCTTCCGGAATCTGAAAGATAATTACAGTATCTACCGACTCTCCCGGTGAAACGCTTCCCTGATAAGTGGCGAGATCATTAGGAAGAATCGTCATCTGCGCTTTCACGGTCTTTTCTCCGTTTACAACAGCGTCAAAAGAAGGCTTCTTCTGCAGGACATCCAGATCTGCAGCTGCTCCTGTTTCATTTGTCAGTTTTACTTTTAACACCAACAGCTGTTTCCCCGCCTCGGCATCGACCACATAACTGTCTGACTGATCATATGTAGCACACAGACTGCTGCCGCCGTATTCCGCTGTAATTGTTCCTAAACCCAGCGCCTCTTGGATCGACACGGCATTCTGCATATTTCCCGAATCCTCTGCACCCTGGCCGTTCTGCTCTGTATTCTCTTCCCCGGACTGTGGGCTCTGTTCTGTTTCTTCCGTATCCGCTGCAGTCTCCTGCGGACTGACGGGAGAATCCTGCTCTTCTTCGTCTTCTCCGTCTAAAATTTCCTGTCTCACAAAGACTTCGCCGTCTCTTTGATATCTATTAAACTTGGCTACGACATGAGATGCATAGCTGACAACTGCGCTTTCTTCTTCCGGCGTCAACTCATAAAGCGCCTCACCGCATCCGGTAAAGGCAAAGGCCGCCGCTAATGCCAATGCCGTCATTTTTATCTTTGAGCTTTTCATTCTGTGCCTCCACTGCCATAAATTCTATTTATCGCATTTAGTGTAACATTTTTTCTGAAATTCAGCAACTCCTAATTGCTTTTTGTATCCAATTCAAACCAAAATTCCACTCCATCTGTATGATTAATCACGCCGCATGACCGATGAAACGAATCCATAATCGCCTTTACAATGGAAAGGCCGATGCCGCTGCCGCCGTATTCTCTGGTTCTTGCTTTGTCCACTTTGTAAAACTTAATCCAGATACGCTCCAGATCCTCTTTGGGAATCTGTCTTCCCGTATTAAATACGCTAATCCTGACATAATCTTCCATCTGTGTATATTTGATATCAATCCGCCCAAGTTCTTCTGTATGATGTATTGCATTACTCAGATAATTGGTCATTACCTCTTCTACTTTAAATTCATCTGCCCAGACATACATGGGCTGATCGGTATGAAAGGTCAGGTGAATTCTTTTTTGTTCCAGCAAAATAGAGGAGGACTGGATCACTCCCAAAATCAGCTCTGTTAAATCAAAACGTTCCATAACAACCATGTCATTTCCAAATTCCAGCTGATTCAAAGTCAGAAGCTTTTTCACCATCTGATTCATCTTATCCGCCTCGTCCATGATGACTTCACAATAAAACTCCCTGCTGGATGCATCCTCATTGACGCATTCCGACAGTCCTTCTGCATATCCCTGAATCAATGCCAGGGGCGTTTTTAATTCGTGAGATACATTGGATAAAAATTCTTTCCGCATCTCGTCAATCTGCGTCTTCTTCTTGATGTCAATCTGCAATTCATTATTAGCGCTCTTTAATTCGGAAATCGTGCTCTCTAAGGTCTGAGACAGCTGATTGATGTGTTCGCCCAGCTGATCGATTTCGTTTTCTCCTTTGCCGTGATATTTTATATTAAAATCCAGATTGGTCATTCTTCTGGAAATTTCCGTCAGTTCCAAAATCGGCTCTGCAATTTTTCTGGAGGCAAAAATACTGATAATCGCGCTTAAAATCATCGCTAAAATTCCTACATAAGCCAGAAATCGATTGGAAATCCATACACTCTCCCGAATACTCTCCAGAGCCGTCCGCATCAGAATCAGATTGCCGTCCGACAAGGTTCCCCACAATACCAGATATTCCGAATTCAGCCTGGTATCCACCTGTCTCTCCAGCACATAATTGTCCGTCTTTTTCAAAAGCTCTATAGAAGTATCTTCGGAATCTCCAAACAACACATCCATAAACTGCCGTTTTAAAGATTTTGTATCATTGACAGAGGTCCGGACAATAGAACCGTCTGCACTGATAATTATAATAGATATATTGCCGTTTGCGCATATTTTCTCAAACCTCACATCAAATTCTGAACTCTCCAGGGTATTTTCCCCGCTTTCCTGATCAATAACAGAAAATCCATCCAGCATTACATTCTGCTTATTGTAGGTATAATAATATTTCAAGAATGTCGTGTTCAAAAACCAGCAAAGCAAAACCGTGCCAACCACCAGTCCCAAAATAGTGCCTGTATACTGTAATGTAAGAGAATGTTTTACCTGTGTTTTCTTCTCATTCAAAACTTTTTCACCTCATATCTGCTCGTATCCGCCTGTGTTATCCTCTGCTTTCATTTTAACAAACACCGAAATTCTCTTCAATTCATTTCACAATAAATACACATTCCGCAAAATACAAACGTTTCCATTTACTCCGCAGTCAGAGCGTATTTGAAAATACATTTAAATATGATGCTTTTTTACGAAAACCTCCCGACAAAATGGGTTATTTTTGGATTGACACAGGCAGTTTTATTTGCTAGAATATGAAAATTAAATTACGAACCCAAAGTATACTGTTTTAAGAAGAAAGAGAGGATTCCAAAATGGCTACAATTATCGGTAAGGGGATCACATTTGACGACGTATTATTAGTTCCGCAGTATTCAGAAGTCACGCCAAATATGATTGATCTGACAACACATCTCACAAAAAAGATTCTACTGAACATTCCTATGATGAGCGCCAGCATGGATACAGTAACCGAGCATAGAATGGCAATCGCCATGGCAAGACAGGGCGGCATCGGTATTATCCACAAAAACATGTCTGTGGAGGCACAGGCAGATGAAGTAGATAAGGTAAAACGTTCTGAAAACGGCGTTATCACCGATCCATTTTCTTTGAATCCGGAAAACACTCTGCAGGATGCAGAAAATCTCATGCGTAAATTCCGTATCTCCGGCGTTCCCATTGTAGAAAAAAACGGCAGACGTCTGGTCGGCATCATTACGAACCGCGACCTGAAATTTGAAACAGATTTCTCCAAAAAAATCAGTGAATCCATGACCTCTGAAAATCTTATTACAGCTCCTACCGGAATTTCTCTGGAAGAGGCAAAACAAATCCTTGCAAAGGCAAGAAAAGAAAAACTTCCTCTGGTAGATGAAAATTACAATTTAAAAGGTCTTATCACAATCAAAGATATTGAAAAACAGATCCGCTACCCTCTGTCTGCCAAAGACGATCAGGGACGTTTGCTCTGCGGCGCCGGCGTAGGCATTACCCACAATATGATGGAACGTGTAGACGCCCTGGTAAACGCTCATGTAGACGTCATTGTCATTGATTCAGCCCATGGTCATTCTCTGAATATCTTAAACGCCGTCAGAGATGTCAAAGCAAAATATCCGGATCTTCAGGTAATCGCCGGAAATGTAGCAACGGCAGAAGCCACAAGAGATCTGATTAACGCAGGAGCAGATGCGATTAAAGTAGGCATCGGACCAGGCTCTATTTGTACGACGCGGGTAGTTGCAGGCATCGGCGTACCTCAGATGACTGCCGTTATGAGCTGTTATGAGGCAGCCAAAGAATTTGACATTCCAATTATTGCCGACGGCGGCATCAAATATTCCGGAGACATGACAAAGGCTCTGGCCGGCGGTGCAAATGTATGTATGATGGGAAGCATGTTTGCCGGATGCGACGAATCTCCGGGAACCTTTGAACTGTATCAGGGAAGAAAATACAAAGTTTACCGGGGCATGGGTTCGATTGCAGCTATGGAAAACGGCAGCAAAGACCGCTATTTCCAGGAAGATGCAAAGAAACTGGTTCCGGAAGGCGTAGAAGGCCGTGTTGCTTACAAAGGCCGTGTAGAAGATACGATTTTCCAGCTGATCGGCGGTATCCGTTCCGGCATGGGATATTGCGGATGCCCAACCATCTCAGAGCTGCATGACCGGGCCAAATTTATAAAAATTTCCGCGGCTTCTTTAAAGGAAAGTCATCCCCATGACATTCATATCACCAAAGAAGCGCCGAATTATTCCATTGATGAATAACAAAGCTATTAAAAAGAGCGCCGCAGGGCGCTTTTTTTAAACCAAAATTTTATAAAAAGAGATAACACATGCCGCACAGGACGCCCAGCAGCGCTCCCGCTGCCGTATCTTTCGGGAAATGCACGCCGCCAACCACTCTGATGTATGCCATAACCGTTCCTGCCGCCAGAATCAAAATTCCAAAGGGCTTTATCACAAAAAGAAATGTCATCCCTATCATAAATGCCGAAAACACATGGCGGCTGGGAAAAGATTTTCCCTTTGTCTCTTTGGAAATCAAAGGCGAAATCTCAAACATCTCATAAGGTCTTTTGGCAGAATAGACACTGCGAAACAATGATATCAGCAAAAAGGAACCCGCCGGAATGAAAATACTAAAACACAGCTGTCTGTACTTTTCCTGTAAAAACAAATACAGCAAAAGTACGGGATAAGACACAAAGACAGTTCCTGTTATCAGCTTATCTGCCGTTTTTAAAAATTTTACTCTCCCTTGTTCCTTGCGAAAAGGCGCAGACCAACGTTCATATTGTTCCTTTGTCATATTCTCACGCTCCTTGTTTCACGTTTCAGAATATCTTATTTTGTACAAAGGCGCAACAGAAAAAGTGAAAATGGAAACTCCATTTTCACTTTTTCCGTCAAAGTTTCATAAACAATAACGTTTCTGCTTCTATCTGGCAGTTTTGTTGTTGGAACCATTACTATTTGAAGAAGCATCGTTGTTATCGCCATTATTGCCAGTAACATCTTCTACTGCATCTTCCAGATCATTGCCGATATCTTCTGCACCATTCATAATGTCATCTCCGGTATTTTCTACCGCATCGGCTGCGTCATCTGCCGCATTGCCGCCATTATTTCCGGCATCGGCATTGTCTGCGCCGCTGCTGCCTGTTCCATTGCTATTTGCATTGGTATTGTCTGACTCTGTATTACTGCCGGCATTATCGTTATTATTTTTTGTATTATTGGTACCGCAGGCTGCCAGCGCCAGAATCGATACACTCATAATACAGCACAAAAGCAAGTATTTCAGTTTTTTCATAAAGAAATGGTCCTCCTTTCTGCTCCTGTGAAATCCTTTGGATATCTATATCACCAGGATTTCACATTTAGTCTGTGCAGTTTTATTATTTCTATTCCTCTTTTTTATTGCGTGAAATTTCCTATGATTTCATTTTGGGCTCAAAAATCAAACTCGCCAGATAGCCGAATACCAAGGCTGCACAGATGCCCACTGCACTGGCTTTGAATCCTCCCATAAAAATGCCCAGCAGCCCATATTCATCTACCGCCTCTTTTACCCCTTTCCAGAGTGTATTGCCAAAGCCAAGAAGCGGCACGCTTGCTCCCGCGTTTGCATAATCAATCAAAGGCTGATAAATGCCCACTGCTCCAAGCACTGCTCCGCTGCATACCAAAAGCACCATGATTCTGCCTGGAAGCATTTTTGTTTTTTCCATTAAAATCTGAGTAAGAGCGCAAATTAAACCGCCTACCCAGAACGCATTGATATATTCCATATTTCCTCCTGCTATCCTGCATATTCTAATACTACCCCATGCGCAATTCCAGGTACGCTTTGTCCTTCATTAAAACTTACCGTAGACAAAAGCGCTCCCGTCGGAACAAATAAAATCCGTTTCAGACTGCCCTCCTCTAATTGGGGCAGATAATGGGCGCTTAAGGTCACCGCCGAACATCCGCATCCGGAACCGCCGGAGCCGGTTCCCTGTTTTTCTTTGTCATAAATTAAAATGCCGCAGTCCTCATGCATGCCTGAAATGTCAATTTTTTTCTTTTTTAACAGATTAATCAGAATTTCCTGGCCCACATATCCCAAATCTCCTGTTACAATTTTGTCATAATCAGAAGGCGTTCTGTTAAAATCTTCTAAATTCTGGGCAATCAGATCTGCTGCTGCAGGAGCCATGGCCGCTCCCATATTCATAGAATCTTTGATTCCCATATCTACGATTTTACCAGTGGTAATCCCGGTAATTCGTACTTTTCCTTTTTTGCCGGACAATAAAAAGGCTCCGCTGCCGGTGACAGTCCAGGTAGCCGATACGGGTCTTTGATTGGCATACTCCAGGGGAAAGCGAAACTGTTTCTCCGCACTGGCAAAGTGGCTGGAAGTAAGGGCCGCCACTGTTTTGGCATATCCGGCGCCAATGCACATAGAGGCCAGGGACAGAGATTCTCCCGCCGTAGAACAGGCCCCATACAAACCAAACAGGGGAATCTCATAATCCATAAGACCAAAGGAAGTTGCAATATTCTGCCCCAGCAGATCTCCGGCAAACAGATACCGGACATCATCTGCTTTTAAGTCTGCTTTGCCCATTGCAAGAGTAAGAGCCTCTTTCTGCAGCGTGCTCTCTGCCATCTCCCAGGTATCTTCTCCAAATTTATCATCATCGCATATCATATCAAAGGCATTTCCCAACGGGCCTTCTCCTTCTTTTTTTCCTACAACGGATGCGCTTGAAATCAGATAGACGTCTTCTGGGAACGTCAGGCTTTGTTCTCCGATGTAATAGGTTTCTTTTGACATTACATTTACCGCTCCTATCCATATTTTTTAAGAATAGTATTTGAAATTTTTCTTCTTTTATTCTTGGATAAACGATAAAAAGCGGCATCTGCTCATCATCGCAAATGCCGCTGCTTTTTTATAATTTTGAAAATTCTCTATGCATCAATGTCCATTGTCCAGCCATATTTATCTTCCACATCACCCCATTGGATTCCGGTCAGATAATCATACAGCTTTTGTGTCAGCTTTCCGATCTTAAAATCGTTTACTTTTACATCATCATCCCTGTATACGAATTCCCCTACCGGAGAAATAACAGCCGCAGTACCGGTGCCGAATGCCTCTTCCAAGGTACCGTCATGGCCTGCTTTCATCAGATCATCAATCGAAAGATGCGTCTCGTTTACCGTATAACCCCAATCTTTTAAGATATGAATAATGGAATCTCTGGTAACGCCTGCGAGTACCGTTCCTTCAATAGGCGCTGTATAAATCTCTCCGCTGATTTTGAACATAATATTCATCGTTCCTACTTCTTCTACATATTTGCGGTGTACGCCGTCTAACCAAAGCACCTGGGTACAGCCCATTTTCTCAGCTTTTACCTGTCCTAAAATAGAGCCTGCATAGTTGCCTCCGCATTTCGTAAATCCGGTACCGCCCTGTACGGCGCGCACCAGCTCATCTTCTACCAAAATCTTAACCGGGTTGATGCCCTCTGCATAATATGCGCCTACCGGGCAGCAGATCACCATAAATTTATAACTGGTCGCCATATGAACGCCCAATGCCACCTCTGTTGCAAACATAAAAGGCCGAATATAAAGGGAGGTTCCCGGCTCTGACGGAACCCATTCCCGTTCTACTTTTACAAGCTCTTTGACTGCTTCCACAAACATATCCTCCGGAAAAGCAGGCATACACAATCTTTCATTGGACCGGATCATACGCTTTGCATTCATCTCCGGACGGAACAGCTGAATTTTGCCTTCTTTGGTACGATATGCTTTCATGCCTTCAAATGTCTCCTGCGCATAATGCAGCGTCACACAGGCGGGATCTAATGTAATCGGCTCGTAAGGAACAATTCTTGCATCCTTCCAGCCCTCTTCTTTTGTCCAGTCCATGACAAACATGTAGTCTGTCATATATTTTCCGAAACCAAGATTCTTCTGATCCGGTTTTTCCTTTCGCTGTTCTTTTTTTTCAAATCTGATGTCCATACTCTTACCTCCGATGTACTGCTCCCACATTGTTTTCCCTGGGAAATTCTGATTCATTTCTGGAATTCATTATTATACTTTTTTTTGTACGTGTCAAGAATTTTTCTGTACATCATTGTTCAAAGATTTCATCGTTACTGTTCACACTCATGGTGTTCACAGGAACGAATCCGGCCCCAGTACTGTACTGGCCTGCGGCCGTGCAGCGCAGTGCACGGTCCGGGAGTGGACAGCAGCATTTCATCAACGGCATTTTACAGCCGTTCCATATACTATCACCTCAGCCGCGCCCTGCGTAACCGATGAAGAGGCGTAACGAATATTGACAATCGCATCTGCGCCAAGGGCCTCCGCTTCTTCTACCATGCGCTTTGTCGCCAGAGCCCTGGCTTCATTCATCATTTCCGTATAAGCCTTTAATTCACCGCCTACGATTGTTTTCAACCCCTGTGTAATATCTTTGCCGATATTCTTGCTCTGTATCGTACTGCCTTTCACCATTCCCAACATTTCCAGCTCTTTTCCTGTAATATAATCAGTATTGACTAAGATCATCTTCTTCTCCGCTCCTTATCTCTTTTATTCTTTCAATTAACACAAAAACCAAAACGCCTGTCAAAGCTGCCGGAATCACTGCCAAAAACAATTTTACGGCAATTGGGATTATGGATATACAAAGACATATCACCCCAATCGCAATATAATAAGCGCCCAGCAATATACTGATGACTACCGGTGCAATCATCTTTTTGTGATGTTCTGATTCTATGCCTCCGTCTTTATACTTCATCAAAATCCCTCCTTTTTGTATTATATGATTAATACAATAATACTATTCGCATCAAAAGTCAACTGTTTTTTCAGGATTTGAAAAAATTTTTAAATATCTGAAGATTTTTATCTTTCTTTCTCGTTATATAATATGAATGCAGTAAAGGGGGGTGGATAAAATCAATGCCAAGCATCATTTTGAAGAACTGATCGATTCTTATCAAAATCTCATATTTTCTATCTGCTGCAAACTGACTGGCGATTATTTCGCAGCAGAAGATCTGACGCAGGAAACCTTTTTATCTGCCTACCGGAATATGGATTCTTTTATGGGACAAAATGAAAAAGCCTACCTCTGCCGGATTGCCTCTAACAAATGCATTGATTACTTAAAATCTGCCGGCAGACGCCAGATTCCCTCTGCCGACGAAGCTTTTGAAGGCAGGGCTGACAGCTCTCCCGGACCGGAAGATGCGCTTTTAGCCAGGGAAATCAAAGCAACCCTCCTGAAACGCTGTCAGGAATTGAAACCTCCCTACGATACCATTGCCAGGCTTTATTTTTACGAAGAAAGATCACCGGATGAAATTGCCGCTAAGCAGAACAAAAATATAAAAACGGTACAGACTCAGATCTACCGCGCCAGGGCAATGCTGCGAAAATGCTATGAGAAGGAGCGTGACACTTATGAATGAGAAAAAATATATGAGCGAAAGAGAATTAATGGAATTGATAGAATCTGCCGAAAATGAACCTCTTTCCAAAGCTCCCGGCTATTTAAAAGAGCAGATTCTTTACAAAGCATCCAAACAAGATTTCTTTTCCCGGCAAAATGCCTTTTTTATCTTCAGCGCCAAAGTAGCAGCCGGCGCCGCGGCCTCCATTGCGCTTTTGTTTTTACTTCCGGACATGACCCATTATGACCGGTTTCCAAAAAATACTGCTGTTCTTTATGAAAATGAGCATTCTCTCATAAAAAGCCTAAATGAAAAATCAGCTCAATTCTGTAACTTTATAACCGATACTGCCAATTCTGTTTTTATAAAGGAGGATGATTAATATGACAAACAAAAAAAATTCACTATGGCGGTTTTTCTTTTCTCTGATTCCGGGCGCCGGAGAAATGTATATGGGATTTCTGAAAATGGGCGTCAGTCTGATGTCATTGTTTTTCGCTATTATTTTTATAGCTTCTTCACTGTGGCTCGGCCCCCTGATCCTTATTGATATTATTGTGTGGTTTTACAGTTTTTTTCATGTACACAATCTGGCCAGTCTTTCAGATGAAGAATTCTATTCGGTGGAAGACCGTTATCTCTTCTTCAATTCTGATATTGCCGCACATCAAACTGATCTTTTGAAGCAAAACAAAAAAATCCTTTCCATTGTGCTGATTCTTTCAGGAATTGTTATGACCTGGGAAGGCTGTCTGTCCATTCTAAATGATATTTTGCCCTGGGAGACTTTCAAATATCTCAACTATCTCAGTCATGAAATCCCCCGAATCTGTGTGGGTATTGCCATTATTATACTGGGCATTTTGATGATTCGCGGAAAGAAAAAGATTCTGCAGGATGCAGATTTAAAGGAGAATATTCATGAATGAGAAAAACGAAAAAAGAATACATCGCATCGGTACGATCACCTGCGGCGTTTCATTTATTATTTTCGGAATTTTATTTTTACTTCATACATTTGTGCCGTATTTGAATTTCTGGAACATTTTTCGTCTTTGGCCCTGCATCTTCATTATTCTGGGAATCGAAATACTGGTTGGAAATTGTAAAAATAATACCGACTGCGTCTATGATAAAGGCGCCGTATTTATGCTGGTTGTTCTGATGATTTTTGCAATGACTATGGGAATTTTAAATGAATGGATATTATATTTTCCTTCGGAATGCATATGATAAAGTTTCTTTCGGTTGCATGGCGGCTAAGAATCCGGCTCCTTTCTGAGCCGGATTCTGCTATTACAACATCCAAAAAGCTGATTCTCCGCAATCTATATACAGACTTTTTCGTTCTATGCTGTATAAACAGTACTGCCAAAGATCCTCCCTGCTATTTTGTACAATTTTACTCATTTACAAACACCTAAATTTATGATATATTTCCAACATGTCAATATGCCGTGGCTTTCCTGCCGTATAAAGGGAGGAATTCAATGCCACACAATAAAAAAATCTTAAAAACAGCTCTGGCTGTTTTCTGCATGATCTCCATGCTGCTTTTTTCCAAACAAAGTATGATACCTGTATCTGCATCATCCGGATATGAATTTATTTTGCTGGATAAATATTCCACAACCATGAAAATCGGTGATACATGCTATTTAATCGCAGTAACTTCCACCGGAAAGAAACCTTCTTTTTCTTCCAGCAATTCTGCAGTTGCCTCCGTAAATACTTACGGAAAAATTACTGCTAAAAAATCCGGTTCTGCAACAATTACGGCCAAAATCAAAAATGGAGAGGCCAGTTGTAAAGTGACAGTCCAAAAAACCTCAATTCAATTAAGCGACAAAAAGATTTCTTTGGAGGCCGGAGAATCCAAACAGCTAAAGGCTTCCACATCTACCGGACATCCGGTTACTTATAAATCATCCAAATCCAGTATTGCTTCCGTAGATGAAAACGGCAAAATCTTTGCAAAAAAACCCGGAACCGCTTCTATTACCGTAACTGCGGACAAAACTTCTGTCAAATGCAAGGTTACTGTCAAACAGCCCACGGTCAAACTGAGCAAAAGTTCTGCATCTCTCTATCGCAAAAAGACGCTCCGCCTTTCTGTTACCTCTTCATCCAAAAATACCCCCAAATGGAAAAGCAACAAAAAAAGTGTCGCAACTGTAAATGACAAAGGCCTGGTAACTGCCGTAAAGCATGGAACGGCCATTATCACCGTTACGGTAGACGGCGTGAGCAAAACCTGTGAAATCACTGTAAAGAAACCGGAAATTCGCTTTGAAAAAGAAAGCATATCCATGACTGTCGGTGAAAATTATCAGGCAAAAGCTACTGTTTCTTCTAATAACAAACCGGAGTACTCCAGCTCCAATCAAAACGTCGCCTCTGTTGATCAAAATGGGAAAATACGGGCAAAAGCCGTGGGAAAGGCGTACATTTACGCCAAAGAAGACGGTACGAAGGAACGCATGACAGTTACTGTCAAAGAGAAATAAAAGATTCTAATTAACAAGTTAAAATAAAAAATGCCGGCGGGAAAATTCGCTGCGGCAAATTGACATATAAAAATCCTTTTCAAAAAAACAAGAGCAGATAATGGGAGTCGAACCCACCCCCTCAGCTTGGGAAGCTGATGTACTACCGATATACTATATCTGCCTGATAAAGATTATAACACAACCCAAAAATTTCTACAATCATAAATTATATTTTTTTCGATAAATAATAAATATCAAATTACTGTTCACTTCTGGACCGTGCACTTCACTGCACGTTCACAGGCCAGTACAGTACCGGGGCCGGAATCCGGCCTCTTGCCGTAAGGCAACTTTAAATAGGCCGGATTTAATATAGTAACGATTCACCGGCGCCTCATCCGTTCACCTCGAACTTATATCCCATGCCCCAGATCGTTTTAATATACTCACCGCGTTTTCCCAGCTTATTACGCAGTTTCTTCACATGCGTATCAATTGTCCTGGCATCTCCGAAATAATCATAATTCCAGACATGGTTTAAAATTTTCTCTCTGGAAAGGGCAATTCCCTGATTTTCAATGAAGTAAACCAACAGTTCAAATTCCTTGTAACTAAGTTCCACCCGTTCTTCATCCACCGTCACCAAATGAGCCGCCTTATCAATCACAATACTCCCGGCTTTTACTGTCTCTCCCTCTGAGATTTTGTTCGCTCTTCTCAAAATTGCCTCTACTCTGGCAACCAAAATTTTCGGGCTGAACGGTTTTGAAATATATTCGTCTACTCCCAGATCAAATCCCTGAAGTTCATCATTCTCGTCACCCTTAGCAGTCAGCATAATAATCGGCACTTTTGATGTCTCCCTGATTTCACGGCAAACCTCCCAGCCATTGATTTTCGGCATCATAATATCCAAAATAATCAGTGAAATGTCTTTGTCTTGATAAAAAAGATCCAATGCCTCTTCTCCGTCACCGGCCTCTATTACTTCAAAATTGTCACGGATTAAAAAATCCCTGACCAGTTTTCGCATTCTGCTTTCATCATCTACTACCAGTATCTTGATCTTATCCATTCCGCGCCTCGTTTCTTTTTTTTCATTATAACAGCTATTTATGAAAAAAATATGAAATATCAGTAGAATACCTCTTCCTGCACGTCAGAAACGCTTTTCTCTTTCTCCTTAATTTTCTCTTCCCGCTCTTTTAATTGGTTTTCCCAGTCTTCATATTTTTCAATCAGGGCATTTTCATAATTTACAATATTGATATTTCCGCTGGTTGCCGTCACTATGAACATCCCGATCACAATCAAAAGCAAAACAACGCTCACAGACAGGCTTGCCCGAAACCAAGGCTTATAATCTATGTTTTGAACTTTCGTCTTCCGGATCACTTTTGTTTTTGTCTTCACCGGCCTCTGTCTGGACTTTTTGCCGTCTTCCCGGCTTTTAGAAGGACGGTCTGCATTAGAATACCCGGAATACGTTTCTCTGGATTCTATGAGGCTTTCTTTGGAAACCGCCACCGGAATAGCCGGAATATCCTGATTGCTGATCTTGGGCTCTCCTTTTAAATAGTCTTGCAGCTCTTTTAAATAAATATATCCCACCGGCGTTTCAAAAAGACGCTGTCGCACCATTTGGGAATAGATCTGAAAAACCATTTGCGGATCTTTCATGTTGGCGCTGTTTCTGATATAACGTATGCCTTCTTCTTCTTTGACTGCCTTTTCTAACATCTTCTCATCAGCAAATGCAAATCCGCCTGTTTCATAAGGTGTTCTTTTCATAACTCCTCCGTATTCTGTAAAAACTTTTATCCGTTTCCTTTTCCCGCCCTGCGGCATCAAGGTATCCTTTAGGATTATAGTAAATATACAGTTCTTTCGTCAACCGCAAGATGTCAATTACTTCTGATGCAGCCGCTCTAACTGCTGCGAACGCTCCATAATCTTTTTGGCATATTCTGTATAATCTGCCTGCAAACCTCGTTCCAGGGCATTTTTACTTCCGTTATACAGCATCAGTACAGTTCCTATATCTCCATGTTCCCGGAATAATTCTGCCAGATAATCCGCTGCCAGAAGTATATTGCCTCTTTCATCATAAATATCGGACACGCCCAGGCGCTCCATACGGTTTTTATGGTAATTCACATTAATCTGCATCAGTCCCTTGCAGTTTCCGTTCTGCGCCTTTGGATTGCCGGAGGATTCCGATTCCATTATTGCCTCCAACAGCTCCGGACAGATTGCATATTGTCCGCCGATCTCCTCACAGTATGCCACACACTCCGGTGAAATAAAAGTGTCCGCATTTTCTGCCTGCAGCTTAAATTGTGCCAAAAAACAAACTGTCATGATTAAAGTTGCAAAAAGCGTCCATTTGATTCTTTTTTTATTCTGCATATTTTTCCTCCCAGAATTATTTCATCATAATTTAAGATATGCAACAAACTTTCGATTATATAATTCTATGAGGAAAAAATTTTTTTATACCAAATTTTTGAAATTTTATTTGAAATTTATACCTCTAACAGCTCCAGTATCTCTTCTTTGCTCAATGCGCCAAGCTGTCCCATTTCACCGCCGATTACCTGTTCCGCCAGATTTTTCTTCGTCTCCTGCAGCTTTTGTATCTTCTCTTCTATGGTATTTTTAGCAATTAATTTGTAAACGGTTACCTTTTTGGTCTGTCCAATCCGATGGGCGCGGTCCGTCGCCTGATTCTGCGCCGCCAGATTCCACCATGGATCATAGTGAATCACCACATCCGCTCCGGTCAGATTCAGACCGACGCCGCCGGCCTTTAAGGAAATCAAAAAAACAGGCGTATCTCCTTCGTTAAATTTTTTCACCATTTGCAGACGTTTTTCCTTGGATGTGCTTCCGGTTATCATAAAATATGAAATTCCTGCCGAATCCAAATTTTGCCGTAAAATCTCCAACATGGATTTGAACTGGGAAAAAATCAGTATTCTGTGTCCTCCGTCCATTGCGCTTTGCACCAGCTGCAGACAGGCATCTAATTTCGCCGCCTCTCCATGATAATTTTCAAAGCACAAAGAAGGATCACAACAGATCTGACGCAGTCTGGTTATCTCAGCCAAAATCTGTATTTTATTTTTATTAAAATCCGCATCATCCTGACGTGCAATCGTTTCTTTCATATGTAAAACCTGTCCATCATAAAGCTGCTGCTGTGCGCTCTCAAATCTTACATATCGGCACTCTTCTAATTTTTCCGGCAAATCCTTTAACACATCCCCTTTTAACCTCCGAAGAATAAATGGCTTCACCATTTTCTGCAGACGTTTCATGGCTCCTTCATCGTTGTTTTTCACAATAGGCGTTTCCATTTCCCGTTTGAACACATCATAACCGTATAAAAATCCCGGCATGAGATAATCAAAAATACTCCACAGCTCGCTCAGACGATTTTCAATCGGCGTACCGGTCAGCGCATAGCGGATTCTGCTGTTGATAACCTTAACTGCTTTTGCCGCTGCAGTTGTATGATTTTTAACATACTGCGCCTCATCAATAATCTCATACAAAAATTCTTTTTCTTCATAAAGGTGAATATCCCTTTTTAACAAATCGTAGGATGTAATGAGCACATCCGCTTCATGGTATGCATCTATTTTTTTCTTACGTTCCTCCTGAACTCCCGTAATCACAGAAACGGAAACTTCTGGGGCGAACCGTTCAAATTCTTCCGCCCAGTTAAAAACCAAAGATGCCGGAGCAACCACCAGTGAGACGCCTTCTTTTTTCTCCTCTTTGGACGCTAAGAGCACTGCAATGATCTGCAATGTTTTCCCAAGCCCCATATCGTCTGCCAAAATTCCGCCAAACTGCCATGTTTCCAGTGTCCGCAGCCACTTGTATCCGTTTTTCTGATAGTTTCGCATAATCTTTTCAAGACTTTTGGGTTCTTCAAAATCTGCATCTTTGATCGTTTTAAATCCTTTGACCACTTCTTTAAAATGACTGTCCCTGCTGTTGTAGACGTTCTCGTTTTCTTCCAGCATTTTATCCAGATACAGCGTACGGTACATGGGAAGGTGCATCTTCCCTTTCACAAATTCCTTTGGTTTGATATGGGCGGCGTCCATTAATTCTGCCAGCATCTCAAGGCTGGTATCTTCCAGATTTACAAAAGAACCGTCTTTCATCCGATAATATTTCCGTTTCGCACGGTATCCTTTTAACAGATCCAAAAGCTCTTCACGGGAAATATCTTCTGTTTCCACATCAAGTTCCAAAAGTCCCGAAGAAACCGAAACACCTACCGATACTTTTACCGGTTTTACAGCATGGTACCTTAAGAAACGTTTTGTACACCGCACTTCTCCGATTCCCATAAGGATCTCTGCCCCTTCCTGCATCACCCGGTAAACCAGATTTTCATCATTGCCGCAATGCAGACATTTTTGCACAGGATCTATTTCCGGAAACAGCTGCAGCGCCTGATACAGTGTTTCTTCTTCCATAGCTCTGTCCCGAAAAGCCTCTATCTCCGCTGCGTTTTCCCTCGCGGCCAAATCCATCGCCGACACTTCTGTCTGCCCATATTGGGCGCGTATTTCACAGGTGGCATTATCTTCTGTTGCATCCAGATAAAAAGTAAACCGCGCCTCCGGCATCAGATAACTGTGAATCTTCTCCGGCTCTGTTTCCGTAACTTCAACAATATCTTTAAATCCCGGCAAAATCCGGTGATAAAATTCCGACATACGATTTCTTCCCACCTGAAAATCAAATTCATCTCCGGCTGAGATATCCGCCAGAGGTTCTATCTTTTCCAGAAAATCCGCATCTACCCGGTTCAAATGGCCGTCTCCAATAAAATACGCCGTCTCCACGCCGTAATACAAATCCGGCAGCGTTCCTGTTACGTAAATACCGTGAAATTCATTTCTCCGATCTAAAGTTTCCGGTGAAATCCGCATGGTCACCTTCGGATTGCAGCAAAAACGGGTCAGCATTTCCTTCTTTTTCTTCTCGCCATCTCTATCTTCAAATTCCACAGCCTCTTTTTCCAACTGTTTGTAAAATTCATCCAGACGCCAGCCGGACAGACTCATCTCTCCCCCAATCCCTTTTTGGTAATAGTTATTATAATAACGGGACTCCTGCATCCTCTGCTGAAATGTTTCCTCTTCCGACACAATGCGGCTGATAAAACGAATCCAGTTTCTTCCCTGTTTTGTAAAATTGTCCGGATTGTGATTAATCTGCGTATTGCTCCCATAAATGTCTGTCGCCGACTCTTTTACATTTCTACAAAACACATCCAGTTTTTTTATAATAAAAAGCCGCTTTTCTCCAATTTTAAAAGCAACAGACAGCTTGCCGTTTTTCTTCGTAAGACGGGGAATCAGAGTAAGGCTCCCCTCTTTGGCGCCGGCATCTGACATCCGTCGATTTATCCGCTTTTTCTGATAAAAATTTAAAAGCCACTGCGCGCTTTCATCCGTAGCGTCTCCCATATTATGTTCACTTAAATAATCCTGTATCAGATGCAGAAGCCCCGCCACATAAGGACAACTGGACTGTCTGGAATACCATGCATAATAATTTCTGCGGCATTTCGGACACATACACTCCGTCTGTTCTACTTCTGTGCGGGAAAAAAGAATCCTTATCGGAAATTCCTCCCTGCCGCTTTTTCCGGTTGCATCTGCTTCTCCCAAAATCTCTCTGCTGTCTTGTCCATAACCGGACCGCATTCGCTCTAAAGTGATTTTTTCTTCCCTGCAGAGTTCTTTCCCTTCCATCCGGATTTTTGAGGAAAGCTTGATAGAATTTATGATTTTTTCAGCCTGAAAATAATTATATTTTTCCAGACTTGCAATACGGTCTTCTGCCTGTCCTTCCGAAAAATCCACATCTTTCTCCCAGGGATTTCCCAGAAGAGTATACTCCTGTTCTTTCTTTTGTTGTTCTGCCATACGTCTGTTTCCCCTTTATCATTTAAGGTATATATTCTATATTAACATATATTTTCTGCATCTGCTATTAGTTTTCTCTATCAGATCTTGCACAGAAAGAACAGAATGTGTAAAATCAAATTATCCACTCCGCATTTTGAATGGATAGTTTCAACAAATTTATACAAAAAGAGGAAATTTTCATGCAAAAAAAGATTCTTATTTTTACACTTACACTGCTTTTACTGATGCCCGCCCTCTACGGCTGCGGCAGATCAAATGACAGCTCCATGCGCGAAGAGGCAAAAAACCCGTCTTCGGACACACAGCAAACCAGTTCTTTGGAGAATGCCGGCACAGAGGAACCCGTTTCAGAAACGTCTCCGGAAACCGAAAGCGAGCTGCCCGTGGAAACCGAATCCACCCTTCCGGAAACAACCGATGACCCCGGCAGCATTGCTACTACCGAAATCATCACCACTGATTCTGTAAACATCCGTACCGCTCCCGCCATGGAGGCCGATGTTTATAAAGTTGCAGACCGCAGAGAAACCCTGAACAGAGTTTCGGAAGAAGACGGCTGGACAAAAATTTTGATCGAAAATGCTTTTTATTATGTAAAAAGCGATTACGTCAAAGAAAAACCCCTGCCCGGCGAAAGCACCGGATTTTTAGTTGCCATTGACGCCGGACATCAGGCTAAGGGCAACAGCGAAACGGAACCGGTAGGCCCCGGTGCATCAGAAAAAAAGGCAAAAGTTGCCAGCGGTACAAGAGGCGTATCCTCCGGACTTGCGGAATATGAACTGACATTACAGGTATCCTTAAAACTGCGGGACGAGCTGGAAGCCAGAGGTTATGAAGTTTTAATGATCCGGGAAAGCAATGACGTGAATATCAGCAATGCCGAACGGGCGGAAATCGCTAATCAGGCCGGTGCAGACGCTTTTATCCGCGTACATGCCAACGGTTCGGAAAACAGCAGCACAAACGGCGCTATGACAATCTGTCAGACAGCGGGCAACCCTTACAACGCTTCTCTCCACGGTGAAAGCAAACGGCTTTCAACCAATGTTCTGGATCAGCTTTCGGCTGCTACAGGCTGCAGTAAACAATATGTCTGGGAAACGGATACGATGACCGGCATCAACTGGTGCCAGATCCCTGTCACAATCGTAGAGATGGGCTATATGACAAATCCCACGGAAGACGCCAATATGGCGGATGCCAACTATCAGTATGAAATTGCAGAAGGAATTGCAAACGGAATCGACGCTTATTTTAACGCAGTAGAATAAATAACAAAGCAGCCAGACTCCTCAAACATGAGGGACTTGGCTGCTTTGCGCACCGGAACGCAGCCGCATTCATGCGAGTGCGCATCCTGCCCGAAGGGCGTTTATTTTTCCACTCCGGCATTTTTTGCATAAACAGATACCGAGAGCAGATAGCAGATCAAAAAGAATCCAAAGATTACAGCGACACTAATCAGATAAATCGCAAACAGATTCGTATACATCATTTTTTCCAGTGCATGAACCGAAAAATATGCCGATATCATCATAACAAAAAACGGCAGGGCATATGCTGTAAGAAGCTCACGGGAAAGAGATTTTTTCAAAGTTTTTTCTAAAATTCCAAGTTTTTTTAATATCTGATAGCGTTCTTTTTCTTCAAATGCATCGTTATAAAGTTTCATAAACAAAATACTTCCGCTTGCCAATATAAATACCATAAACACAAAAATACATACCGTATACAATACTTTGATCCATTCCATTTCACTGCTATTTGGATCAATCATCACTCTTGCCGTATAATTTTCATCTGTATCACTGACAATCGTATCCAGTTCATCCTGAGATGCCGCAAAGTTGTAAATATCTTCAATTCTGTAATTGTACGTATACAGCTCTGTCCCAAAAGGCCGCAATTTCTGATATTCCTCATCGTTTACCATATAAAAGCTGATCTGCTCCTGCAGATAGCCCAGATAAGGTATATTGGTATCCACAGTCTGGCGATAGATTTTCCCGTTAATCGAAACTGTTTCATGGGAGCGGTCTGTCAACAGCGACAACAGATATAAATGGGATATTTGAATAATTTCATCATCCTTTGGTTCTTCCAATTCAAATTCCATTCCGGCATCTTTTGCCAGTTCTTTGATCTGAGACCAGGACAAAACGGAATAATTTCTATACTGGTATCTGGTATCAATCATTGAAGCGTCCAGATTTAAAATTGAAGCCTGCGTTCCATAGGAAATCTGATTATCCTTTTCAATTAATGCCTCAATCTTTTTATTCAGTCCCGCCTGATCGCTCAAAATCTGATAGGTATACGTATTTCTGAAATGCACCATGGATTCATAACGAACCTTCATGGCAAAACCGGCGGCCAAAGCAGTGACAGAACAAAGCATTAATACACAGGTCATGGCATAAGTTCTGTAATTTTTTTTCATACGGAAAATCACATTATTCATCCAAAGATTTCTCTCTTTTTGATAGAGAAATTCCTTCCTCCCGGCCATTTTCTGAAATACAAATGGAATAAATCCGCCAAACAACAGATATACGCCCATAACTACAAGGACAACCGCTGCAAATACATGATTCATTACCTCATTCCCGCCTTCTTTTATGGCAAAATAATATCCCAAAAACAAGACTCCCAGTCCCAAAACAGCTTTTAAAAGCAGAAAAAAACTGCTTTGTCTGACATATTCATTCTGCCTTGATGCAGAAACCATTTCCAGCACGCTGCTCCTGACAATATTGATATATCCTTTTATGACAAAAATCAAATACATCACCAGATAAATGCCTATTGTCACAAAAATCGGCGTAGGGGAAATCTGAAACGAAATATCCACAGTAATATCTGAAATTGCCAGCAGTATCATCTGAAACAGCCATGTGATCAGTATGCCAAATCCAATGCCGAAAACCATAGAGGAAATGCCAATCATGGTCGTCTCTATCATATACATGCGGCCGATTTTCTGATTGGTCAGCCCCATAAAAACATATATTCCAATTTCTCTTTTTCGTTTTGTGAGAAATACATTTGTAGCATACCAGAGGAAGAAAAACATAAAACAGCCCAGTACAAAGGAGATGATCTGTATCAAAATATCAATGTACTCTTTATTCTTTCCGCCCAGTCCGCTAAAGATATCGGAATAAATCAAATTCTGAAAATTCAAAAACACTAATATGGTAAAAGCCAGAGATAAAATAATTGCAAGATAATTTTTAAAACTGCTCTTAAAATTCTGCAGAGCCAATTTCATCATACTCACGAGAAATCACCTCCCATAGAGGCCTGCATATCGGTGATTCTGTCGTAAAATTCTTTGCGGTCTGCCCCTTTGCTTAATCTGCAGGAAATCTGCCCGTCATTTAAAATATAAACATCTTTTGCATAAGATGCGCTGAAGGCATCATGGGTTACCATAAGAATCGTCGCCCTGCCGCTGTCATTGACCATTTTTAAAGATCCCAACAAATCTTTACTGGAACGGGAATCCAGGGCCCCCGTGGGTTCATCGGCAAAAATAATTTCCGGATCGGTAATCAACGCCCGGCATGCGGCTCCTCTTTGTTTCTGCCCGCCAGACAGCTGGTAAGGATACTTTTCCAGATGCCCTTTTAATCCAAACATTTCGCCAAGTTCTCTTGCTTTGGCGATGCATACGTTTCCGGAAACGCCGTTGAGAGACAACGGAAGAGCAATATTGTCCTGAAGCGTCATCGTGTCTAACAGATTATAATCCTGAAAAATAAATCCGATTTTATCTCTTCGCAGTTTGGACAGCTCCTTGTTTGAAATTCTCGTAATATCCTGTCCGTCTAGCAGAATCATCCCCTGTGTAGGCTTATCAATGGTGGACAGGAGATTCAGTAAAGTTGTCTTGCCGGAACCGCTGGGGCCCATGACTGCGATGAAATCATTTTTTCGGATCTCTAAATCAATTCCTCTCAGGACAGTTGTATGAAAACCTTTTGTTCCATAATTTTTTACTAAGTTTTTAATTTCCAGTACCTTTTTTTCGTTCATATTCGTATATCCTCCTTACGGAAGCATTATAGAATAAACGCATTGGAAAAATCCTTACACGAAGATTACAATTTTGTAAGGTTATAGATCTAAGTTTCTATCTATTCATTCATCTGCGCCAGTTTTGCCGCCTGATCCGCAGCAAGACAGGCGTCAATGATTTCCTGAATATCTCCGTTCATAATTTTGTCCAGTTTATATAAGGTAAGTCCGATCCTATGATCCGTTACGCGCCCCTGCGGGAAGTTGTAAGTGCGAATTTTCTCAGAGCGGTCTCCCGTACCAATCTGGCTCCTTCTGGCTTCTGCTTCCGCATCATGTGCCTTCTGACATTCCATGTCATACAGTTTCGCCCGCAAAAGGGCAAATGCCTTTGCTTTGTTCTGGAGCTGGGATTTTTCGGTCTGGCTATATACTACAATTCCTGTGGGATAATGTGTAAGACGCACGGCAGAATCTGTTGTATTAACACACTGACCGCCGTTTCCGGATGCACGCATTACGTCTATACGGATATCTTTTTCGTCAATTTCCACTTCTACTTCTTCTGCCTCCGGCATCACCGCCACACTGATGGTAGACGTATGAATCCTTCCGCCGGACTCCGTTTCCGGCACCCTCTGCACACGATGTACGCCGGATTCGTATTTCATCACGGAATAAGCGCCCGAACCGGTAATCATAAAGCTGACGCTCTTCATGCCGCCGATTCCAATTTCTTCGCATTCCATTGTCTCTACTTTCCAGCGCCTGCCTTCTGCATAATGCACATACATACGATAGATTTCTGCGGCAAATAAAGCCGCCTCGTCGCCTCCGGCTCCGGCACGGATTTCCACAATAACATTTTTATCATCATTGGGATCTTTTGGCAAAAGAAGAATTTTCAACTTTTCTTCCAATGCTTCCACGTTCGCCTTGGACTCATTTAATTCTTCTTTGGCCAGTTCCCGCATCTCTTCATCGCTTTCTTCATCCAAAATCATCAGAGATTCTTCTATATTCTGCTGGTTCTGCTTGTATGCTTTGTATGCCTCTACAATAGGCGTCAGATCACTCTGCTCCTTCATCAGTCTGCGAAACCGATCCGGGTCTGATGCCACATCAGGCTCGCTCAATTGATTCAGCACCTCTTCCAACCGCAATACCAGATCTTCTAATCTATCAAACATGCTTTCCTCCTATGACTACCCTGTCAAGTCCTGCCAGGTCCTTTATTACTTTTACTCCCTGATATCCCGCCTGTTCCATCCGCACAGACACTTCCTTTCCCTGGTCATATCCGATTTCAAACAGCAGATATCCGCCGGGGTTTAAATAAGAATATCCTTCTTCTATAATTCTTTTATAAAACGCAAGTCCGTCCTCTTTCCCATCTAATGCCAGAAACGGCTCATATTTTCTTACTTCCGGCATCAGTTTCTCTATTTCTGCCGTGGGAATATAGGGCGGATTTGATATGATCATATCAAAAGCTCCTTCTACCGGTTCAAACAAATCTCCCTGAACAAAAACCGGCGTCACTTTATTGATTTTTGCATTCTTTTCGGCAACGCGCAATGCTGCCGCTGACAGATCGGATGCCGTTCCGTAAAGATCCGGTCTGTATTTTAACATACTGATGATGATACAGCCGGAGCCGGTACACAAATCCAAAATCTTCATCCCCGGTTTCGCTTTTTTCAACGCCTCCTCCACAAGAATTTCCGTATCCTGCCTGGGAATCAATACGTCGGCATTTACCAGAAACGGCAGCCCCATAAACTCCTGCTCCCCTGTGATATGCTGCAGAGGAATGTGCTCTGCCCTTTTTTTCAGTACGGTTTCATATGCTTCTTTCTGCTCCTTAGGTACGTCCTCTAACATATGCAGATAGTAATCATTCCGTTCCGTATGACAGGCCAGGGCAAGCAGCAGCCATGCGTCTGTTTTTGCATCATCAATTCCCTTTTCCTGTAAAAACAGTTCTCCCCATCTCAGAGTCTGTTGATATGTCATATCAGCTCCCACCCTCTGTCTGTCGTACCGTATCAGTTTCTTTCACCGAAACGCTGCCGCTCTGACTCCCGTTGATCTCATTTACATATGTTTTCCAGTCAAAAACAGCTTCCACTGACGCAATGCCGACTTCTATCATAGCATCGTCCGGCTCTCTGGTTGTGATCTTCTGTAAAAGAAGTCCCGGTTTGCTCAACAGATTCACCAGACCATTGTCGCTTTTTCCAGCCAATCGTATAAATTCATAAGACACCCCTGCAATCACGGGAATCAAAGCCAGCCGGAGTACAAGACGAAGTATGGGAGAATCTACGCGTATCAGCATAAAAAACAAAATGCTGACAATCATGACAATCAGCAGAAAACTGGTGCCGCAGCGCTTGTGAAGCCTGGAACTCTTCCTGACATTTTCCACTGTCAAATCCATTCCATGTTCAATGCAGTTAATGCATTTATGCTCTGCTCCGTGATACATATATACCCGTTTGATGTCGGACATCAGGGAAATTCCCGCCACATATCCCAGGAAAATACATAGCCGTAAAATACCTTCCAATAAAGCTGTCAACCACTGGGAGGAAATACATTCCCGAAATAACAGAGAGATTCCATAGGGCAGTATCATAAAAATGCCGATTGCCATTACAACAGATGCCGCTACTGTCATTCCCATGAGAAAATCTTCTTTTTTCTTATCTGTCTTCTTCTCTTTTTCCTCTTCTTCTTCAAAAAAAGACGCCGAAAATGTAAGGGATTTTAAGCCCAGCGTCAAAGATTCCACAAAGCTGAATACGCCTCTTAAAATCGGCAGCTTTTTTATTTTTTTATTTTGTGCAACACCCGAATAGGAAGATGTTTCCACCATAATTTCCTGATCGGGCTTTCGGACCGCAACAGCATAGGCATCGCCGTTTTTCATCATGATGCCTTCCATTACCGCCTGTCCGCCAATTCCTGAATATTTCATATGTTTCTCCTGATATGCAGCTATCCGGCCGCTTGCTGCAAATTCCCAAACCAAACAATCACTCTGATATCATCCACAGATCTGCTGTCCGCATACAAATACATAAAAAAGGTTGAGATTCCGTCAACCTCAACCTTATCATGCACCGTATGTTATTGCTGGCCTAAACCGTATTTCCTGTTAAACTTATCAATACGTCCACGTGCCTGAGCGGTCTTCTGCTGGCCTGTATAGAACGGATGGCATTTGGAACAGATTTCAACATGAATGTCTTTCTTTGTTGAACCTGTAACGAATGTATTTCCACAGTTACATGTTACAGTCGCCTGATTGTAATCTGGATGAATTCCCTCTCTCATGTCTTTCACCTCCCACATGATTTTCCTATTTTAAACATAAACGTTTATTTGCAATCTAATAAACAGCTTATTTAGTATAGCATACTGCATAACAATATGCAAGCTTGATTTTTAATTAAATTGAGAATTGAATTGAGAATTTATATTGTTTATAATATAGACAATTAAATGAGGCATAGTTATTTATGCAGAGGAGAGATGACTTATTTATACAATTCTTGTACTTGAAGATGATTTAGAATTAAATCAAACGATTTGCACAGCTTTGCAAAAAGAAAATCATCGTGTATATAATGCTTATACTTGTAAAGACGGACAAGCTATCGCAATCAATCATACCTTCGATTTAGCAATATTAGATATAAATTTGCCTGATGGCGACGGATTTCATTTTTGTAAATGGATAAAAGCACGAAATAATGTTTCGATATTGTTTCTTTCTGCACGAGATTTAGAAGAAGATATTCTAAATGGTTATGAAATAGGAGCAGATGACTATGTGACAAAGCCCTTCTCCATGAAAATTTTGTTAAAGAAAATATCCATTATATTGTCAAGGGAAGTAAAAAAAACAAACATCTACGATGACGGTTTTCTGAAGATTGATTTTGAATTGGGAGTTGTACAGATTGAAGAAAAAAGTTGTCCTATTACACCGACCGAATATCGTATATTAAAAAAATTGATTGATAATAAAGGACAATTACTAACTTATTCTGTTTTGTTGGATTCTTTATGGGAAGAAGGAATTGAATTTATGGATAAGCATACTCTTGCAGTCAACATTAACCGTTTGCGAAAGAAAATTGAAACAGACAAACATAGTTATATTTCAAACATATACGGAATGGGATATATATGGAAATAATTTACATTCTTATCATTGTGTTGTTTATAGGGATTATTATAAGTCTGTTATGGAAGAATCGCTGCCTGAAACACGATATTTATGACTTTACAAGAAAATTAGAAAATAGTTTAAATGAGTTATTAAACAGCAGAAATTTAAGCAAAACAATCTATGAACAAGATGACTTATGGGGCATGGTTTATGAAAAGCTATGTCGTATTTCTGATATGTATACGCATAAAAATCAAGAACTGTTCAAAGAAAAAGAAAATTTAAAAGAGTTAGTTTCTGACATATCCCATCAAACAAAAACACCTCTTGCGAATATTAAATTATATCAGGAAATGCTTTTCGACGAAGTAAATACATCAGAAAGCACAGAGCATTTAATAAAAATGAGTAAGCAAGTAGATAAATTGGATTTTCTTCTTCAAAATATGATAAAAATGTCACGATTGGAAACCGGAACAATCAAAATACAGAAATCGAAACAGTTTATAGCAGAAACTCTTGCATTAGCGATTGGAGCAGCTGTTCCAAAAGCAGATAAGAAAAACATTCAGATTCATGTTGCATATGATGAAACACTTCAGCTGGCGCATGACAAAAAGTGGACAGCAGAAGCAATTTTTAATATTCTTGATAATGCCGTTAAATATACGAGCGTAAATGGCTGTATCAACATAGTCGTAAACAAAGAAACCATTTTTACAAAAATTAGTATTGCCGATACAGGAAAAGGGATTCCTTTGGAAAGACAGGGAATGATATTCAACCGTTTTTACCGTGAGCCAGATGTTCATAATACAGAGGGTGTAGGTATTGGATTATATCTGGCACGAGAAATTATCTGTATGCAAAAAGGATATATTGAAGTTGAATCAGAATCAGGAAAAGGAAGTACTTTTCACTTATATTTCCCTAATTAGACCGCATGGAAAAATCACAGTTTTGTGATTTTTTCTTTTTGTGAACAGTTTGTGATTTTTCTATTCTAAGATAAAAACAGAAACGGAGGAATGACTATGGAAAATATCATCGTAAAAACAAAGTCTTTAAAAAAGTATTATGAAGCCGGCACTCATACCGTAGTTGCTTTAAACGGAGTGGATTTTGAAGTAAAGGAACGGGAGTTTGTTTCTATTATAGGAAAATCTGGTTGTGGAAAAAGCACGCTTCTTCATATGTTGGGAGGCCTCGATTCTCCTACTTCTGGATCAGTAATTGTAGATGGCATAAATCTGTCAGAAATGAATCAGGAGCAACTTGCTCTTTTTAGAAGAAGAAAAATAGGTTTTATCTTTCAACAATATAATCTGATTCCGGATTTAAATGTGTATGATAATATATTGTTTCCATTGGAGCTTGACGGAGTTAAGTCTGATAAAGAATTTGTACAAGGATTGCTCAAAACACTTCACATTGTGGATAAAACAGAAATGTTTCCCTCTATGTTATCTGGCGGAGAGCAGCAGAGAGTTGCTATCGCAAGAGCATTAGCGACTAAACCTGCCATTATCCTTGCAGATGAGCCAACCGGCAATCTTGACACATCTTCCAGCCATGATGTTATAGGACTTTTAAAAATTGTTGCAAGAGAATATCAGCAAACACTAATTGTCATTACACATGATTTGGATATTGCGCAAATGGCAGATAGAATCGTTAGATTACAAGATGGGAAATTGGCGGGAGGAAGTGATTCAGATGTTAGCAAACAATAATCGTCAAATAATAAACAAATTAGCTAAAAACACAGTGCGAACAAATAAGCGTCAATTTTCCATTCTATTTGTTACGATTATGTTGTCCGCATTTATGCTTTTTTCTGTTTTTACTGTAGGCTTAACTTATTTGGACTTAAGCAGATTACAAAATTCTCGTCTATATGGTTCAGAATGGGACATTGTTATTATGAACGGATTTACGGCGAATCAGAAAGAAACTCTTATCAACAATTCCAAGATTGAAACGGTAGGTGTGCTGTCGTATTGCGGAAATGTAAAAAGCAGTGATATGGATAGTACCGTTAACGCTGCTTTCCTCTGGGGAGATGAAACATATTGGGAAAGTCAAAAAAGCCCCATAAGAACCGAAATGGACGGATACTATCCGCAGAAAGAAAATGAACTGTTAGCTGCAGAAGAAGTTCTTGCCGAATGTGGAAAAAGTTCTTTGGAGGTTGGAGATAATCTTTCGATCACTTATGAAGATAATACAGGTATTCATACAAAAGTTTTTGTTATCAGCGGAATTTGGAAAGGCTACGGCACAGATAAAGAAAACTTCTATGTTTCAGAAGATTTTTACAAGCAGACGGGTTATGATTTAGAATCAAGTGGAATTTTACAAGCGAAGTTTAAGAGTAACTATGTCACAGAAAAAACAATAGAAAACCTGAAAGACAGCCTCAACCTATCATCCGCACAGGTTTTTCAATCTACCGATTATATTGAAAAATCTTTGACAATATTGCTTGCCGTATTCGGACTTGGTTTTATTATCTGTTTGAGTGCATATTTGCTGATTTACAATATTCTTTATCTGTCGGTTTCCGGGAAAATCAGATATTATGGATTGTTGCAAACATTAGGGATGACAAAAAGACAGTTGGTTCAACTTATCAAAAAGCAGATAGCAGTTGCAGGAGTGACAGGGATTATCGCAGGAATAATTCTGGGTGTAACAATTTCCTTGACTCTTATTCCTCATGTAATAAAAGTTCTTGGAATTTCATTAGGAAATACGGGATTGCATTTTTATCCAAAAGTGTTGTTGCTAAGTGCGTTAGTATCAGGAATTGCAGTACTATGCGGTGTTAGAACTCCGATTCATATTGCTACGGATGTAACGCCTGTTGAAGCCGCCAAATACAGAGATAACAATGAAATTACCTATACAAAGAAAAATCGCAAGGATAATTTGTACTGGCACATGGCAATAAATCAGCTTAGAAAAAACAGAAAAAGAACTATTGTTGTTTTTCTATCTCTTGCAACAAGTTTAATTGTATTTTTCTGCTTAACTACACTTATTGATAGTCAAGGCAAACGAACGGTATACCCCAACTATTGGAACGCTGATTTTATTGTATATAATGATACGCAGATAACAGATGATATCTCCTCTTTACAATCTGCTATTGATGATAAATTTGTATCTGATATAAAAGAAACAAAGGGTTTAAAAGAGGTTCATACTGTGAAGGGTGTTCCTGTTACTTTCCCATATGCCAAGAATTCTTTTTCTGATTTTTGGATAAAAAGTTATACAGAATTAAAACCATATTTGTCATATTCCGAAACAGCCTTGGAATATCAACAGAATCCTGAAAAATATTATGGTATGATAAAGGGAATTGACGAATCAGAGTTTGATTATTTGAATGATACGCTTGGAAATATTATAGATAAGCAAGATTTTTTGAATGGGAAAACGGCAATTTTACAATATGCAGGATTTGAAATACCAGAAAAATGGATAGGCAGCACCATACCGTTTTCCATTGGTACAAAGAGGCAGGAAATTGTAATTGGGGCTGTCAATTATGGAGACTATTATGGAGCAACTGCGAATATCGGAGCAAATCTGATTATCAGTGAAAAACATATGGAAAGTTTAACTGCGAATCCATTTATTTTAAGTCTCAATATTAAATACGAACAATCCTACGAAGTGGAAACAGAAAATAAAATAAAAAACATTATTGAATCAAGTTTATACAGTTCAGATTTGCTTTGCCTTTCAAAATATGACGATATGAAAATCATTCAGGATTCGCAAAGTGGTATGTATGAAATAGGTACGGCAATTTCTCTTCTTTTGTTGTTGGTGGGTATGTTGAACTATATCAATACAATGGCAAGCAGTATGCAAAATAGAAAATTGACTTTTTCAATTATGGAAAGCGTAGGTATGTCAAGAAAACAAATAAGAAAATTACTGATTCGGGAAGGAATTTTATATGCAGCCGGTTCAGTCTTTATCACGCTGACAATCGGAATAGGTATTACCTACTTTGTTTTTCAGTCTGTGAATTACATGAAAATATCATTCACACTGCCTGTATTTCCATTGATATATGCAATTTTGCTTGTAATGATAATATGTATTCTAACACCGCTAATTACTTACAAAAAACTTGTGAGAAATCGTTCTATCGTTGAACGATTACGGGAATTTGAATGATGGTTTTATAGTCTCAAATCAGAGTCAAATAAAAAAAGAAATATATAATATTTTTGCTATCTTTTCATAGAGTATGATACCGCCAGCGTTCACACGCTGGCGGTGCTTTTTCCAATGCCTGCCTGCAATCTCTGTCAATGGATTTTTTACGCTGTCTTTGCGGCGGGTTCTGTTTGTTGCGTTCCTGTATCTCACGCAGATGTTTTAACACGCTCTGCTTTTCGGGCGGTCTGTGCTGTTCTTTAGAGGCGGCTGTCGATTTCCCATATGCTTTATAAAGACTTGCATACCTTCCTGACAGTCAAATCTCTGACCACTTCCCCTGCAATCAAAAGCCCGGCCACAGAAGGCACAAATGCCACACTCCCCGGCACAGCTCTTTTTCCTTCTGCGCAATCAGCCTTTTTCTCAGGAGAAATGGGCTCTTCCTCTGAATACACCACCTTTAACTCTTTCACGCCTCTTTTCTTCAGTTCACGCCGCATCACTCTTGCCAGAGGGCAGACCTTTGTCTCATAAAGATCCGCCACCTGAAACTGTCCGCCGTCCAACTTGTTTCCTGCCCCCATGCTGCTGATAATGGGGATGTTTTTCTCCTTTGCCTCCATGACAAGGGCAATCTTTGCGCTCACCGTATCCACGGCGTCCACAATGTAATCATATTCTGCAAAAGGAATTTCCGCCTCCCCTCCCGGCAGAAAAAAGCAGTTGAAAATTCTCACATCCGCATCGGGATTAATCAAATGCATCCGTTCCTTCATCACTTCTGTCTTATAACGGCCTACCGTATTTCTTAATGCTATGATCTGACGGTTTAGGTTGCTGAGCGATACCGTATCCGCATCGATCAGATCAAATGCCCCGACGCCGCTTCTCACAAGAGCCTCGCAGACATAACCGCCCACACCGCCGATTCCAAATACTGCCACGCGGGCTTTGGCAAGCTTTTGCATGGTTTCTTTTCCCAATAATAATTCTGTACGTTCAAATGTTTCTGACATATCCATCTCCTATTGCGGGGGTTCCTGCTGTGCGGCTGCCTCTGCAGCTGCCTGTGCCTTTAACGCGGCAAGCTGCGCCTCGGATGCCGCCAGAACATCATAATTTGGCACCTGAGCTTGTCCTTTGGGAGAAAGCAGATTATACATCTTTCTTGCCATAACAATTGCCGGTTCACTTTCCAGCGTTACTTCTCCAATACTCTGGATCAATGCTGTCACCTGAGCTGCTTCCTGTGCTGCCACTGCAGCGCTTTCTGTTCCCGGCAGCGTATAAACGATGACTGGATCTCCCTCTTCGATATTTTCAAATATCTTCTGCGCCGCACTTCTGGGCAGATTAATACAGCCATGGGAACCGCTGGTTTTATAAATACCTCCGCCAAAGCTGCTTCTCCAGGACGCATCATGCATCCCGACATTATTGCAAAACGGCATCCAGAAGTCTACTGGAGAAGCATAATTTTCTCCTCTTAATACGGCGTCCTTTTGTTTATACGTCAGTCCATAAATTCCGGTAGGAGTATCGTAATTTTTGGAAATATTTCCGGATACAAAATCAGACTCGGTTACCAGAGAACCGTTTTTATAAAAAAACAGATGCTGGGCTGTCAGATTGATTTCCACATAAGTATCCCCGTAGTCATTTTCCCCACGGCTCGCTCCTCTTCTTTCATATGTAATTTCACGTTTTTTGGAGATTCCCTCTTTGATGTCTTGGATAATCTGCTCTTTTTCGCCCGCTTTATCTACCTTCCATCCATAATCTCCATTGACAATATCAATCGTCTCGCCATAGGAGGTTTTCAATGTATGCTTGCGGAATACCGTATTATGGACGGATGCAAGCTCATCCACATATTCCGCCACTTTCTCTTCATTAATGGAAACCTGCATATCTGTAATATCCATCCAGTTATGGGTAATACTGCCGTCCAGCGTCTGCGTCTTTTCTCCCTCATCATAGGTCAAAACAACGCCGGTATATTGATTCAGCGTATCTACCAGCTGAATCAGTCCTTCATGATCCGATGTTATTTTGGGTTTTGCATAACAATTTTCTTCTTCCAGGGATATGGTCTCCTTCAGGCCGGCAATTCCCTCTTTTAATGCCGTCATCAGCGCCTTTTTCTTTATTTTGCTGCCCTGTTCCTCCGATATAATTTCATAACCGTTTGCAGAATATTCTGAACAATATGCATCCTTCGGATTCTCCTGGTTCTCTTTTTGCATACATTCCAGCTTTGCAGCCGCCTCTTCTAATTTTTCTTCCTCAAACTCCACCATTGTGGTCTCGCTTAAATTCCGGGGCATAAAAAAGGAAACGGGCCAGCTAAATGCATTCTGATTATCTACCAGACTTGAAATACTATCACCAAATTCCGGTTTCAGAGAAATGTCTTCGCCTCTGATCTCTTCCTTGCGTCCATTTCGTTCCTCAAGTTTCAGCACATATCCGTCAATTTCTTCTTTCAGCATGGTTTCTACCTGTTCTGCTGATTTTCCGGATACATTGATTCCATTTAACATTGTAGACGGCAAAAAGCGATTGTGGAAATAAGCTGTTATTCCAAAATAAATAACCGCCATTCCACTGCATATTACAATAACTGCCAGTTTGCCAGAAAACCTCTTTTTGTCTTCTGTTTTCTTCATATGTTTATTTCCCTCCTGCTTTACTGCGTATTCTCATCGTTCTGCAACAAATACAGCTTCCCAAACAGAATACGAATCATTTATATATATATATTCATCGCAGATCTTTCTGCGTTTCTTGAACGCCTTCTGTTTCTTTTTTCAAAATATGCTTTTCCCATAAATATATTACCTCGTAAAATAATTTTATATATCTTTAGAGCGTATTTGAAAATTCAAATACGCTCAGACACTCAAAATAAATTTTAACACATTCTGTTTCTATCCAAAACATTTCAATTCTTAAGAATTTACTAATTTTTTTAAAAAACAAAAAATATGATTGTCGCAAAAAAAGTCCTGTGCTATAATGCATTTCAATAAGCATACTAATTATAGAAAAGATTTTCAGGTAAGGTGACTGTTGTGAACGATGCGAACGCACAAAAATCCGTTTTAAAAACCAACATTTCTACGTTTTTCCAGCAATACAGACATGGCCTTATACTGTTGTACCTGCTGATCTATTTTCCCTGGTTTGGCTGGTTGGAAAAAAATATAACCAAACATTTTCATATCATCCATATGTCAATTGATGACGCAATCCCCTTTGTGGAATATTTTATTATACCATATCTGTTATGGTTTGCTTATATTGCCATCACAGTAATGTATTTCTTTTTGAAAAACAAGAATGAATTTTACAGGCTCTGCGCTTTTCTTTTTGTGGGAATGACTGTTTTTCTGATTATTTCAACCGTCTATCCCAACGGACATTATTTAAGACCCACGGTTTTTGAACGGGAGAATATTTTTACGGACCTGGTTCGCCTTCTATACCGGGCAGATACCCCGACGAATCTGTTTCCCAGCATCCATGTATACAATTCCATTGGCGTCAATATTGCAATCTGGCACAGCGAAGAGTTTAAGAAAAGCAAAAGCATCCGTTACGGTTCTGCGGTTCTTATGGTAAGCATTATTTTATCCACCATGTTTTTAAAACAGCATTCCGTTTTTGATGTAATTACGGGAATCGTTTTCTCTGTTTTTATGTATACGTTTGTTTATGCCAAGGACTCCCTGCGGATTGGAGCCTCCAAACCTTCTCTGGAAAACCGCATTCGGCGGGTGTAAACATATCACTCTGCACCGTTTCACAAAATCTGTATCGTTATTCCGGACTCTGCATTCGATTACAAAATCCGAAACAACGATTGACATCACATTTTACCACAATTTCAATAGTGCAATGACTTTTTTCGCCGCCTTATAAGGCGGCGTTTCCAATTCCTTTACCGCCCTTTTTAACTCCTTACGGATTTCAATCTGCTGGGGACAATGGGTTTCGCATTTCCCGCAGCCGATGCACATAGATGCACTGCTTTGATTTTTCCGAAAAGCAGTACACTGTAAATATTCTTTTCTGGCTCCGCTTTTTGTCTCCGAATACATTTCATTATAGCAGCGGAAGGTGACGGGAATGTCCACTCCTTTCGGACAGGGCATGCAGTACCCGCATCCGGTACATCCCACTTTTACTGTTTTTTTGATTTCTGCTTTGACTTTCTCCACAAGTTCACGGTCTTCTCTGGAAAAATGTCCCGGCCCGGCCATTTCTGCCGTTTTTATATTTTCTGTGAGCATTTCCATAGAATTCATACCGGAAAGGACGCAGGTCACCTCCGGCTGGTCATAGAGCCAGCGGAAAGCCAATTCTGCCGGCGTCCTTTTAAGTGCGTCCTCCTGAAACAATTTCTTCGCGCTTTTCGGCAGCAAATGCACCAGCCTTCCGCCCCGAAGCGGCTCCATGATAATCACCGGAATGCCTTTCTCTGCAGCATACTTAAGCCCCTCTCTTCCGGCCTGACTGTTTTCATCCATGTAATTATACTGGATCTGACAAAAATCCCAGTCATAAGCATCTACCAGCCGTTTAAACATAGCCGTATGTCCATGATAGGAAAATCCGATATTCCGGATCGCGCCGCTTTCCATTTTGGAATGAATCCACTCTACGATACCCATTTTTTTTAATTTTTCCCAGGTATCCGTATCGGTCAGCATATGCATCAGATAATAATCAATATAATCTGTTTTCAGTCTGCGCAATTCTTCCTGAAATGTTTTCTCCACGCCCTCTATGGATTTGATCATATAATGAGGCAGTTTTGTTGCAATATAGACTTTTTCCCTGCAGTGATTGCGGTTTAAAATTTCTCCCAGAGCAGCCTCGCTGCCCGGATAAATGTACGCCGTATCATAATAATTAATTCCCGCCTCTATCCCCCGCATAATTTCTTTTTCTGCTTTTTCAAGATCAATACCGCTTCCTTTTCTTGTAAAACGCATACAGCCGTATCCCAATACAGACAATTCATTTCCTTTTCGGTCTTTCCGATACTGCATTCCGATCCTCCTTATCAAAACATGCTGTTATATTTCGCCTTCTGTTAATCTGCTGCCAATTCTTCCACTTCATCCAGCCAGATTTTTGCACAGGCATCGGAAGGCATGCGCAGATCTCCTCTGGGGGATACTGCAATGGTTCCTACTTTTGGCCCGTCAGGCAGACAAGAACGTTTAAACTGCTGGGAAAAGAACCTATGATAATAATTTTTCAGCCATTTATAAATCACTTCTTCCTCATAGATGCCGGAAAATGCCTTACAGGCCAGACGATATACTTTTTTGGGCGGATATCCGAAACGCAGCATATAGTACAGGAAAAAATCATGCAGCTCATACGGCCCCACAATATCTTCTGTTTTCTGGGCAATCTCTCCGTCCTTAGGCGGCAGCAATTCCGGGCTGACCGGTGTATCCAACACATCTAAGAGAACATTTTTCAAAGTATCATCCGAACAGGTATCTGCATAATAACGCACCAGATGGCGCACCAGTGTCTTTGGCACGGATGCATTGACGCCGTACATGGACATATGATCCCCATTGTAGGTAGCCCAGCCTAATGCAAGTTCCGACATGTCTCCTGTTCCGATGACCATGCCGCCTTCTTTATTTGCAATATCCATTAAAATCTGCGTGCGCTCTCTTGCCTGGGCATTTTCATAGGTAACATCATGCTCCAATGGATCATGACCGATATCCGCAAAATGAACCTGCACGGATTCTTTAATCGAAACTTCCCGAAAGGTTACTCCCAGACATTTGATCATGCTGACTGCATTCGTATAAGTACGGTCTGTTGTTCCAAAACCCGGCATCGTTACGGCTATGATCCCTTTTCGGTCCAGGTTTAACTGATCAAAGGCGCGAACCGTGACCAATAGCGCCAGCGTGGAATCCAGACCTCCCGAAATACCTACTACTGCGCATTTACATTTTGTGTGCTTTAATCTTCCGTAAAGCCCCATGGCCTGAATTGTAAGAATTTCATCGCAGCGTTTCTCTCTCTCCTCTTTTTTCCCGGGAACAAAAGGCGAAGGATCGATAAAGCGTGTCAGTTCTGTATCTTCTGTTTTTAAAGAAAATTCAATTTCTTCATATTCTGTTTCGCTGCCGCCGGGTTCAAAAGTCGTATTTCTTCTCCGCTCCTCCAGCAGTTTTTTCAGATCGATTTCCGTATAAATCGTTTCATTTTCAAACCGTCTGGATTCTGCCAGAAGGGTTCCGTTTTCTGCAATGATATTGTGCCCGGAATATACCACATCCTGAGTAGACTCTCCGTTTCCGGCGCCGGCGTATATATATCCGCAGAGAAGTCTTGCTGATTGTCCGCAGACTAAATTCTTCCGATAAATATCTTTGCCGGTTGCCTCGTCACTGGCAGAAGCATTCACAATCAAAACCGCGCCTGCCAATGCATGGGCAATGCTGGGAGGATTCGGCGCCCATAAATCCTCACAGATTTCTCCGGCGATTGTAAGCTCTCTCATGGTGTCGCAGACAAATAACAGATTGCTCCCCATTGGCACAGATTCTTCTTTGAGATCCACATAAACCGTCTCTTTTATTCCTTTTGTAAAATGACGGGCCTCATAAAATTCGTTGTAATTCGGCAGAAATGTTTTCGTCACAAACCCTAAAATTTCTCCATCGCTAAGGGCTGCCAAGGCATTGTAAAGCTTTCCTTTATAAGCAAGCGGAAGTCCCACAAATACAATGGCATCTGCCTCTCTGGTGCACTGGGCAATTTCCTGCAGTCCGTCTACTGCCTGTTCTAACAAAAGATCCTGTAAAAACAAATCTCCGCAGGAATAACCGGTAATGCAAAGTTCTGGAAACACTATGACTTTTGCACCGTTCCTGCTGCATTCTCTGATTTTTTCACAAATATGGTCTGTGTTATATTTGGTATCCGCCACTTTAACTTTTGGAGTAACGGCTGCCACTTTAATATATCCGTCTTTCAATTTCCTGTCTCCTTGTTTTCGCTTCTATCTCTTTATTTCCTTATTCCCTGCAATTCTTCTGTGCTGAAATGATAATCCGTATTGCAAAAATGGCATTTCACTTCAATTCCTTTTCCGTCTGCAATCATCTCATCCAAATCCTTTTTGCTGATTGCCGCCAGAGATTTTGCAATCTTTTCTTTGGAACAGTCACATCGGAACTGTACCGGAACCGCCTCTGCCGCTTCAAAGGGAATATCGCCCAATACTTCTTTTAACAAAAGCTCCGGCGTATCGCCTTTTTCCAAAAGCGCCGTAATGCTCTCCATTTCTGCAATCCGCTCTTCCAGCTTACAGATGGTTTCTTCATCGGTAAAAGGCATCAGCTGCAGAATAAATCCGCCCGCCTGTTTTACGGTATTATTTTTGTTCATCAACACACCCAGGCCTACCGAGGAAGGAATCTGTTCCGAAGATGCAAAATAATAGGTCAGATCATCTGCGATTTCTCCCGTTTTCAATTCCGTCTGTCCCACATATGGTTCTTTCATTCCGATGTCTTTTATGACGCTCATTACGCCAAGACCCAATGCTCCTCCCACATCTAACTTTCCGTTTTGATTCGGCGGAAGAATGACATCCGGCACTCCCGGATACCCTTTCACATTTCCCTTTGCATCTGCTGTAACCAGCAATGCTTTTGCAGGCCCGCTGCATTGAATCTGTATGGTCAGAAGATCTTTTTCTCCCTTCATCATAGCGCCCATCATCACTGCGCCGGACATCAACCTGCCAAGCGCGGCTGTTATAACCGGACTTGTATTGTGATGACGCCTCGCCGTCTCTACCAGTTCTTTTGATGTAACGGCAAATGCACGAATCTGCCCATTTGCCGCTGTTGCCCGTACCATATAGTCTGACATGTTTATGCCCCTTTCTTTTTTGTACATTCTCTTGCGATCACATAAATCCGTTCGCTGTTTTCTTTTGGAACTTCTTCTGAAAAAGCCTCATAACAGGCTGTCCATTCCAATCCGGCCTTTTCTATCAGCTTTTTCACCGTTTCCAGATTATAGCCTCGTTGAAAATGGGTTTCTTCGTATTTTCTATATCTGCCGTCTTCTTCTTTGATAAAGAGCGTCAGGTCATATTCATTGATCTGTTCTTCTTCATCGTAATAGTTTTCCCAAATAAAACTGCCTTCCTCCCGGTTTTCGCAAATTGTTGTGTCTCCCAAAACTTCTTTATATTTATATATCGTGTTCAAATCAAACAAAAAGATACCGCCGGGGTCCAGATAATTGTTGACCAGTTTGAATATTGTAAGCAGATCTTCTTCCTCTGTGATATAATTCATGGAATCACAGATACTTATCACTGCCCTAACGGTTCCGTAAAGTTCAAATTCCCGCATGTCCTGGTGCAGATATAATATATCCATATCTGTCCCTTCCTTCTTCCACCCGGCTGCCTGTTCTCTCTCTCGTTCTCTCGCAATCCCAAGCATTTCTTCTGACGAATCTATGCCGATCATATCATAACCCGCTTTTGCCAAAAGCCTTGTCATCTTTCCGGTTCCACAGCCAAGTTCCAGTACCAGGCCGTCTTTGATATTATATTTTCCCAATATCTTTGTCAGAGCCCGGCGCCACTCTTCATAAGGTACATTGTCCATAAATAAATCATATACTTCTGCAAATCCGCTGTATGCATTCATTGGCATTCCTCTTTTCTGTTTCTACCTGTTAATAATAGTAGTTTTGGACTTGTGTTGTCAACCGGTTGCTATATCAAATGCAAACGGCAATTCCTGTTACTGTTTACTCCCGGACCGTGCACCGCGCTGCACGGTCACAGGCCAGTACAGTACTGGGGCCGGAATCCGGCCTCTTGCCGTAAGGCAGCTTTCAACAGGCCGGATTCGTTACTGTGAACACCATGGGTTTGAACAGTAATGAATTCCTCATTCGTCAGGCATATGACAGCAATGCACCCTTGCATATTTCCCTGCACTCCATTATACTAAGCCTATACAACTTTCAAACAGTTCAGGAGATAAGCCATGCAGGAAAATTACGAACACTACATCTCAAGAAATATCAAAAATCTTTACCGCAAACGTCTGATTCCGCCGATACTGTATTTGATTTTTTCGGCGGTTCTCTTCGGAATACTGCCGGTTGCTTCTGTTCTTTTTCCGGCAAAGCTTTCCAATATTTCAGATATGGAAACACTGCACGATGAAAAAAATGTTTTCGTATCCGCCTCTTTAAAGGATCTTAAGTTCACCGGCTACACCAGAATGCGCCATTCCCGCACCGTGGGATATTACTATTACACGGATAATCCGGACAAAAAAGAATGCTGCATGATCCTGCTTGCTCCTTCCACCTGTGAACAGGGGCTCCCGGAAATTGACCAGATTACAATACGGGGAAAGATTCTTTCCGGAGATGCCGTCTACGATACGCTCCTCGCCAATCTATCCAAAGATCTGTCCTGGACGCAATCCGGCATTCGCTCCAAGGTGTCTTCTTATTATTTAAGCGAACCGGATTTTCGATACGGTTTTGGCCTCTTTTTATTTCTTCTTTTGGCTGTAAGCAGCGGGATTGCCGTTATCTCTGTATTTCTGTCTGTTCTGTTTATCTACAGACCGTATTTATCTCCACCCTGCCAGAAACTAAAACATTTCGGCAAACCAAAGGAGCTGCTGTCATTGGCGGAAGAAGAACTTGCCACACTTCCCCAGCTTGCCACGGAAGACATGTTTATTACAGAACACTTTTTTATTGAAACTTCCAAATACGGAATCGCTATTGTTCCCATTCAGGAAATCACCTGGATCTACAAGCATTCCACTTTGCACAAACTGTTTTGGTATCATTTCAGCATTTCCTATACACTGCACATTACTGCAAACAAGCATGTCTATATCCGCTGTCCGAAAAATACCAAATCGGATATTGACGGTATTATTGATTATCTCTCAGAAGCCAACCATAATATTCTGGTAGGCTTTCATGAAAAAAACAGGCAAAAAGTCCATGGCAGATAACTTGCTGCGCAGTAAAATCAAACAAGTCCCTGTCACGCAGTAAAGAGCCGGAAATTGTCATTGCGCATTCCCGGCTCTTTTTCTGCGACTCGGCTTTTCGCCTCATCAAACGCTTTTCATTTTCACTGTTATCAGCATCTTGTCTCCAAATCAACTCTGCATCTGGAAACTGCTGCCCACTGCTCTAAAACAGTTCTTTGATCTTTTCTATAATTGTATTCAGCAGTTCTCTGATCTTCGCCCAAAATCCTCCGTCTGCATTGGAAATTTTATCGTAAATCGACTGTGCTGCATTTAACAGACTGTCCAGATCCAAATCCAGTTCGCCGATCTTTTTCATCAGCTTGACTACTTCCTCTTTTTCTTCGTCTGTTAATGTAAGATCAAATTTCTTGCAGCCTTCTTCAATGGCCTTTCTAATCTCAGACTCATCCGAAAGATCATGTTCTACAACTGCCTGTTTTACATAAGCGATCATACCTTCGATTTCGTCGGAATCTGCACCGGAAGATTCCAATGCACCGGTAACTACCAGCTCATGCAAAGCCGCGTCTATATTTTCTTCATCAATCTCATCGCCTGTCATTTCTTTGTAAGCTTTAAAAACGCCGACCAATGCTGCCGTTCCGGAAATAGGAAACGGAGCCGCCACAATAATATCTGCATTTTCAATTCCTGCTGTTGCCAGAGCATTTTTGTACATACCTACGGTACAATAGGTAATATTGTTGGTAGAAACCTGGATTCCATTGCCCTTTTCCCTCTCTATGATCACGATCGAAGATAAAGATTTCGTTCCGATCTTGCTGCTGTCAATATAAGAATCCAGATATTGATGCTCTTCTGCATTGTTGACATATACCACATCATAATCTGCAAGCTTGCTGCTGTCGATGCCCATAAGGGCCAGAACGGTTGCCCGCTGCTCTGCCGTCAGATTCTCCCCAAGGGCAAGATATGGCTTGTCATTCTTTTTGATTTCTACATTATCGTCATTTTTGTCTTCTTCCACCGTAACGGTGCCTTTTACATCTTCGTTGCTGTCTGTTGTAACTGTTCCTGTAACGTCACTGTTCTCCGGTTCCTGATCTTTGGTATCAGATCCTATTGCAGGCGCCTCATCTCCGGCCGCTGCGCCCGAATCCTGCGGTGTATCCTGATCTTTGGATGTATCCTGATCTTTGGATGTATCCTGATCTTTGGATGTATCCTGATCTTTAGATGTATCCTGGCCATTGGAAAAGGAGCCTGTATCCTGACTTTCATTTCCCGGATTGGAAATATCGTCTGCCGGGGTATTATTTTCGTCTTCATCATCTGCCACTGCAGCTGCTGCAGACGCATCTACCGGATCTTCTATGGAACCTGCAAACACATTGAGCATAGAACCAAAAATCATTGTCACTGCCAGCGCCATACTGATCATCCGTATCCATTTTTTCTTCATATGAAAAAACCTCCTTTTATATGCACACCATATATCTTCCTGTTTTCAGCTTTTCTGCTTTCAGAATGCTTTCCTCATTCTTGCATAATTTTTTTGCTTTGTCAAAGGAATCCCAAAAACTTAAGATATATTTCATATTTTCATCAGAAGAGTTTTTCGTTTTGATCTCCGGATACTCTGTTACACAGCCATGCATAAACATCTTTGTAAATTTCTTTGCGGTCCGTTTCATTTAAAATTTCATGTCTGTCGTCTTTATAAAGTTTTAACGTAAGATCCGAAATTCCCACTGCCTGATATTGCTGATACACCTTCTTTACACCTTTTCCCATATCCCCTACCGGATCTTTGTCTCCGGATATTAATAATAACGGAAGAGATTTTGGAATTCTGGCAATATTCTGCGGCTGATTATCATGATAAACAGCCTCCATAAGCCCATAATAACCATTTACCGTAAAATCAAAACGGCATTTGGGGTCTTTATAATATTTTTCTGCAATTTTTTTATCTTTGGTCAGCCAGTTATTTTCGATGTTCTTTCCGGCAAGATCATATTGACGATAAGGACCCATAAAAGAAAGCTTTTTTACCAACGGACTTTTGTAATGCCAGCCATGGATTTTTGCCAGAAATCTGCAGATTCCCATGCCGAGCTTCATCTGTCCATCCGGCATACTCCCCGTTCCTACAATAATTGCCCCCTTTAGATGCTTTGGATATCGTGTGATATATTTCCGCAGCATATAAGACCCCATACTGTGTCCCAGCATAAAATAAGGACATTTTGCATTTTCCTTCTGAATCAGTTTCCGCACTGCATGCATGTCCAAAATCAACGTATCGCTGGGATGATTTCTGGTAAAATATCCGTATTCTGCAGGGGAAGACACAGACTCTCCATGCCCCAGATGATCATGCCCCGCCACAAGAATTCCCCTATCTGTCAAAAATTCTGCAAACTCCCGGTAACGCCCGATATACTCCTGCATACCATGGGAAATCTGCAAAACCGCCTTATATTCTCGGTTTTCCGGAATCCATTTTACACCGTAAATCTCTGTCTTTTTGTCTGCCGATAAAAATTGAAAATTTTCCTGTATCATATTACCTCCTACTTGCCAAATGGCATAAAGGGATGCCCTGGCATTACCTCCTACTTGCCGAACGGCATAAAGGGATGCCCTGGCATTACCTCCTACTTGCCGAATGGCATAAAGGGATGCCTTAACAGTAACTGGAAATCACAAACTGCACTTCTTCCCTTCCCATATAGCTGTTAATCTCCGGATAATATACGATAGATATTATGTCCTTTTTTCCCAGAAAATCCATAAATTTTTCTGCTTTTCCAAAAAATACCGCCGGATAACAAAATCCCTGCGCATCTTCTAATGTCAGCTTCAGTACATTTCTATTTTTTCCCACCAGTCGTTTTTCTTTCACGTGAATATTCTTATCTGCAAATACCGGTTTCTGATTTCCGTTTCCGAAAGGTTCTAACACCTGAAGTTCCTGAATCAGCTCTTTGGTCACATAAGAAAGAGGCATCGGCACATCAATATGTATCCGGAACACAAAATCATCTTCCGTCAAAGCAGCATTCTCATTCATTCTTTTTGCAAAAGCTTCCAGATTTTCTTTTGGGAGGGAAAGTCCGGCCGCCATGGGGTGTCCGCCGAATTTGGTAAACAGATCCTGGCATTTGCACATTTCATCATACATGGAATAAGATTCAATAGACCTCCCCGAACCCTTGATTCCATCTTCGGAATCTGTCATTACAAAAACAGGATGATTGTATTGTTCCCGAATCCGTCCCGCTACAATTCCAGCCAGGCTTTCGTGCAGCTTTGGAAGATAAACCACCATAACTTTTTGGTCTGCCAGATGATTATCCTCAATCACCCGGAAGGATTCCTCCACTCCTTCCACTGTCAGTTTTTTCCGCTCTTCATTTAAGTCCGATAGCTCTGCTGCAAGGGTAACAGCCTCTGCCTCTTCCTCCGCCAGCATCAGTTTCAACGACCGGACTGCTGTATCCAGTCTTCCTCCGGCATTGATACAGGGGCCCAGCACAAATCCAAAGTGATAGGCGCTCAAGCGCTCCGGCTGAATTTCTTTCTGCTGTATCAGAGCGCGAAGCCCCAGATTTTTCGTATGACGCATCTGCTCTAATCCATACTTTACAATAATTCTGTTTTCATCCACCAGATCCATAACGTCTCCCACCGTAGCAAAAGCCGCATTTTCCAAAAACTCCATTGCCTCTTCTTTGGGAATATTGCTGCTTTCGTACAAAGCCTGTACCACTTTAAAAGCTACCACCGCTCCGCAGATTCCGGAAAAGGGATAGCCGCAGTCCTCCTGCTTTGGATTGACAATCGCATCTGCGCTGCTTTTTAAATATGTACGGACGCCATTTTCTTCTATGTACGGAATGTCATGGTGATCCGTCACCAAAACGGTAAGCCCCAGATTTTTTGCATAAGCAATCGCATCAATGGCTGCGATTCCGTTATCGCAGGTGATAATCGTATCGGCTCCGTCTTCTTTTGCCTGAGTGATCAGATTTTCATTGATTCCATATCCGTCTTTCATGCGGTCCGGAATCGCCGCCGTTACGATTCCTCCCGCCCGTGTAATTCCCTTTTGCAGAATATAGGCAGACTGCACGCCATCAATGTCATAATCTCCAATAATCCGGATCGGCCGTTTCTTTTGAATTTTATCCTGCAAAATAGAAATCAAACAGTCCATATCCTTCATCAGGCGCGGAGGATACATCGCAGATAGTTCCGGTTTTAAGTACCTGGCAATGTCTTTTTCCTCTATAATGTCCCTGTTGCGTATGATGCGGGCCGTCACCTGATCGATGCCGTATTTTTTGCTGATCCCGAGAAAATCTGCTTTTTTGGTTGCTACAAACCATTTTTCCTGTTGAACTGCCATTATCATTTCCTTTCCTGTCCAATGATCTCATCATATCATTTTTTGACTGTAAATTCAAGAAACGCAGCTCCCACGGCATCGCGTCATCCTGCATCCATATGAGGTCAGCGCCACGAAAAAGGATGAACCTCTCTCCTAAGACGCTCATCCTTCTTCTTATCCCTTTATGACGCAGCGTTTCTTTCTGCCGCACTTCCGCCTGTTTAGGCGTCTCGCTCAGTACAGCTCTGCGATTCTGGTAACTCCCACATAAATCTCTGAAATTTTGTACCAAGTGGCATAATCTACCACTCCTGTCACCGGCAGCCCAAAAACGGACTGAAACATCTCCACCGCATTTTCCGTTGCCGGTCCATAAATGCCGTCTGCGGCAATAACCGGAATCGCGGGATATGCTCTGGAAATTCTTGCCAGCTGTGTCTGCATCTGTCTGACTTTATCTCCTCTGGAACCGACAGAGAGATCCTCCCTCGGCCAGGAAGCCGGGATTCCGGCAATTTCATCAGCCTCATTGACATACATATTGCTCCCATAGTAATATCTCAAAATTTCAATGAAACTATATCCCCGGTCTCCCAAATCCTTAGAACCCCACTGGCTCATCCAGTTCGGACAGCTCACTCTCTGCCCATCGCAGTACTGGGTCAGAATCGGCTGGCGCACATTCGGCCTGGAAAGATAACTGTCAAAAATCTCATCTACAATCCTTGAAATGTTTTCAAAAAAATTCCTGCCATAAATCCATTTATGGTCAAATGCCGTTGAAGAGGTAATTGTAAAATCATACCCTTTATTCCGATACCCCGGAATCATCGCCGATTCCGGACTGAGGCAGGAATTCATCCAAACTCACCTGAAACCGTATCACCATTTCCTCTTTTTTTACAGAAATACGGTCAATCAGACAATTCAAAAAAACTCTTTTTACAGAAGTCTCTGCATCTAAAAAAACCGTTCTCCATGCCGGAATTTGTCTGCGCATATCTTCCGGCTCATCCCAAGATGCCAAACTATATTCCAGTTCTTCCTTTTTTTGACTGATCCATGCCAAGCAGTCCCGTTGCCGCTGTTTCTGTTTTTTGATGATTTCAGTCAGTTCTTCTAATGTCAGAGGATAATCCCCTGTCATTGCATCGGGAATATGGTTTTCCATGACAGCAATCTTTTCGTTAAGCTCTGCAAGCTTTTGTTCTTCTTTTTTCAGCTCATTTTCTTTTCTTTTTTTCTCCGTTTCATAACTGCGTGCAATTTCTGTCAAAATATCCTCATTTTTCTGCAGCTTATCAATGTATTCTGCAATAACCGCAAACACAACCGATTCGATTTTGTCTGCCCTGTACTGTTTTTCCTTCGCATGGGCCATGCCCTGTGCCGCATTCCTGCATTTATAAACAGGAATTCTACCGGATCTTTTTTCTCCCGTATTCTTAATCGTCCAATAATTATATTTGCTGCCATTTACCAGCCTGCCTTTACAGTATCCGCAATACGCCACATCCGCCAGCGCCAGCATTCCGTCATTTCTTCCAATTACCCTCTCACCGGCGGGTTCCTTCTTTTTCATATACTTATTTCCACGGAGCCTTCGTTTCTCCTGCGTCCGGTTCCATGTCTCGTCATCAATTACCCGAATGTCTTCATTTGCGTGCAGAGAAATAATCCAGTCTTTGCTTTCCAGCCTGTGATACGCTCCGTTTACACTTTCCCTTCGTTTGTACGCCATATGCCCTGTATAAACCGGATTGGTTAAAATGCTGGTAATCGTTCCGCTTTTCCATACCGTTTTCGGCGCCAGATGCCTAAAAACGGCATGTTCGTTCAAAATTTGTGCAATTTTCCGGGAACCATATTCTTTATAAAGAGAAAGTTCATAAATATATTTCACAACTGCCGCCTGTTTCGGAACGATCACCAATTCATGCAGCGCGCGTCCGTGTTTGCTGATTTCTCCTGACAAAGCCAATTGATAACCATAAGGCGCGCAGCCTCCCATAAATTTTCCCTTCTGTACAAGCTTCTGGGCCGTATCCTTTACTCTGACGCCTGTATCGGCGCTGCTTTTCTGGGCATTTCCGTAACGCAGCGCCAGCATCATCTGCCCCATAATGTCATCCCGGTCCGGAGAAATACATCCGTCTTTTACCGTATAAATATCAACGCCGTAATTTTTCAGCTGCATTACATACGCTCCAATCTCCCACATACGCCTGCCGATCCGGTCGTCTTTGTATACCGCCAGAATATCATATTCTCCGTTTCCGGCATCCTGCAGAGCCTCCTGTAAAACATCCCTTTCTTTCACCGAATTTTTGTAGCCGCTGCTGCTCCCTTCAAAATATTCTTTGGAATCCAGACTCCAGTCCGCCTGCCTGTGGATATACTCTTTGACAATCTGCCTCTGAACGGTCAGATCTCCGTCTGCCTCCAGCTGCTGATTCGAACTTACCCGAAGCAGCATCCGCACCCGCCTCATCTGCCGTCCCTTTCTGAAAAATATTTTTGGAGCCGCTCGTGCAGGGCAGCTGTCAAAATCTTTTGCGCATCCCGCTTTCTTTTCTCATCTTCATCAGACCGCTCCGGAATCTCCAACACAACCTTTATCCCTTCCTGCATCCTTTCACATATTCTGTAACGCTCCATGCATCACCTCAAAAACTTGCCATTTTTTAAAATCCTATGAAGCCGGAGCCTGTCACATTCCGGTTTCCCAGTGAGCCGGAGCCGGCAGAAAGCAATTTTGAAACATGCTCTAATTTATTATTTTACAATTTTATAAAATTTCTGTATCAATTTTGTAATAAAAGTGATAGAATCAAAATGTACAAAAGAAGTACAAAAGCATAGAATCACACGGGAGGAAAGATTATGAAACACAACAAGAGAAACAGAAGTAAGAAATTATTGGCATATGCGCTTTGTTTTTGTATCTTATGCACGATGGGAATACTCTCGGAACAAACGATTATCCATGCAGTAGAAACCATACAGCCCTCTTTGGATATGTCAAATGCAGCATTATCCCAAACCAGCGTGACCGGATATCTGGTTCCGACTTACACTTATGGCAGCAGGACACAATACGGAAATGCAGAATTTGACATTGCCTTACAAAATCCGATTGTATTAAGCGACAATACCCCCGGCGTCAACCTTTCCTGCAAAAGCTCCAACAAAAATGTACAGGCTGATGCATCCCTTACCAAAAATATCCTGCACTTACGTGTTCACGGAACGAAAACATGCTCCACTAAGCTGACGGTCAGCATCGGAGGAAAAAACTTTCAAATCACCGTTTCATTAATAACGGTAAAAATTTCGGCTAATTCTCTTTTGGTTGCAAAAGGAAAAACAAAAAAATTAAAAATCAATGGCTGTCCCAACAAAAACATTAAATGGTCTTCTTCCAACAAAAAAATTGCATCTGTCAATAAAAAAGGCGTTATCAAAGCCAAAAGAATAGGAAATGCAGTAATCACAGCAAAAATAAACGGGAAACCCGTCGGCTGCGCCGTATCTGTTACGACAAGACAGCTGCAAAACGTATGCAAAAGAGCTACCTACATCGGAACCCACTGGTCCTACAGCCAGGCAAGACGAGCACAAGAAGGCTTTTATGACTGCAGTTCGCTGGTATGGAAAGCATACACCCAATATACCGGTCTTAATTTTGGAAGTTCCAGCTATCCTGGAACAAGCGCCTCCGAATCTGCATGGTGCAGAGACAATAATAAAATGATCAGCGGCGGATATTCTTACAGAAAAGTGGAAAAAATGCAGTTAAATCCGGGAGATCTTATATTCAAATCCACGAATTTGGGAAATCCCTACAATACCACTTACCATGTAGAAATGTTTACCGGTTATACCTGTCTGGGATATAACAGCAAAGGAAAGCCGGTTGTCACTTCTCTTTGGGCATCCAGAGCCCCCGGTTACGGCGCTGCAAACGGTTCTCTGTTGGCAAGGCCGACGAGGTAGCAGCCCCAAATGACCGCCTGTTCCGCCACCATTCTGTATATACCCTGTTTAAGGTAAATGACATAATTGCAAGTATATTTGCCCGCAGAGTCGCATCCGGCCAGGTTGCATATATTTCACTGGAGGCAACGTTTTTAATATAGTCTTTATAGGTGACATAATAGTCCCGTGCCGTACTGTCGGAGGGTGCGCCGTCGTGTACGACTACATACTCCGGCACTACTACACGGCTTAATACGATTTCACCGGTCTCCTCCAGCGGCTTAATTTCATCCTCCGGAATTTTGGAAGGAAAATTTCCAAATAATGTATTTGCGGGAATGACAATATTTGACACCGGATTGATATCCGATTCCTCCGGGACTAACCGAACTCTCTGAATGGAAGTTTCACCAGGCAGCACCTGAATACCGGAAACATTCACCGGAATAAATCCTTTTGCAGTCACCTGAACGGTATATTCTGAATAGGGCTGCTGCTCAGACGGTTCCATGCTGTACTCTAACGGCGGCGTCCGAAGCTCAATCCGCTCCGTCTGTCCGGAAGAATTCGTAGAAACCTCTTCGATGGTACTATCCGGCTCTCCTGTATAGGAAATCGTAACCTGTGCATCCTCAATGGGCAGCCTTCCCGAAGGCGTCTCCACATTAACCTGAAGACCTCCTTCATCTGTTGTGTCGTTCTGCAGATACCTGATATTTTGTCTGGACATATCTTATCCTCGTATCTCTTCTTAGCCATAGTATATGCAGAAACTGCCGTTTTGGTGTTCCATTATATTATCCCAATACAAATTCATCCTGATAAAGCATCTTTGAAATCTCTTTCTCATTATAAATACGGCAGCTGACTTTTTAGAAATGTCAAAGTCAATATAAATTTTCTTGCGGATACAGCCAACTACTGTTAATATATTAATAACAAAACATATAAAGGAGAATTTGCAATGAGACAATTTTTTGGCATGAGTCAAAGAGGCCATTTAGAAGAAGCAGTTTCCGGTCTGAAAAATCCTCAATTTATTATGCTTTTATCGAATTCTGATCAATTTGAATCCCATGTAAAGACTTTAGAAAAGCTTTTTCCAAAAATTCCCAGCATTGGATGCATAGGCATGAGTTATGCTGCCACAATAGCAGAGAAGGGTGTCGGTGTTATTGCTTTTTATGACGGCGTCAGCGCCAGCGCCAATGTATTGGAACAAGTATCTGTTATGCCGGTAAAATATATTCACCGCATGGAAGAAGACATCCAAAAAATCAACGGCACACAAAAAGATACCGTCTGCATTGACTTTTGTACCGGAAATGACGCCTGTGCATTAACCACAATACATACTGCTCTGCGAAAATACAATATTTCTCTGGTAGGGGGAACCGGAGATGCAGGAAAAGTATCTGCCAATGGAAAAGTCTATACTGACGCAGTTGCTTACGGAATCATAAAAAATCATAACGGCCGCGTCAAAACTTATAAAGAAAACATTTATCATCCATATAAGAATTACCGCTTTATCGCTTCCAATACCGACAAAGCGAATTATATTATTGGGTCATTAAACGGAAAACCCGCCAAGCAGGTATATCAAAATATTCTTCATGTAACAGATCAGGAAATACTGACACGGACATTTCAAAATCCGTTTGGAAAACTCAACGGAAACGACACCTGCATTATTTCTATCAAAGAAGTGAGCGGCAATGCACTGGCATGTTTTCGTCAGGTCAACGATTCCGACGTTCTGATTTTACTGGAATTAGGCGATTATAAAGCAATCGTACAAGATACCATCCAAAAAATCCGTCAGGATTTTCCAAAGCGCTCCGCCGTCTTTTCTGTTAACTGCCTATTTCGGTACAAACTATTCAGTCAGCAAAATTATATGCAGAAATATTTGCAGGAAATGACAGCGCTTGGCAGCCACGCGGGTTTTGTCGGATACGGAGAACATTACAACAATCGGTTTGTCAACCAGTCCATGACCTGTGTGGTATTTGAATAGAAAGGGGAGCATCATGATTTTTCCAGAAAAAAAACGAAAGAAAACATCGTCCGTACGACACAGCGACAAAAGCCTCTATCCGGTGCTGTATGTTACAGAAAGCTTAAAAGAATATCAAAAAGAACTGGTAAACAAAGAAGTGCAGTCTTTGTGGGATCTAAAGAGGATCGGCAATTCCTTTTCTGACGTCATGACAAAAGCAGATCATTTTCAAAAAGAGCTGCAGAATTTTGAACAGTCTTTTTCCAACATCAATCAGACAGCCGAACAGTTTTCAGAGGTAAGAGGCTCAATCGGCCAGACTGTTTCAGAAACCCAACAAAAAGTAGAAGATCTAAAAGACGCCACCCTGCAGGTGGAATCATCTTACAGCAACATGGAACACACCTTTGAACATCTGCAGTCTGCCGTAGATGGTATTCAAAAATGCATGCAAAAAATTGTCTCTATTGCAGATGAAACGAATATTCTTGCAATCAACGCTTCTATAGAAGCTGCCAGAGCCGGAGAAGAAGGAAAAGGATTCTCTGTTGTTGCTGCAAAAGTACGGGAATTGGCAGAAGAAATCAAGGAATTGGCCAGTGAAGTAGATTTGAAAATCACAGATGTGGAAAGCGGAACAAACCAATTAAACAGCAGCATAGCCGAATCCAAACATACTTTGGGCCAAAACATCGATACGGTAAACAGCACTTATGACTCCTTTCATCAGATTACATCTGCCGCTGAAAATGCCGTATCCGTACAAACGGAAATTTCCAATGTGATTGAAAATTCTCAGAAAGAACTGCAGGTTGTCTGTCAGTTTTTTGATGATATCCAAAGGCAGTATAATGAAGTCCAGAAAAATATCAGTCATGCAAGCAGCCTTGGAACAACCAAAAGCGCAATGTTTGAAGATGTAGATAATCTTCTTTCTCAGATTTCTCCTGTGATCAAAGATACAAATCCGGAAGAGTTCTGATTTTACAGATTTACAGTCTATAAGGGATATTCCTAGATGCATTTCGAGGAATATCCCTTATAATAGTTCAAAAATGTGTTTTGATATCATTGAGGCAACAGCACTACCGCCGCTTTTTTATACCTACTGTATATAGGACTTTGCTCCTGTATCTGCACATATCCACTGCTCCTGTTTCCTGGCATTCAGACCTATGTACATCCAGATCTGCCCTCCTACTCTTGCGGTGGCCTGATTCTTGATTTTAGCTCCCTTTTCCATAATTCCAAGAATTTCTCCGTTTGGAAGTACAGCCGGAGCCTGATCTGCACGCTTTGTCCTTATACGCAGGCTTTCAACAACATTTGTGTACTGCTGCCCCTGCTGATAATTCAACTGTACATGCGTGCTTTGGGCTGTATTTGAAACAGTCTGTTGATCTTTTATGCTGATTTTTTCTATATCTCCTTCGTTCAAATCTACATTGCCTTTGATTCCTGCGACAGTTCCTTTAGACGTATACTGATGCATATGATAGATGCTAAGGTTTATCTTTGATGTCTTTATTCCGGTATTTGTTCCGTATTTTGCTGCCCATATAATATATTTATCTTTCAGCTGCTCATAATGCAGTTTTTCCATGTACCAGGATTCAGACGCGTAAACTCCGGCCAAAACCCCGGAACTTATTACTGTATCACAGAATTTTTTTACAATTTCTGTCCTTTCATCCTTTGATAATGCATCCGCGCGCACTGTCCTTGCTGTTCCGTCTCCGTCCTCCGAATCAATAAATACGGGAAGCTTTGCTTCGTATTCTTTTGCTTTTGCCAATGAATATTCTGCCTCTTCCTTCCCCTCAGCAACGTTAATTGCCTGTGACATAAAATACAAACCAAACGGAACATTGTTCTGTTTACATGCTGTTGCAAATTCTTTTAATTTTGCATCTTCAATAATTTTGCCGGAGCCATATCCACGATAACCGCATCTCAATATTACTCCCGACACTGAATTTTTAATCTTTTTCCAATCCGTCACCACATTATACTTTGATAGATCAATAATCATTTTTTAACTCCTATTTCCGGCCGACGCTCCACTGCCCGCTGCAGAAACGTTTTTACGGCTCTGATTTCTTCCACATTTAACCATTTTGTTATTTTCTTGCTCATATATTCCTCCTCATTTTGACTATATGCCTATCTGGGTGAATCTGTGCGCAAAACTCCCTTAGATGTTGATTATAATAATATTTTTTCCCTTTTTCGCCTTCTAGTCAAGATAGCTTAACTTTTTCCATGATCCTGTCGTTTTCACAAGCATTGTTTTTGCTCCGATCACACGGTAGCTTTCATATCTGTCCGCATTTACAGCAGGATTAACTTCTATCTGCGCGGATATGCCCGGTAGAACCGTTACAATTGCCCCATTTTTGATGACAATATCCTCTGTGACAACCAGATCCGCTCCTGCCATGGTCTTATTGACACTGCCGTGATACCGATTTGTTTTCCTTGCGTTCCTTATACACTTTAGAAAAAAATCTCCCTTTTCAGAAAAGTGTTCCTACTGCACAAAGCTTGAAATATAATACAAATTCGTGCACATAATTACTGCTTTTGCATCCGCTTAACAACTCACAGAAGTTATATGATTTGCTTTCCATTAAAATCTATTTCATAGTAGTTATTCTCAAAATCGT